>DATCUS010000207.1:0-77044 GCA_036561845.1 Tardiphaga sp. | reverse complement strand
ACCACGGCGGCCGCGATCGGCCGCTTCAGGTCGAGCGCCAGCAGCAGCCCGCTGCCGCGCACGCCGCCGAGCCCATGCCGCGCCGAGATGCGCTGCAGCTCGTCGGCGAGAAACAGGCCGTGGTCGCGCACCGACTTCAGGAAGGCCGGCTCGGCGATGTGCGTGAGCACCGCAAGTCCCGCCGCGCACATCAGCGGATTGCCGTTGAAGGTGCCGCCCTGGTCGCCATGCTCGAACACGGCTGCATGATTTGTCGCGAGCAGGGCGCCGAGCGGCACGCCGCCGCCGATGCCCTTGCCGAGCGTCATGATATCCGGCGCGATGCCGGCCTGCTCGTGGTGAAACAGCGTACCGGTCCGTCCCATGCCGGTCTGGATCTCGTCGACGATCAGCAGCAGCCCGCGCTCCCTTGTCAGCGCGCGCAGCGCCTGCAGGAATTCCGGTGTCGCCGGCCACACGCCGGACTCGCCCTGGATCGGCTCCAGCATGACCGCCACCGTGTTGGCGCCGATCAGCCGTTCCACCGAGGCTAGGTCATTGGTGATGGCCTTGGGGAAGCCCGGCACCTTCGGCTCGAACAGCGGCTCGAAGGCTTTCTTGCCCGACGCTGACATGGTCGCCAGCGTGCGGCCGTGAAACGAGTTTTCGAAGGTGATGATCTCGTAAGCGCCATTGCGATGCAGCGCGCCAAACTTGCGCGCGAGTTTGATCGCGCCCTCATTGGCTTCGGCGCCGGAGCTGGTGAAGAACACCTGGTCGAAGGCGCTGTGGGCGATCAGCGCCGCGGCCAGCCTGAGGCTGGCGTCGTTGTAGAAGGCCGGGCTCGGCGTGATCAGCCGTTTGGCCTGCGCGGTCAGCGCGTCGATCAGAACGGGTGGCGAGTGGCCGAGGCTGTTGACCGCCCAGCCCTGGATGAAGTCGAGATAGCGCTTGCCGGTGTCGTCCCACAGCCAGCTGCCTTCGCCTCTGGCGAAGACGACGGGCGGCCGAGGCGTGATATCCATCAGGGCGTCGAACGGATGGGTGGCGATAGTCATGGCGGTCTCCTGTGCGGAATGAACAGGCGGCCCCAAACGCAAGAAGGCCGCACTGCGGGTGCGGCCTTCTCGAAACGTACCGAACGTCAGGCGTTCAGCGTCGTCTTCGGACATGGCGCAACCCGGCATCGTCGCAGGAGCGACGACGGAGGGCAGCGCGGGTCATGGTCCGGTTGAAGGTCATGACGGGCGAATACAGCTGCGGGGTGTGGTGTGTCAAGAGGAGTTGCGCAGACTCTTCTTCCCCTCTCCCCTTGTGGGAGAGGGTGGACGCGCGTAGCGCGGCCGGGTGAGGGGTAGCCGCAAGCTCCGGGCCCAGAAGTCCCCCTCATCCGACGCCGACTTCGTCGGCGCCACGTTCTCCCACAAGGGGAGAAGGAAGAAGCGCGCGCGACTGGGTTAGTTAAAACCCCGCCACGCTTCCATGAAGATCGTACGCATCGGCGCGTTCGATCTTGGCGGTGACGATCTCGCCGACCTTCAGTGGGCGACGGGCGGAGACATAGACCGCGCCGTCGATGGCCGGCGCGTCGGATTTCGAACGGCCTTTCGACACGGTCGGGCCGACCTCGTCGATGATCACCTGCTGGCGGGTGCCGACCTTGCGCTTGAGGCGGCGTGCCGAGATCTTCTGCTGGCGCTCCATCAGCGCGTTCCAGCGCTGCTGCTTGATCTCTTCCGGCACGGCATTGCCCAGCGCATTGGACGGCGCGCCGGCCACCGACTCGTACTTGAACGCGCCGACGCGGTCGATCTGCGCTTCTTCCAGCCAGTCGAGCAGATACTGGAAGTCGCTCTCGGTCTCGCCGGGGAAGCCGACGATGAAGGTCGAGCGCAAGGTCAGGTCCGGGCACTCTTCGCGCCACTTCTTGATCCGTGCCAGCGTCTTGTCCTGCGCTGCCGGGCGCTTCATCGCCTTCAGCACGTCCGGAGCGGCGTGCTGGAACGGGATGTCGAGATAGGGCAGCACGTTCTTGTTGGCATTCATCAGGCCGATGACTTCGTCGACATGCGGGTAGGGATAGACATACTGCAGCCGCACCCAGGCGCCGAACTCGCCGAGCTCTTTCGCCAGATCGAAGAATTTGGCGCGGACCTCGCGGTCCTTCCAGATGCTGGTGGCGTATTTGATGTCGACGCCATAGGCCGAGGTGTCCTGCGACACGACAAGCAATTCCTTGACGCCGGCCTTCACCAGGTTCTCGGCCTCGCGCAGCACCTCGTTGGCGGGGCGCGACACGAGATCGCCGCGCAGCTTCGGGATGATGCAGAAGCTGCAGCGGTTGTTGCAGCCCTCGGAAATCTTCAGATAGGCATAGTGCCGCGGCGTCAGCTTGATGCCCTGCGGCGGCATCAGATCGAGATGCGGATTGTAGACCGGCGGCAGCGCGCGGTGCACCGCCTCCAGCACGCTCTCATATTGCTGCGGCCCGGTGATCGACAGCACGTTGGGATAGGCCGCCTCGATCTGCTCGGGCTCCGCGCCCATGCAGCCGGTGACGATCACCTTGCCGTTCTGCGCCATGGCGTCGCCGATGGCGCCGAGCGATTCCGCCTTGGCGCTGTCCAGGAAGCCGCAGGTGTTGACGATGACGATGTCGGCGCCATCATGCTTGCGCGCCAGCTCATAGCCTTCGGCCCGCAACCGGGTGATGATGCGCTCGGAATCCACCAGGGCCTTGGGGCATCCCAGCGAAACAAAGGAGATTTTTGGCGCGGGGGCCTGCTGCATGTTCGATCTGCCTGATTGAAGGGCAGGAGCTAGTCTCATTTGCCCACAAATACAAGGCTTTAAGCCATGCGCACCCGTGCTATGGGTGCTCCTGCTGCGGAACACGAGTCATCCATGGGCGCCGAAACGTCTCCAAAAATTGTCATTGTCGACGAAAGCCCGATCCGGGCCGCGATCCTCGAGGAGGGGCTGCGGGAGGCCGGCTATGTGGACGTCCAGCACATCCGCGAAATGCACAACCTGCTGGCGCGGATCTATGCGCTGGACCCGGACGTGATCCTGATCGATCTGGAGAATCCCAGCCGCGACATCCTGGAGCAGATGTTCCAGGTCAGCCGCGCGGTGCGCCGGCCGGTGGCGATGTTCGTCGACCAGAGCGATTCGGAGTCGGCGCGCGCCTCGGTGGATGCGGGGGTATCATCCTACATTGTCGACGGGCTCAAGAAGGAGCGCATCAAGCCGATCCTCGACCTCTGCATCTCGCGTTTCAATGCCTTCTCGAAGCTGCAGGACGAGCTCGAACGCACCAAGTCGGCGCTGGAAGACCGCAAGACCATCGACCGCGCCAAGGGCATCGTGATGAAACTGAAAGGCCTCACCGAAGAGGAGGCGTATGTGCTGCTGCGCTCCACCGCGATGCGCGAGAAAAAGAAAATCGGAGATATCGCGCAGTCGATCATCACCGCGGCGGAGTTGCTGAAATGACCGTTCAACCGCTTCACGTCGGCTTCATCCCGCTGGTCGATGCTGCCTCGCTGATCGTCGCCGTCGACAAGGGCTTCGCCGCCGCCGAAGGGCTCGACGTCACCCTGGTGCGCGAGGTGTCGTGGTCGAACGTCCGCGACAAGCTGAATATCGGCCTGTTCGACGCCGCCCATCTGCTGGCGCCGGTGGCGATCGCCTCGAGCCTCGGGCTCGGCCACGTCAAGGTGCCGATCATTTCGCCGTTCACGCTCAATCTCAACGGCAACGCCATCACCGTGTCGCCGGCGCTGCACGACCAGATCGTGGCGCATCTGCAAGGCGACATCGCCGATCCCCTGGCCACCGCGCAGGCGCTGGCCAGGGTCGTGGCGGACAGGCGCAAGAGCGGCGCCGAACCCCTGACCTTCGGCATGACGTTCCCGTTCTCGACGCATAATTACCAGCTGCGGTTCTGGATGGCGGCCGGCGGCGTCGATCCCGACGAGGACGTGCATCTGGTCGTGCTGCCGCCGCCTTACATGGTGGACAGCCTGACCAACGGTCATGTGGACGGCTTTTGCGTCGGCGCGCCGTGGAACGCGGTGGCGGCCGATCGCGGCATTGGCCGCATCCTGCATTTCGGCCCGGACATTCTGACCCGCGCCGTCGAGAAGGTGCTGGCAATGCGCAGCCGCTGGGCCGAGGACCACCCGGACACCGTGGCGGCGCTGATCCGCGCGCACCAGAAGGCCGCCGACTTTATCGAAGAGCCGGGGAATCGCGACGAGGTCTCGGCCATGCTGGCGCGCCCCGACCGCGTCGATGCCGACGCCGCGATCATTCATGCCGTGCTGGCGGGCCGTCTGCCGACGGCGAAGGGCGGGGTGCCGCGCGAAAATTCGAACTTCATGGCCTTCGGCCGCAATGGCGCGGCCAGGCCCGATCCCACCCAGGCGGCCTGGCTCTATGCCCAGATGGTGCGCTGGGGCCAGACACCGTTCAGCCCGGAGGCGCTGCAGACTGCCGAGGCGGTGTTCCGTCCGGACCTCTACGACGCCGCGCTTGGCCGCGCGGCCCCGCCAACCGCCACCGGTGACACCATCGGCGCATTTGCCGGGCCGGCCTTCGACCCCGAGAATATCGCAGCGCATCTGGCGGCGTTCGAGATCGCGCGGATGAAGGGGTGAAGCGGCCATTTCGCAGGTTAGCCCTCATCCTGAAATGAGGCTTAGAGACGCGCCCTGCGCCGTCCACGTCCCTCATGGTGAGAAGCGCCCGGCTTCGGGCGCGTCTCGAACCATGAGGCCGGGACGCTGCCTGCGGCCATCCTTCGAGACGCCGCGCAAGAGCGCGGCTCCTCAGGATGAGGCTTCGAGGAGGAGGGTGGCGGCGATTTAATCGCCGTCTAATTATTGAGCGTGCGGTGCAGAATGATGGCACTCCGTGCAGCCGCGCTCCCCGGCGAATGATCTAACGCATTGAAAACAATGTTTAATATTTCGTCGATCTGTTGGCACAAGACTTGAATGTCTTGGTCCAGTCAGCGTTCGCAGATGCCCGCTGGCCACTATCCAAGATGGATTTCCGCAGCAACGAGGCTGATCGGACCGTTCCAGACATCAGATGCGCCATGTGCCCTGAGTTCTGTGCGGTTAGTCGTTCCGTTTCCCCGTTGACGCCACGCGAGTGGCTGCAGGAGCTTCGTCGCAATCATGAAAATCGAGACCGTCTCCGTCGATTTCACCGACGAACAGAAGCGCTACCTGGAAGGCTTTACCACCGGCCTGCAGATCAGCCGCGTCGGCAAGGGGCTTGGCGGCGGCGGATCGGCCAAGGCCAGTGCCGAACCGACCGGGCCGGAGGCGCCGCACATCAGGGCGCAGGACCGCACGCTTGCGGCCGGCAAGAAGCTGGTCGATCAGGAAAAGTGGAAGCGTGAGGAACATCCGTTCGACGCCTATTCGCGCCTGAAGGAACAGGCCGCGATCGACGCGCGGCCGTCGCCGGCCGACAATTTCCGCTGGCGCTATTACGGCCTGTTCTATGTGGGGCCGACGCAGGATTCCTACATGTGCCGGCTGCGGATTCCCAACGGCATCATGACCCACTGGCAGTTCGCTGGCATGGCCGACCTGCAGGACCGGCTGTGCGCGCCGTTCGCCAACGTCACTACCCGCGCCAACCTGCAGGTCCGCGAGATCCCGCCGAAGCACGCGGTGATGCTGATCGAGGGCATTCAGGATCTCGGCCTGTGCTCGCGCGGCTCCGGCGCCGACAACATCCGCAACGTCACGGGCACGCCGACCGCCGGCATCGACCCGCAGGAAATTCTCGATACAAGGCCCTATGCGCGCGAGTGGCACTATCACATCCTCAACGACCGCTCGCTGACCGGCCTGCCGCGCAAGTTCAACGTCGCCTTCGACGGCGCCGGCAAGATCGCGGTGCTGGAAGACACCAATGATATCGCCTTCGCCGCGGTCGAGGTGAAGGACGGTTTTGGCGTCGAGCCGGGCATCTGGTTCAAGCTCGGGATCGGCGGCATCACCGGCCACAAGGACTTTGCCAAGGATACCGGCATCATCGTCAAGCCGGCCGACGCGACAAAGGTGTCGGATGCCATCGTGCGCGTGTTCACCGACCTCGGCGACCGCACCAACCGGCTCAAGGCGCGGTTGAAATATGTCATCGACGGCATGGGCATGGACAAGTTTCTGGTGCTGGTCGAGGAGAAGCTCGGCCACAAGTTCACCCGCGTTCCGGCCGAAGCACTGGCGCCGCGTCCGGCCTTCGAACGCAACGCGCATCTCGGCGTGCACGAGCAGAAGCAGGACGGCCTGAACTGGATCGGCGTCGCGCTGCCCTTGGGCAAGGTCACCTCCGACCAGATGCGCGGCCTGGCGAAGATCGCGCGCGACCTCGGCGATGGCGAGATCCGCCTCACGGTGTGGCAGAACCTGCTGCTGTCCGGCGTCGGCGATGCCAACGTGGCGCTGGCGACGGCGGCGATCGAGGCGATGGGGCTGGCGGTGAAGGCTTCGGAAATCCGCGCCGGGCTGATTGCCTGCACCGGACGCGCCGGCTGCAAATTCGGCAATGCCGACACCAAGCGCACGGCGGCCACCGTGGCCGACTGGTGCGAGCCGCGCGTGGCGGTCGACACGCCGCTCAACATCCATCTTACCGGCTGTCATCATTCCTGCGCGCAGCATTACATCAGCGATATCGGCATGATCGGCGCGCGCGTCGCGGTCGGCGACAGCGATGATACCGTCGACGGCTTCCATATCTTCACCGGCGGCGGCTTCGGCCCATCGGCGGATGTCGGGCAGGAGGTCTATCGCGATATCAAGTCCGAGGACGCGCCGGTCGTCGTCGAAAAACTGCTCAAGGCCTACATGGCGAACCGTGCTTCGCCCGACGAAACCTTCCTCACTTTCGCACGCCGCCACGACGGCGAGACGTTGCGACAGCTCGCCGATGCACAGGTGTCCGCATGAACCAGATGACGCCGCCCCCCAAGGTAGAGATCATTCCTGCGTCTGCGCCGTTCTCGGAAGCGCAGCGTTCGTGGCTGAACGGCTTCTTCGCCGGCCTGCTGTCGGATGCGCCCACGCCGCTGTCGGCGGAGCAGGGTGCTGCCGTGATGGCGGAAGAGGACGACGGCGCGCCGTGGCACGACCAGACCATGCCGCTCGCCGACCGCATGAAGCTCGCCGAAGGCAAGCCGCTGCGCCGGAAGATGATGGCGGCGATGGCGCAGCAGGACTGCGGCCAGTGCGGCTATAACTGCAACGACTACGCCGATGCGCTGGCCGGCAAGGCCGAGGCGCGGCTCAACCTCTGCGTCCCCGGCGGCAAGGAAACCGCGCGGATGCTGAAGGTGCTGCACGAAGAGCTGGAGAAGGCGCCGGCGGCTGGTGCGGCTGTGCCGGCAATCAAGGCCGAAACCACGGAGCCGGTCGCGGCAGCGGCACCAGATCCCTCGACGCTCGGCCGCTCGCGCGACAACCCGGCGCCGGCCGTCTTTCTCGGCCGCCGGCTGCTCAACGGAAAGGGCTCCGAGAAGGAGACCTGGCACATCGACTTCGACCTGTCGGGCTGCGGCCTCGATTACGTGGTCGGCGACAGCTTCGGCATTTTCGCGTCCAACGATCTCGGCCACGTCGACCAGATCATCGCATTGCTCGGCGCCTCGCATACCACGGAAGTGCGCGGCAAGACGCTGCGCGACGTGCTGCAGAACGAGGTGTCGCTGGCGCCGGCGCCGGACAGCCTGTTTGAGCTGATCTCCTATCTCACCGGCGGCGCGACGCGTGCCAAGGCACGCGCGCTGGCGCAGGGCGAGGATCCCGACGGCGATGCGGCGACGCTGGACGTGATGGCAGCGCTGCAGAAGTTCTCCAACGTCCGGCCGCATCCCGAGGCCTTCGTCGAGGCATTGGAGCCGTTGCAGCCGCGGCTGTATTCGATCTCGTCGTCGCACAATGCCACGCCGGGAAAACTGTCGCTGACGGTGGACGTGGTGCGCTACGTGGTCGGCAAGCGGAAGCGCCATGGGCTGGCTTCCAGCTTTCTCGCCGATCGCATCCAGCCCGGCGACCAGCTCAAGGTCTACGTGCAGAAGGCCCACGGTTTTGCGCTGCCGGAGGATCCCAATGTGCCGATCATCATGGTCGGGCCGGGCACCGGCGTCGCGCCGTTCCGCGCCTTCCTGCACGACCGCAAGGCGACCCGCGCGCCCGGCAAGAACTGGCTGTTCTTCGGCCACCAGCGCAGCGCCACGGATTTCTTCTATGCCGACGAACTCAACGCCATGAAGAGCGAGGGATTCCTGACCCGGCTGTCGCTGGCGTGGTCGCGCGATGCCGGCGAGAAGTTCTACGTGCAGGACCGCATGCGCGAGGTCGGTCGCGACGTCTGGACCTGGCTGGCGGAAGGCGCGCACGTCTACATTTGCGGCGACGCCAAGCGCATGGCCAAGGACGTCGAACGCGCCATGGTCGATATCGTCGCCCAGCACGGTGCGCGCTCGACCGATGAGGCGGTGCTGTTCGTCGCCAACCTCAAGAAGAACGGCCGCTTCCAGCAGGACGTCTATTGAGCGGTATCGGTTGCCGGTACTGCCGGCCGTACTGCCGCAGCGGCACGCGAGTCGGCGCCGTGCCGCCACGCGTGCCGCTGTCGGGAATTACCGTCGCTCGATCAAATGCCGCCGAATAAAATTCTCCAAAGATTCGCCGCAGAGAATTTTTATCTCCCGGTCGAGTCTTCGACGGAGTCGGCGTTGCTTTTTTCGGCCATGGCTTGCGTTTTGGGGCGTCCGGCCTTTGCTTAGAGGCAAGATGCACCGTTGGAGAACCACCATGCGCGAACTGTCTGCGGAAGCCCGCCTCCACGTGCATGCCCGGACGGTGCCGGGGCGCCAGGCCGCCCGGCTGCAGACTTTTGCGCTGTACACCTCGTTCGCGCTGATCGCGGCCATCGTGTTCGGGACGCTGTCGGTCCATCCGTTCTGATCGACATTTGCCGTTTGCTGAAGGGCATTGCGAACGCCCTTCGACGGGACGCTGCTTCTCCCAAATCTCCCGATATCCGCGAATCCACGTATGGCCGCGCAGCGGTCGCTGGCTGACTGTGGGTCAGGTTCGGCGCGGCATGATTTCGGCGGGATCGATGCGATCCTGTCCGCCTTGCATGTCGCCGGCCTGAATCGGTTGCTGCAAGGAGATGATGGCAATGCACCACGGCGATATTTCATCCAGCAAGGACACCGTCGGCGTCGCCGTCGTGAACTACAAGATGCCGCGGCTCCACACCAAGGCCGAGGTGCTGGCCAACGCGCAGAAGATCGCCGACATGATCGTCGGCATGAAGTCCGGATTGCCCGGCATGGATCTGGTGATTTTTCCGGAATATTCCACGCAAGGCATCATGTACGATTCCGAGGAGATGTACGCGACCGCCTCGATGGTGCCCGGCGAGGAGACCGAGATCTTTGCCGCCGCCTGCCGCAAGGCCAAGGTCTGGGGCGTGTTCTCGCTGACCGGCGAGCGCCACGAGCAGCATCCGCACAAGGCACCCTACAACACGCTCATTCTCATGAACGACCGTGGCGAGATCGTGCAGAAGTATCGCAAGATCATGCCGTGGGTGCCGATCGAGGGCTGGTACCCTGGCAACTGCACCTATGTGTCGGAGGGGCCGAAGGGCCTGAAGATCTCGCTGATCATCTGCGACGACGGCAACTATCCGGAAATCTGGCGCGACTGCGCCATGAAGGGCGCCGAACTGATCGTGCGCTGCCAGGGCTACATGTATCCGGCCAAGGACCAGCAGGTGCTGATGGCCAAGGCGATGGCCTGGGCCAACAACGTCTACGTCGCCGTCGCCAACGCGTCGGGCTTCGACGGCGTGTATTCGTATTTCGGCCACTCCGCGATCATCGGTTTCGACGGCCGCACGCTCGGCGAATGCGGCGAGGAGGATTACGGCATCCAGTATGCGGCGCTGTCGAAATCGCTGATCCGCGACGCCCGCCGCAACGGACAATCGGAAAACCACCTGTTCAAGCTGCTGCACCGCGGCTACACCGGGACCATCAATTCGGGCGAAAGCAACAAGGGTGTCAGCGGCTGTCCGTTCGATTTCTATTCGACCTGGGTCAGCGATCCCGAGAAGGCGCGCGAAAACGTCGAGGCTTTCACGCGCACCACGGTCGGCGTCGAGGAATGCCCGATCGAGGGACTGCCGCATGAGGGCATGCTGAACGACCGGTAGCATCGGCGGGCGTTGGTCTCTCGTGGGGCTCAGCGCTCTCCACGTCGTCCCCGCGAAGGCGGGGACCCATACCCTCAAAGAGTTAGTTGGAACGGCAGCCACCGCTACAACGTCTCAGTTCGTTCACTAGCGTTTATGGATCCCCGCCTTCGCGGGGACGACGTGGAGAGAGTGCCATCCGTCCGAGGGCCGCGGCCTGCAGCGGCCTAGTACCCGACCTTGAACGGCTTCACGTCGATTCCCGCGGCCTTCAACCCGTCGCGGACCTGGCGGCCGAGGTCGACGGCGCCCGGCGTGTCGCCGTGAATGCACACCGTGTCCATCTTCATCTTGATGACCTTGCCGGTGATGGACGTCACCGCGCCGTCCTGCACCATCTTCACCACCCGGTCGGCGACCATGACGGGATCGTGCAGCACCGCGCCGGGCTTCTTGCGTGACACCAGGTTGCCATTGTCCTCATAGGCGCGGTCGGCAAACACCTCGTGGGCCAGCGGCAGGCCGGCGGCTTCGCCGGCCGTGACCAGCTTGGAATTCGACAGCACCACGAACACCAGATTGCGATCGACGCCGCGGATGCCCGCGGCAATGGCCCGCGCGGTCATGTCGTCCTCGCAGGCGACGTTTGAGATGGCACCGTGCGCCTTCACATGGGTGACCTTGTAGCCTTCCATGGCGGCGATCGATTGCAGCGCGCCGATCTGGTAGGCGACCAGGTTCTCGATCTCCAGCGCCGTGAGGCCAACGATCGGCCGGCGGCCGAAGCCGTGCAGGTCGCGGTAGCCGGGATGCGCGCCGATCGAGACATTGCGCGCCTTGGCGAGCTGCACGGTCTTGCGCATGGTGTCGGCGTCACCGGCGTGATAGCCGCAGGCGATGTTCACCGATGTCGCCAGATCGATCATGGCGGCGTCGTTGCCCATCTCCCAGACACCAAAACTTTCGCCGAGATCGCAGTTCAGATCGATGCTCATGGGATGCTTTCCGCTCGTGGTTTCGGGAACTAGTCGCCGGACTCCGCCGGCAATTGCGTCTGCCAGCTCCAGGTGTCGGTGGCGCTGACGGCGACGCCGGCGACATTGGCCGAGGCCAGCGCCTCGATGTCGAGCGTCTGCGTATCGGCGTCATGAACGCGGCCGGGCAGGCTGCGCAGCAAGTCGGCGGTGGCGCGGTATTCCGCCTGCGCTTCTGCCATACTGATCGCCTTGAAGCGGAAGCCGCGGCCGGGCTGGGTCTGACCGAAGCGGCCAAGATCCGTCGAGATCACCGTGGCGATCTTCGGGTAGCCGCCCGAGGTGCCCCTGTCCGGCATCAGCACGATCGGCGCGCCGTTGCCGGGCACCTGGATCGAGCCGTTGACGGTGCCGTCCGAGACGATGTTGTGACCGTGCAGGTGCTTGATGGCCGGGCCTTCGAGGCGATAGCCCATGCGGTCGCTCATCGCCGAGATCTTCCACTCGCTGTCGAGAAACGCCCGTATGGCGTCGTCGCCGAACTCGTCGTCCTGCGGGCCCATCACCACGCGGATCGGCCCGTCCACCGGCGCCGGCAGGTCGATGCGTTTTTCGCTGCTGCTGACGGCCGTAGTCGCCAGCTGCAATTCGTCGCCCGGCTGCAGCGGGCGCGGATAGGGGCTGCCGAGCCCGGCACGCGCATTGACCGCGAGACTGCCGAACATCGGCTCGCCCTGGACGCCGCCCGCGATGGCCAGATAGCCGAAGACGCCGGCGCGGGCGACGCCGATATTCAGGCTCTCGCCGTCATTGAGCGTCACCGATGAATTCAGCGCGACCGGTTGTCCGGCGACGTCGGCAGGGCGGGTGGCGCCGGTGAGGGCGACGCGCACCGCGCCGCCGTGCGCGGTGACCACGGCATTGAGCGGACCGATCTCGATCGCGGCGGCAAACAGGGGATTGCCGAGCAGCGCATTGGCGGCGGCCAGCGCCACCCGATCGACGGCGCCCGACGGCACCAGCCCGTAGCGCTGCGCGCCGAACCGGCCGGCATCCTGCACCGAGCTTCCTGGACTGATGGCGGTGATGACAAGCTTGCTCATGATGGCATCAGTTCGGCGACGAATTCGCCGGCATCGGCGGCGCGGTCCTGCTCGGCGAATGTCTTTTCATCCACTGCCGAGAAGGTGATGGCATCACCGGGCTCCAGCAGGAAGATCGGGTCGCGATGCAGCTGATAGGTGCGCACCGCGGTGCGCCCGAGCAGATGCCAGCCGCTGGGGCCGGCGAGGCACTGGATGCCGGTCTGGATACCGCCGATCGAGACGGTGCCGGCCGGCGTCAGCAGCCGCGGATTCTGCCGCCGTGACATCTGCATGTCCACCCGCAGGCCGCTGAGATAGGACCAGCCCGGCGTGAAGCCGATCATGGCGACGCGATAGTCGCCGGCGACATGGCGCGCCACCACCTCGTCCGGCGTGATCCCCAGCGTCCTGGCGACATCTTCGAGATCGATGCCGTTCTCGCCGCCATAGGCCACCGGAATGCGCCAGCGCCGCGTCGGGGCGGCCACAGGCACCGGCAACTGGCCGAGCACGGCGAGCTGTTCGCCGAGCGCATCGAAGGAGATCTGCAGCGGATCGTAATGCACCAGCAGCGAGCGATAGGTCGGGACCGTCTCGGTGATCCCCATGATCGGCTCGCGCGCCAGATGGCGATCCAGCGCCAGCACGCGGCGATTGGCGTCGGCGTCGATGGTGCGACTGAACTCGACCGTGATCGCGGCGTCGCCACTGGGCAGGATACGGGGCGGGGAAAGGGTCGCGACCATGGCCTCACAACATCGGTATTGGACGCTGCAGCTCTAGCGCGTTTCACCGCGGAACGGAATTCGCTTTTTGAGAATAACCGTGCGACTTCAATAAATTAATGCGCATCAACGCGATAAGCTGGGGTGATCGCTTGCCATGCGTGGCGCGCCTTGCGACGCGCGCTGGCGCCCCTTGACGCGACCGCTTTGCCCCGCAAGATGCGCCGCCAATCAAACCTCACCGGAAGAACCCGCGCCATGTCCCTGACCCCCGAAGCCATCGCCATTTTGTCGAAAGTCTCAACGGCGACCATCACCACGGTCCTGCTGAAGAAGGGGCTGCGGAACGTGTGGCTGCGCGGCGCCCGTCCGCTGCGCCCCGGCGCGCCGCGTCTCGTCGGTCCGGCCTTCACGCTGCGCTTCGTGCCCGCGCGCGAAGACCTTGCGACCCCGGAATCCTGGTCGTCGCCGATCTCGACCCGCACCGCCATCGAGGCCATGCCGGAAGGCTGCATCGCGGTGGTCGATGCCATGGGCGTCGTCGATGCCGGCATCTTCGGCGACATCCTCTGTGCGCGCATGAAGAAGCGCGGCGTGACCGCGTTGGTCACCGACGGCGCCGTCCGCGATCTCGAAGGTGTGCTCGGCACCGACCTGCCGGTGTGGTGCGCCGGCTATGCCGCGCCGCCGTCGGTGGCGGGCCTCACCTTCGTCGGCTGGGGCGAACCGATCGGCTGCGGCGGCGTTGCCATTTTCCCGGATGACGTCATCGTCGCCGACCAGGACGGCGCCGTGGTGATCCCCAAGGCGTTCCTCGATCTCATCCTCGCCGAAGGCGCGGAGCAGGAACGCATGGAGGCGTGGATCGTCGAGGAGGTCAACAACGGCGCCGTGCTGCCGGGCCTGTATCCGATGAATGCCGAGACCAAGGCGCGCTACGCCGCGTCGAAGAAGTAACGAACGAAGTCTCTTATGGTGAGCTGTGCATCGCGCAGCTCACCATGACAGGCACATTGGAGGTCATGCCATGAAGATCATCGCCGCCGGTTCGCGCGCCACCGCACGCGCGCCCCAGGACTATTTCACCGGCACCGTCTGGCAGGATCCGATCATCGCCGCGGAAGCGCCGGCGCGGCTGGTGGCCACCCGCGTCGGCTTTGAGCCCGGCGCACGGACCGCCTGGCACACCCATCCGCTCGGCCAGACCCTGTATGTGATCTCCGGCGTCGGCCGTGTGCAGACGCTGGGCGAGCCGGTGAGGGAAATCAGGCCCGGCGACACCGTGTGGATTCCGCCGGGCGAACAACACTGGCATGGCGCATCGCCGACCAACGCCATGGTGCACATCGCCATGCAGGAATCCCTCGACGGCAGCTTTGCCACCTGGATGGAGCAGGTGTCCGACGCGGACTACAATGCGGCTGTCAGTGGCTGATGAATGGCGATGCACTGTCATTGTCCGGCACGCTGGATGATGCGCCCGCACGGTGCATTGCGCGAATTGGGTCAAGGCTTTGACCTGGCGCAAGATCAGCACCTGACGGCCTGCTATGTGTAAATTATGGGTTCTGAACCAAAAGTGTCGGCCGTGACATGGCGCGACGTGCCGAGAAGCGTCTGGGCACTTGGCTTTGTCTCCTTGCTGATGGATGTCTCCTCCGAACTCGTCCACAGCCTGCTGCCCGTATTTCTGGTGACCGTGGTCGGTGCCAGTGCGACGATGGTCGGTTTAATCGAGGGCATTGCCGAGGCGACGGCGGCTATCGCCAAGGTGTTTTCTGGCGCGCTTTCCGACCGGATCGGCAAACGCAAGCTTCTGGTCGGTATCGGCTACGGACTTGCTGCCGCCACCAAACCGGTGTTTCCGCTTGCAGGCACGGCCGGGGAGGTTCTGGCCGCACGTTTTCTCGATCGCATCGGCAAGGGCATCCGCGATGCGCCGCGCGATGCCCTGATCGCCGACGTGACGCCGCCCGCGATCCGCGGCGCCGGTTATGGCATCCGTCAAGCGCTGGACACGGTGGGCGGGGTTGCGGGGCCATTGCTGGCGATGGCCCTGATGGCCCTCTATGCGAATGATTTCCGCGCGGTGTTCTGGTGGGCGGTGGTACCAGCGGCACTTGCCGTACTCCTGATCGTCGTGGGCGTCAGGGAGCCCGATGGCGTCAGGGCCACAGCGACACGCGGTTGGCCGATCCGCAGGCAGGAGCTGCTGCGCCTGTCCCCGGCCTTCTGGATCGTCGTTGCCATCGGCCTGGTGTTCACCCTGGCGCGCTTTAGTCAGGCGTTTCTCGTGCTGAAAGCGCAAAGCGAAGGACTAGCGCTGGCTTTGATCCCGCTGGTGTTCGTATGGATGAACCTGGTCTACGCCGCGATAGCGACGCCCGCCGGGATTCTCTCGGACAGGATAGGACGCGGAAAGCTGCTGTTGTGCGGGCTCGGCGTCCTGCTGATCGCCGATCTCACGCTGGCCTTTGTCCCCGGGCTTTGGGGCGTGTTCGTCGGCGTCGGCCTCTGGGGCCTCTATCTGGGATTGTCGCAGGGACTATTGTCGGCACTGGTGGCCGATACCGCCCCTGAGGACTTGCGCGGCACGGCCTTCGGCCTGTTCAATCTCGTGACCGGCGCCGCGCTGCTGATTGCGAGCCTGCTGGCCGGCTGGCTGTGGCAGGCTTTCGGGCCGACGGCGACCTTTCTCGCCGGTGCTGCCTTTTCAGGTTTTGCGGTTCTCATCATGGTTGCCGCGAGGAAGGCGAGCCTGAAACCGGCGAATTGATGAGGGACCGTCGTCCGATCAGGCGTCGCGCCGGAGGCGCGACGGTTGGCCAAATCTCAAGGGAAATTGCCAAATGCACGAGGACATTCTGGCGCAGTTGGACCGACGTCTTGGACCGGTGCATGCGAAGCAGCGCCTGGGAATCGAGACGGCGCACGAAGCGCAGGCATTCGGCCAGGGGCTCAATTTCTTTCACATTGAGAATTGGTATTCGGTCCATTCGGTGATCCGGAACGTGCTGAGAATCGCCGGTCTCTACCGGCGCGGACGACGGAACGCGGAGCGCGTAGTCGTCAAGCACAACGAGGTCCGGTTCAAGGAATTGCCGGCATCATTCGACGGCTTCACGATCCTCCACATCAGCGACATGCATGTCGACATGAATGCGGGGGCGATGCGTCATCTCGTTCAATTGCTGGACGGCCTCCATTATGATGCATGTGTCCTGACCGGCGATTTTCGCGGAAAGACCTTCGGGCCGTTCGAGGCAGCCCTGGAGGGCATGGCGCGGGTGTGCGCGCACCTCAAGGCGCCGGTTTACGGGGTGCTCGGCAACCACGATACCATTCAGATGGTTCCCGGGCTCGAGGCCATGGGCATCCGCATGCTGCTCAACGAATGCGAAACTATCGAACGCAACGGCCAGCGGATCTATCTTGCCGGGATCGACGACGCACACTTCTTCAGGGTCGACAATATCGAAAAGGCCGCGTCGCAGATACCGGATGGCGGATTCTCCATATTGTTGTCGCACACCCCGGAAATCTATCGTCAGGCCGCCCATGCGGGTTTCAGTCTGCTGTTGAGCGGGCACACGCATGGCGGCCAGATCTGTTTGCCCGGATCGATTCCGATCACTCTTGATTCCGTATTGCCGCGGCGCATGGGGGCCGGGTCCTGGCAATATCACACCATGCTTGGTTACACCTCTGTCGGAGTCGGATCGAGCGTCGTTGCCGTGCGTTTCAACTGCCCGCCCGAAATAACCTTGCACACGCTGCGGCGGGAGGTGGTCCGCTAATATGGTTCGTCGCGCAGGTGCGCGCGGTACAGGACCCACGACAAAACCAGCTCACCGAGGAAGAAGATCCCGACACCAAGCGCGATATCGACGACCGTCAATGAGAGCGCCTCCTGGCATGCCAGCAGGGGAAGCAGAGATTCAGGCACTTGATCGAGCCCGAGCGCCTGGCTGCTGGGCGGGAAATTCAGGCGGCGCTTAACGAAGCTGGAGCACAGGTCGCCGGCCATGGCGGCCGCGGCCACGATCATACCAACGCTCCATTCAAGACCGAGCAGCGGCGAGCTTGCGGTAGTGACCAAAATCGAGAGCACGATCCCGCGGATCGTCTTCGATGGCCCGAACAGGGGGCGCCCATCAAAAAACGTGAGCCCGGCATCCAGTGGAAGAGCAAAGAATCGTCCAAAAATCTTCTTGGCAACGACGGGCGTGCCGTTGGCCAACGTCAACAGAACCATTGCCTGCAGGATCGAAAAGAGGTGCATCCATAACTCGGTCGCGATTGCTGTCATCTGTCATGTTCTTATCTCGAAAGTCTCTCATTCGCTGGAATTGCGCAACAGGCTGATGGCACGGGATCACTCCTGCAGCACGGAGCCTGGATCGCGGACAGCAGTTTGAGGATATGGGCGCTCGCGAGGGAACTGATCGGCACGCTTCACGCGGTCGTGGACAGCAATGGTTTGCCGGTCCAACTCGCTCCACGCCCCGGCGAGTCGCATGACAACCGGCTGAGCCTGGTTCGCCTCAGCGCCTTGTTTCCGCCAACGATGTTGCTCGCGGATTGCGGCTATGACGCCCGGCTGGGTCAGGGAGATTGCTCGCCGGCAGCGACCATAGGCGAACATTCTGCCGAAACGAAATCGCAGAGACCCGATCTGCTTTGGCACCCATCTCTATTGCGAACGCACCTGATCGAACGGGTCTTCAATACGATCACGCGATGTCGGCGTGTGGCGAGCCGATACGACAAACGAGCGGCCGGCTATCGGTGGCGTCCGTCAAACGCGCATCGCGCTATTGCGTTAGTTCACCCGGCTCCAGGTCTGGCCGCCGCAGAACATGCCGCCGAAGGCGCAGCCCTGCACGCGCAGACTGTCCGGGCTCTTCAGTGCGATGGTGGAATCATAGGTGCTGCCGCTGTTGGGATCGAAGATCCGGCCGCTCCATTTGATATCGCTCACCGGCTTCATGTTGATCAGCACCTGATCGGCATTGGCGTCGGTCTGCGCATTCACCGAATAGCCGCACAGGTTGACTCCGCAGGGTTCGATGCGGACCTTGCCTTCCTTCTCCTCGGTGAGCCAGACCCCGAGCGGGGAACTCGGCGGGCGCGCAGTTGCAGGCTGCTGTTTCTGCAGCGACGCCACGACCGCGGGATTGGTCATCGCGGGCGCCGCAGGCTTCGCCGCCGGCATTTCGGCGCGCGCCGCGGCCACCGATGCCGGCACCGCGCTCAGCCTGGCGGCCTTGTTGGCGGACTTGGCCGCGGTCGCAGCGTGGGTTTTCACCTGACCTGCGGCCTGCGCGGCGGGGCCGTGTTTGGCGGGCGATGGCGTGCGCGCGCCAATCGCCGTCACAGGGCAGGGTGTGTTGCGGCAATCGGTGCCATTGGCTGTAGAGACATCGGTGGCCTGGGCGGCGGTGCCGGCCAGCAGCAGGGTAGCGAGGGTCACAAGCCGTTTCATGATGACCTCCTGAGCGGTTCGCTATCAGTGGATTCACGCGCGGCGCGCGGCGTCTGTGATCTGCGGCAGGCGTGGCAGCAACCGCCGCGATGCGCGACCGGTCACTGCCGAAGCCACGCCAAGGCGTGCCGACGCGGCACAAAGTGCCCGTGGATGGCGACATTTTCTTGGCGGAATGCGACCGCTGGTGTGATGAAAATCTAGTCGAACCAGCGGCTGTAGATCGACTTGTAGCTGCCGTCCTCGTTCACGATGTGCAGCCACTGGTCGACGAACGCCTTCAGCGCCACATCGCGCTGCAGCCAGTAGGCCTTCTCGGCGAAGTCGAACGGCTTGCCGGGATGCACCGCGCACAGCACGCCGGGATGCAGTTTCTGCTGGTACAAGGTCTCCGAGGAATCGGTCATCATCAAGTCGGCGCGGCCGTTGGCGATCTCGTCGAAGATGGTCACGTTGTCGTTGTGCATCCTGATCTCGGCGTTCTTCACGTGGGCCCGGGCAAAGCGCTCGTTGGTGCCGCCGGGATTGACGATCACGCGGACACCGGGGCGATCGATCTCGGCCAGCGTCTCGAACTTGCCATTGTCGGCGCAGCGCGCGATGGGCGTCTTGCCCTCGCGCATGATCGGCGTCGAGAACAGTCCCTTTTTCTGGCGATCGAGCGTGATGGACACGCCGCCCATGACCATGTCGAATTGATCGGCCTCGAAATCCGCCATCAGTTTCGGCCAGCTGGTCTTGACGTATTCGGGCTTGACGCCGAGCGCCTTTGCCAGCGCTTCCGCCATGTCGACGTCGAAGCCGCGAAAGGTCGATGTGTCGCCCTGATACGAACTGAACGGCATGTAATCGCCGGTCAGGCCGATGCGCAGGGTGCCGCGCTTGACGATATCGTCGAGCCTTGACGGCGTCTGCGCCAGCAGCGGTGTGGTCATGAATAGCAGCGCGGCGCATAGCCCGGCTGCGAGGCGTCCCCTCATATGGTTTCCCCCAACTGTCCCGCGTCATCACAGGAGGATGCGCAAGTTGACCGTCAGTCTACAGGGATGCCAGCGCGTTTCAATGAGGGGAAGCGACCTGCAACGCCGTTGCCCGACCGCTGAATGCGTCAATCCTCGCCGTCGTGGTCCGCGCCGCGCAGGCGGATGGTCATCTGGCTTTTCAGTGCGTCAAAGCGCTGCTGCGCCTCGCGGGCGCGCGCGTCGATGAAACCGATCACCTCGTCCTTCGGCATCGGCCCACTGCTCAGCGGTCGAGAATTCAGACCGATGGTCTCGTCGACGAAGTAGCGGCCTTCGTCGTCGCGCCGCGCTGCCCAGCGAAACCGGATTGCCTCGAGCGGACCAGGGCCGAGTTTCACATAGTGATCCACATCGACGGACTCCGCCTCGGAGGAAATTGTCGGCGCCGGCACTTCCACCGGCTCCGCAGCGTGGGCCGGTTCGTCAGTCGCCGCCGGGGCAGGGGATTCCGTCCTGGGGCTCAGGTTCTCGGCGGGATGATCGAGAATGCTCGCGATTGCCGCGAGCGCATGATCGGTCGGATCATTCTGGTTCACAACGCGTCTCCCGGCAACCAACTGAACTACAAATATGACTCCGTCAACGATAGCAGGTTCCTGTTAAGAAAGGCTTTTGGCTGAATTCAGGCGCAGACCGGCGGCCGCCTGTGCCGCCACGGGCGGACCTGTTCGAGTTGCGCTGCAACGCGAAACAGCATGGCCTCGTCGCCGAAATGGCCGGTGAACATCATGCCGAGCGGCAGTCCGCCGGCGCTCCAGGCCAGCGGCACCGACATCGACGGCTGGCCGGTCATGTTGGCCATGCTGGTGCCGGGCATGTAGCGCCGCAGCAGCGGCGCGATCTCGCCGAGTTGGTCGGACATGGTGTCGATCTCGCCAAGCCGCACCGGCGGCAGGCACAGGGTCGGCGACAGGAACAGGTCGCAGCCCGCGAAAAAGCCGGTGACGGCGCGCGAGATCAGGAAGGCATTTTGCTGCGCAGCGACGTAATCGACCGCGCTGGCTTTTCGCGCATTGTGGGCGCTGCCCAGGGTCAGTTTTTCGAAATCGTCCGCGGTCACGGGGCGGCCCAGTTTCTGCTCGGCGAGGCGCACATTCATCGCGGTGTTGGCGGCGACGATCGCCGCGATCACCTGCGCCGGATCGGTCGGCAACACCGGCGCGCGTTCCTCGACGTGATGACCGAGCCCGGCCAGCATGGTGGCGACATCGCGCACCGCGGCGGCGACTTCGAGATCGATGGCGTCGCCGAAGGGCGACTTGTCGGTGAAGGAGATCCGCAGCCGGCCGGGTTCGCGGCTGACCTCGTCGAGGAACGGCCGGAGCGGCGCCGGCGCGTAATAGGGGCTGGTGGGCTCCGGGCCATGCACGGCGTCGAGCATCGCCGCGCTGTCGCGCACGCTGATGCTGACCACGTGGCTGCAGGAAAAGCCGCCCCAGCCTTCGCCGCGGTCGGGGCCGACCGGATTGCGGGCACGGGTCGGCTTCAGGCCGAATACGCCGCAGGCCGCAGCCGGAATCCGGATCGAGCCGCCGCCGTCGCTGGCATGGGCCACCGGCAGAATCCGCGCGGCAACGGCCGCTGCAGCGCCGCCGGATGAGCCGCCGGACGAGTGCGCGAGATTCCAGGGATTGCGGGTCGGGCCGTGCAGCCGGCATTCGGTGGTCGGCATCAGCCCGAATTCGGGGCTGGCACTCTTGCCGAAGATGGTCAGGCCGGCCTTGAGGAAACGCCCGGCGAGGGTGCCGGTGTGGTCGGCGATATTGTCCTTGTAGAGATTGGCGCCGAAGGTGGTGCGGGTGCCTTCGAGCAGGTCGAGATCCTTCAGCAGGAACGGCACGCCGGCGAACGGCGCATCGGGCAGGCCGTCCTCGATCTGCCGCCGCGCGTAATCATCGTGCCGGACCACGACCGCGTTGATGGCGGGGTTGACCGCGTCGGTGCGCGCGATGGCTTCATCCAGCAGTTCGCCGGCGCTGACCTGCTTGCTGCGCACCAGTTCGGCGAGGCCGACGGCGTCGAACTCGGCATATTCCTTGAAAGCCATGCGGGGGTACTCGGAGGAGGGAGCCGACTGCTAGCGCGGATGGGCCGCGCCAGCAATGCACCGTCAAGCAATCCAGAGTCGCGCGCGACTTCTGGACGGCTTCGTTGCAAATCTCGCGCAATTTCGGCGCGAAAGCCTAGCCGAGCACATCCACGTTGATGACATTCTGCCGGATCGGTTCGCCGTCGAGCACGCTGAGCATGTTGCGCGCAGTCTGTTCGCCCATGCGGTCGAGCGCCTCGCGGGTGACGCCGGCGACGTGCGGGGCGATGATCACGTTGGGCAGGTCGAACAGCTTGTGGCCCGTCGGCGGCGGCTCGACCTCGAACACGTCGAGCCCGGCACCGGCGAGTTTTCCCGACACCAGCGCATCATGCAATGCCGCTTCCACCACGATGCCGCCGCGCGCGGTGTTGATCAGATAGGCCGTCGGCTTCATCCTCGCGAGCCTGGCGGCATTGATCAGGCCGGTGGTCTCCGGCGTCTTCGGGCAATGCAGGCTGACGAAGTCGGCGCGCGCCAGCGCGGCATCGAGATCGCTCACGGCTTCGCAGCCGGCGGCCGTGATCTCGTCGGCCTTCTTGTAGGGATCGTAGACCAGCACCGTCATTTCCATCGCCAGGCAGCGCTTCGCCATGCGGGTGCCGATGCGGCCGAAGCCTACGATCAGCACGGTCTTGCCGAACAGGTCGAACGGCAGCACGCCGAGCCGTGTGCTCCATTTGCCGTCCCTGACCAGCGCGTGCAGTTCGACCGCGCGCTTGGCCAGCGTCAGCATCATGAACATCGCCTGTTCGGCCACCGAGGGCGAGTTGGCGGTGCCGGCCACCATCAGCGGCACCTTGTGGCGGCTCAATGCGGGCACGTCGACGGAATCATAGCCGACACCGATCCGCGCCACGACTTTCATGTCGCGCGACGCCGCGAGCTCCGGCTCACCGAACCGGGTGGCACCGAGCGCCACGCCATGGACCGGCGCCTGGCTCTTCAGCAGCGCGTCAAAATCGCCGGCCGAAATCAGGTTGGAAAACTTCACCGTCTCGATATCGCCGCGCTCGTCGAACAGCGACCAACCCGTCTGCGACATGGATTCGGTGATCAGCAGTTTCTTCTTGTTGGTGGTCATTCCCGGCCCCTATGTTGTTTTTCATTCTTGCGCCGCTCCACTGCGGCGGCGCTTGGCTTATCTAGCAGGACGCCGCCGGCCGGGTCCACAGCGGAACCGATGGCCCCGAGGCCTGTTGGGTAGACTTGTGATCGCGGCAAACGGTACTGTGGCCCGTGGCGATTGATCTGTGAACGCCGCGATGGAGACCACGACATGATCCGATCGACCCGGCCGAGGCGCATGTGCGCGGTGTTCGGCGCCAGTGCCATGTTGCTGCTTGGCAACCTCGCAACGGCTCAGGCGCAAGGCCTGGTGCAGGGCGTGCAGCAGGGCGCCAAGGCCGGCAACAAGGCTGCCGGTCCGATCGGTGGCGTGCTCGGTGGCGCCATCGGCGGCGTCGTCGGTGTGGTCGGCGGCGTGCTCGGCGTGCCGGCCAACGGCAACAGGAACGTGCAGGGTCCGGCCGGAGCAAGGCAGGCAGACACCGTCAAGGGCGCGAAGGCGAAGGGCAAGAACGCCAAGAACGCAAAACCGGCCGAGGCTGCACCGCAACAGGAACTCACCGCCGACCAGATCGTCGCCGAAAGCGACGCCAACATCGCCCGCATCAAGACCGCGCTGAACCTCACTCCGGAGCAGGAGAAGCACTGGTCGGGCTTCAACAGCGCGATGCATTACCTCGGGCATAACGGCGCCGACCGGCTCAACCTGCGCATTGCACGTGCCAAGCGCGACCCGCCGGACGACATCATCGAGCAGATGCGCAACGAGGCCCAGTTTCTCAACGACCGCGCCGTCGACCAGCGTGCCGTCGCTGACGCGGCGGAGCCGCTGTTCGCCAGCCTCGACGCCAAGCAGAAGGCGCTGTTCATCGAGGAGATGGTGCGGCTCAGCCGGGAGCGCGGCCTCGACTAAGAGCAGGGCTTGCGAAGGCGCGCTCGCCGCCCAGCCTTGTTCCCGAATGGAACCAGATGCTCCCCGGCACGTTTGACATGAAACGGAGAGCAGACATGACCGAGAAATTCGATCCCGCACCGCATGACAAGTACGCAGTGGGAATCAAGGAAGCCGCACGCACGGACGACGCCAAGCGTGAAGAGCTCAAGACCGGGCTTGAAGATTCGTTTCCGGCGTCGGATCCGGTCAGCGCCACGCAGCCCGCCAAGAGCAAACAGGACGGCGAAGAGAAGCCCTCGCTATGGGACAAGATCACTGGCGCCTTTCGCTAAGGCGCCTGCCATTCGTGCTAACCATTCGTTAACCACGGAGCCGCAGTATTCGAGAAGGTACACGGCGAGCGATGGAGGACTCCGTTGGCGACGATGATCTTGGACACAGTTCCTGCGCGGCCGGCCCAATCGTTTCTGGCGGAGCCGACCGGCATCTACACCATTCACGCCACCCGTGACGATCAGAGCATCGTCACCCACAGGATCATTCCTGACGTCGCGGTGGCGCAGGCGCGCACGCTAAAGGCCGCCGGCTGGCGGGTCAGGATTTCGACCTCCGCCGGTCGCCAGTTTGCGCCGTCGGAATTCGACCAGTTGCTGAGTTTCGATCGCATCGGACAGGATCGCGCCTGACGCGCCGCGCCGTCCCTGGGCCGCGCTGCAGGGCCGGGGATTTGCCAGCGGCGCAAACGTGATAGCGTGCACCGAATCCAGGCTCTGGCATCACGTTCAATTCACGGCATATCCATATGAAATCAATCGTTTTCGTGGCGGCTGCGCTTGCCGCCACGGCGCCCTCATCGGGTATCGCGGCCACGTCGCGCAGCGATCAGATGCTGAAGCTCGCGCCGGAAACCCGGCTTGAGCAGCGCTGCAACGCGCGCGCCATGGGCGCCATCGGCCGCGAGCACCGGAGCTTCAAGCCTGACGAATTTGTCGCCTATGCCTTCGGCGAGACCGTCATCCGAGGCGCGCAGATCAAGGCACCGGGCGGCGCGCTACGCAGTGCCGGCCACTGGTACCATGTCTCTTACGTCTGCGAGACCAGCGCCGACGGGATGGAGATCAGGTCGTTCAGCTATGCGCTCGGCGACATGGTGCCGCGCAAGGACTGGGACGCGCATTTTCTGGTGCCGTGACCGCTGTCACAGCCGGTCGACGCGCATCAGGCACGCCCAAATTGCGGCGAGCACCGCCGCTGCCACCAGCCATGACGGGTTCATGCAGAACACGTCACCATAGCGGCATACCTGCTTAGCCCACCCGGCAGTGTCGACGCTCGCGGCGGCAAAGACCGCGGCGGCGATACCGAGCAGGGTTGCGATCAGGACCATCCGGCGCACTCCAAAGGTATGCCAAACCTGCTCCTCATTCTTGAAACGCCGGTGAATCCCATCGCCGAAACATCGGGGTATCGGCCATAATCTGGTCGCCTCCGGCGACGATGATCGACACCGATGGTTTGCGGTTTATTAACTGCGACTCGTCCAGACTTACCGATAGAGAGACAATTGCAGGAGACAGGCTGTTGGCGACGTTCGAGACCACCGATTATGCCCAGATGCGTCGCTGCCGGATGGCCCATCTGCACGGCCGGCCCGTCGACGAGATGTTCGAGCACGGCACCGTTGCGAGCGGTTTCATTCAGACGATCCGGCCGGATCTGACCTGCTGGCCGCTGCGCTGGACCATCACCGTCGACCAGCAATCGGCGGAGACCCCGGCGCTGCTGCTGCAGGACTGAATCGCAGAGCATCGTCCGGTCAGCAAAAAGCCCCGCAGTGCGGGGCTTTTGTTTGCGTGTCTTGCACGGCCGATGCGGATCAGTAGCGCGCCACCGGGGCGCCCCCGAAATGGTAGTTCAGCCCGCCGCGCAATGTGTTGGTCTTGAGATCGGCACCTTGGTTGACGATCGCCGCGGTCGGGGTTTGCCCGGCCAGCACCGGGCTCGTCACCGACTGCTTGCCGAAGTCGGCGTAGAGATATTCGACCTTTGCGGACCAGTTGTCGGTGAAGGCGTGTTCGACGCCGGCGCCTGCGGTCCAGCCCGCCACTGTCCTGGAGAAGCTTGCGGCCTCGTTGGCGCCGGTCGTGTCGGCAAAGCTACCGCTGTATTTCATTTCGGTGAGCGCCAGTCCGCCGGTGGCGTAGAACAGCGTGCGGTCGACGGCGTAGCCGACCCGCGGCCGCAGCGTCATCAGCCAGTCGGCGGTCACCGCATTGCTGGTGGAGAAGGCGCCGACGCTGACCGGGAAGGGCGCGGTGACGCCGCGTGACTGCCGCAGGCCGAGATAGCTGACGTCGGCCTCGACGCCGAACAGCCAGCGATCGACCTGGTGATTGTAACCGACCTGGCCGCCGCCGGTGAAGCCGTCGGACTTCAGGCCTGGCGAACCGGCTGTCGCGGCGGCCTGCTGGTTGGCGATCGGCGCGGTGCCGTTGACGAAGGCACTCGACACGTCGCTGCGGCCCCAGGCGCCGCCGGCATTGCCGCCGACATACCAGCCGCCCCAGTTGTAGGTCGCATCGGTAACCGCGGGCGCCTTGGTCCAGCCATGCGACGGCAGATCGGCTGCGCCAGCCGAAGCGGCGCCCAATGCTGCGACAATCGCGGCGAACCAGGGGAATTTCATCAAGAAGGCCTTTCACCGCCCTCAAGATGCTGGCGATTTCAGTTCCCTTCCTAGCGAACTTCGCTGGCCAAGGCTGTGCCCCGAGGGCCACAGCACCGGCTGATTCCGGCTATGGTCAACGAAATCCGGCCGCGCCGGGCGACGACTGTCGCCCGGCGCGGCCGGGATTTGCCGGGGCAGTCCGGATCAGAACGCGCAGACGTTGACGAGGCGGACACGCTGTCCGCGGCGGGTCTGCACCACCCGGCGCTGCCAGCAGTCGTCGGTCAGGCCGCCCACATAGAGCGTCGGGCCGCCGTAGAAGCCGTGATGGCCGAAGCCGCCGTGCCAGCCGCTATGCCAGCCGTGGTGCCAGCCATGGGCGGAGGCCGCGGTCGGGGCGAGGGCGGCGGCACCGAGCGAGGCTGCCGCGATCAGTCCGAGGGTCATTTTGCGAAACATGGTCGTTCTCCGTGGATTGGCGCGCTGCGCCGTTGTGGTGTCCCTGCCAGTCTGTCGCGGCCCGCGCGGAGCGCGTTCAAGCCGAGGTCGAGATTTCGGGTTTCAGGAGTGTTTCGGGGCCCGCTGGCGCGTGGCGAAGCGAGCGGCCGGTGCTGCTGCGGCCGGCTTGTCCGGGCCTCAGTCAATCAACGCTTCCCCGGCGCTGCCGGCTTTGCTAAGTCGACTCCCACACGGAAGGGTGGCCGAGTGGTTTAAGGCAGCGGTCTTGAAATTCTCTGGTCCCCGTTTCGTCCAGTCATTGCCCGTCCCGAAAAGTGCCGTTTAGTGCTGGATTTATTGGGTTTTTCGAGACCGCCGACCCATCCCATAACGGCCTGTATCAACCCGTTCGGTGCCAATTCCGGTGCCAAGAACGACAATGCCCGGGAGCGGCCCGGGCATCTTCGACTTGTCGCTTGCTGTCTCAGGCGAGGCGCTGGTTTCTCAAGCCATCACCCTCACGTCGCTGCCGTCGAATAGCGCCGGCCATTGCTCCATGTAGCCGTCATAGTCCGCGATGCCGCTGTCGATCACGCCTTCGTCTTCGCAGGATTCTTCGAGATCGGGCGAGCCCATAGAGCCTGCGTAGACCCGGCCGCGCGCGGCCTCTGCAGCTGTCCAGCCAAGCGACGGCTCGTCGTCCTCCTGCTCGCTTTCGCCGCCATGCGCCAACTCGTCGCCTTCGCGATCGTCGGAGCCGTCACCGCCCTCCCGGCCATCGTCACTGCCGGCGGCCCAATAGATTTGAGAACCATCGGCCGTGCGCAATTGCTGCCCCTTTCGCCCGTAGTAGAACGCATGCGGCTCGGCTGATCTTTCCGGCGCCCCAAGCGAAGGCTCGCCTCCGTCGACCATGTCGTCACCGGCCGACCAGGTAGACTGATCGAAGCCCTTGCGGCCCTCGACGCTGCCAAGTTCCGGCTCGCGCTCGTCCCCGGAGGGGTCCAGTTCGTCGCCAGAAGGTTCGATGTCTGGGTCGTCGAGGCTGTCGAGGAAGTCCAGAAGCCGCTCGATTTCGGCGCCAGCCTCGCTGCGGAGGCGCTCCAGCGCTTGAAACAGGTTTTCCGGGGAAATGTCCGTGCGGACGTACAGATCTCCGTCGACGGGCGCCGCTGCTGTCGGAAAGGGTGTTTCAAAAACACCGTTTAACGGTTCCGACCCGGTACCGTTGCCGGACGAGGGTTCTACCCCTGCCACACTGGCATGGGTAGAAACCTGTTCCGCGACGGAAGAGGTTTTGTTTGCGCGATCCGCCACAGGCGGAAACATCGGTCGTGAGAGGGTCATGGGTTTTCTCGGTTTGGCTTATCAAGGCCGTAGCCAGTGTCAGACCGGCAGCCGGGAGTTGATAACCAGCCGAGAGACTGGCGACGGCGCTTTTAAGCCCGAAGGCTCTGGACATGGCGCGGCCCTCCCGGCCATAATGGCCAGGTGAGGCGCACGCCAATGCGCCATCAAATGCTTCGACCGCCGCCGACGCTGCCAGCGTCAGCACTTCCTGCCAGGGAATGCGGTCTATCTCGGTCCGGGTTATCAAGCCCACGGACATGATT
The DNA here is from genome assembly GCA_036561845.1 of Tardiphaga sp. GTDB lineage: Bacteria > Pseudomonadota > Alphaproteobacteria > Rhizobiales > Xanthobacteraceae > Tardiphaga. The sequence continues at coordinate 48,770 of DATCUS010000207.1, read as the reverse complement.
CACTGATTTGGTTAACGTTGTCTATCCCCTTGCGGGGCGCCTCGGCGCGCCTGTCGCCCCACGGTGCCGCCGAGGGACCGCTACTATGCCGATTTGCACGTGTCGGTCCGGAACAGAACTTAAGTAGGTCAGCATCTACGCGCCCTTGCGCGACCAAGCTGGTTGCGGTTGGATGGGTCGGGGGAGAAATATTACAGTGCAACCTGACCGGCTTGTTAATCATGCGCCATCGCCGAATTTGCAATGGGCTTTGGAAAAGGTCCGCACGAACAGCGCGGTGAATCCACTGCTATGGCTGGCCGCATTAGTTCTACCAACCACACTGACCGGCGCCTATTTTCTGTCGGACTATCGGTCCTTGTTCGTCGCAATATTCTTATTTGTTATCGCAGCTCCGGTCGGAGCCTATTTCTACTGGATGATCAAAGATCCAAATCGCCTGCAATCGGAAGATTATCAACTTGAGAAACAGCGAATGTTGCTAGGTGATGATCGGCATCCGGGCGCAATCATCGAAGGAAGCGCTACAGTGCCCGTCTCGCGAGTGCCTCACGTTGGAGGCCCACGATGAACTGCAAAATCTACATCGTTAATTTCCTGGCATCGAAAGTTAGCATAGGAGCGCTCCACCAGTATCTGGCAGACAGCGTCGACATCTTGGGGTACTGGAACTATATTCCTGCCGTTTACTGCGTAAAATCGCGGTTAGACGCTACTGCGCTTCGCGATAAATTGCGTCCGTTTTTGCCGGACTTGATGATGGTTGCTGAAATCGATCCTCAGAACATGAACGGGTTCATGCCGACATCCGAAATATGGTCTTGGTTCTTCGAAGATGCTCCGGAGAAAAAGCCGACCATTCCGGCAAATTTGCTTCAAGCGTTGATGGGATCGCCGGGAGACCCTCCACAATCGCTCCCGCCACCGCCACCGCCACCGCCATTCAACTGGCCCAAATAACGAACGATACGGTGAAATAGGCGACTGGCCGCGCTCTGCCGCCACGACCGTGCAGCCATCGCCAAAGTTGCCGGCTTCCCGGCGGCTTTGGCAACCTGTAGGCTGTTTGCGGCATGGGAGGCAACGTTGGCTGAGGGATTAATAACGTACAGCGCTTGTCATGTCGGCTCAGCACCACATTGAGCTGGTCCATCCACAGCATCATTACATCGTCGCAGTACAGATAAATGAGCAGACCGAAAATCCCTCTCTTGGCGCCTCTAGCTTTTCTTTTTGCAATCGGCCTCGCCGCCTTTGTTTTTCCGGCCTGGACCGACGCAACTATCAGACTTGCGAAAGCGGCTGGCATCACTTCCGATTGGGCTGGATACGCCGGATCCTTAATTTCGGCCGCCTTAACGGTAGCGGGCACTTCTGTCGCTGCAATTGCCGCTTGGCGATCAATCGCGGCGCAAAACCGAATTGGCATCCTCACGCGAGAAGAGGATCGTATAGAAAGAGAAATGCCAGGCTTGAACGAGGCAAACGAATACGTCTCCCGGCTCAGCCTCTTTCTTTCCGAAGACATTGGCCCGAAAGGCGCATATGAAATACTAGTTCACGAAGGCTACGGTGATCTGTCGGTCCCGACTGAAAAAACCGTGCGCGAGATCCTTTCCAACAGCCAGCCACATGTTCAGAAGCGGCTTGCCAACACGCTGCACGCGATCAGACTGTCATCGCGACTGGTCACCGATCTGGAGGTCAATGTCGAAGACGCTCTTGGTCAAGCCATGGCCGGTGATCAGAAAAGTGCTGAGCGATGGAAGAGACGATACGAAGAGCTTTATGGACAGCGATCGATGTGGAAGCTGTATCTAGGCTTTTTGCGCAGCCAGAGTGTAGAGCTTCATGAGCGCACCAAAACGTTAGAGCGCCGTCAACGAATATGCCGCGAAGAGATAGAGGCCTTTTTCGGTAACTAGGGCGGCATGTCACGCACCCTGAACACCGCCCACCACGCTCTTTAGCGAAAATCGGCTGACCCGCTCTAGCGGTCTGCCCAGGAGAGCGACAACTAGTGCCATTTTTCGCTAGCAAGCTTGCGCACTCGCATCGGTTGCGGGATGCTGATCTTACCTTCAGAGGCGACATCATGAAAATCGACATCAAAGCGCTGCCGCAAAACTTCGACGACATTCCGGCCGGGACTTTTTTCAAAGTAATGCGATCTGAGCCGTTCTTCGGCCTCTCCGTGATCGATTCCCAAGGCAAGAAGGCGGCCATCTTGTTCGTTAAGGTGCCGCAGCAGACCAGTGTGCCGTGGTTGGCCGAACGCGGGCTTCCGCACGACGTGCTGGCCACATTCCCTGATGCTGTAATTCACGCCGAAGCCTCTGCCATAAGCGAGCCCACGAACGGCATCCCTTACGGGGCCATACTAAGCACCTCAAAGGGATTTTACATCCGCGCGGGCGCCGGCATAGGCTACTCAATGATCTTCAACTTGGACACCGGTCAGCCAGAAACAATATCCGATAGCGACAAACCAATGTTAGTCTATGAGCGCTGGTCAATCGGCCACCGCGTTGGAAACGAGATCGAGCCGATATTTGATTATCCGCTGCGTGCCAAAAATCAGCGGGAGCCGACGTAAATAGCAGGCGCTGGGTTGTCTACATCGATAGAATTAATGACGACCTTGTTCCGCCTTCCACTGTTCCAGCCGGTGCAAATCCCAATCCCACCCGTAATATCCAACCCATTTTTGAAAACGCGTTAGCGGCGCCTGGCGCTCGGGCGGAAACTCCCGCGCACGGCATTCGTCATTACGAGCTTCAATATCGACTAACCGCTTGCACGGAGGCTCATTGACCTCGATCAAGAGCCTTTCGGTCTTCAAGTCTCGGAGCGCCCCCTCGGTCTTGGGAGACGATTCGATTTTCGCCGCGAGGGCGGTGAACTGCTTCGAGAGCGCGTTGTGCGCATCATGCTTTTTATCGGGCATGATGATGATGTCGAGGATCGCCCATAGGCCGATAAAAGCCGTCAAGACCTCAGCGGCGTGCTGATATTTTCCAACAACTACAAAGAACGCAGCGCTGCCAGCAACAGCGGTAACGACCCGCATGCGGTCGCGCCAAGCTGCAAAAAATGCGGCCAACTTCTCGTGATATCGACGCGATCGATGGATTGCGAAGTCAAGATCCTCGAAGTCGCTCATGAGAGCTACTTCTTTGGCTTGTCCCAATCCGTGATCGTGTTCGCCTTGTCCTCTTTCCATCCATCCCTCGTCCCGTGCTTATGCTCTTCGGACAACGGCTTCGACGGTTTCTCGGCCGGCCTCGAAGGCTTCGGTTGCTCGCCGTGCCGCGGCCCTTTGTTGTCTTTGTTTTCTGCCATGTTTCACCCCATTTAGGCGGCCATCTGGTCAGGCAACCGGGGCTTGTGTCAAGGGCAAGTACCACCCGACTCCGCTCAATTCAGAACCCAGCACAGCCCGCAAGGCATGACGGTTGGCAGGGAAAGAACGCGCGGAGCGGCGAACATGTAGGCCCCCCGGCGCCTCGAAGCCCCACGACGACCAGCCAGGCCGTCCACGCCGCGCGTTCAGTTCGATCTTGGGCAGGTTGGGAAAATGGTACTCAGCGTGCTCGTACTGCTCGTCGGGCTTTTCGGAATGTGCGCCAACAGGCGCCTCGAAGCGGGAGCGAAAATGCGCGTTGGTCGGCGCCACCACCTTGCCGCGGGTGCCGATCAGGTCGCGAAAGGAGGAAAAGGGAACGAGAGCGCGCTGAAAATGCGCGCTCTCGCAGGAAAAAGTGCGGCTGTGAGACCTTGAACCTTAGGAATTTCCCGAGAGCAGGCAGGTCTCTTTTCGTTACTCGCCGAGCCGCGGCAGCGTCGTTGGACGCTCTCGAAACCTTGTTTTTTAAGCCCCGATGTTGTCCGAGAAATCGCCCTTCACGAAGGCATCCGGATGCTTCACCACGAAGGCGAGGCGCTGTTCGGCGCGGATCGTGATCAGGTTCTTGCGGAAGTTGTCGCTGTCTTCCGATGAGACCTCGACCGTCGCTTCCTGGCGATCGAAGATCTGCGCGCCCTGCTTGAAAGATCCGACCATGAACTTGTCGCGCGGCATCGCCTTGGTCGTCGCGATCGGGAGCTGCCAAAGCTTCGCGACCTGATCGGCGAATGGACCCGTTCCCATGTAGCGGCCCATGCTGTCCTTGATGGACTGCATCACGCGCCAGTCGAGCGGATTGAGCACGATGCCATCGGCCTCATAATCCGCATCCTCGACCTGGGCGATCGCCTGCAGCAACACGTCGATCATGGTCGGGCTGTCGACGGAAAACTGCTCCGCGAACGCCGTGGCGCCCGTGTACAGCCCAAGAATGTCGGTGCCGGTGCCCGGCCCGTTGAGCAGCTGGGCTTCCTCGACCTGGCCGAGGCCATAGCGCAGTTCGCCGTCGATCAAGGATTGCATTGCCGGCGCATCGTCCATCAGCTGTTTCGACGCCAGCATCCAGTGTGCGATGGTGCGAACCGGCCACGGGACGAGGTCGAAGCCCATGTCGGACTGCGGCTTGAGTGCCGTTTCGGCGACCGTCGCCGCCATATTCTGCCGGCCGGTCTGGATCGGCCATTCGACAGAGTTCGAGTTCGTCTGGCCGGGCGACACGAGGTCGCGGATAGCTACCCGGCGCCGCGGCAGCAGGATCGGCGACGACTGACGATCGGGAGCGACGAGTGAACCGCCGGAAGCGCCGTCCGAAGTCAGCGAGGAGACGCTGCGAATGTGGACCCGGGCCCGGCCGCGTTCATTCGAGTTCAGCCTTTTGAAGTCCTCGCTCGCGGTGAACTGAGAGCCCCAAGTGGCAACGGATTCGCCGCCGCCGCCGCCACCGCGGCGCGCCATTTTCTGCTCGATATCGAGCAGCCGAGCGCCGAACTGGCCAAGCTTTTCGGCGCCCTGCGTCAGCGCTGCGGTAACTTCCGCGTGCGCCGCGTCGAATTTCTGCACGATCGCAGCCGGATCGATTCCGGCCGGCGCATTGAATTTGTGGATGATATCAGCGGGGTTGACGCGCTTGTTCATCGAAATAGTCCTTTGAGGTTTTGAAACTCGACCAGAGCGCTATCGAGGCGGTCGGCGAGCGGTTTCAGATCGGGGGTGGGTTCAAACTCATCGCGATACAGGGCAGGCCAGCCGCCGGCGGCGATTTTCGTGGCCGCTGCGCGCGACATTCCGCCTGCTCGCAGCAGCCGCTCGACGTCGGCGGCACTTTCGCATTGGAAACCGGTGATGCGTGCCAGCGGGTTGGCCGGCGCGGAGACGATGCTTGTCTCGACCAGATCGAGCTCGACCAGGTTGAGGATCCCGTTGCGCGGATCCGTCCTGACGAACCGAACCCCCATGCTCAGACCGCTCACATCACCGGCTTTGACGTGCTCGTAAGCATCGCGACCGCCGCGGGTGTTGAGGTTGAGCTTGCCGCCCAGCTTGAGGCCGATCTCGTCCTCGACGAACGAGGTCCAGCTTCCGACAGGCTGGTCCATCTGATGCTGCCAGAGCATCAGGGGCCGTGTTTGTTCCCGCTTGTGCTTTGCGATCGAGGCGGAAAAGGCACCCGGCATCGTCCGGCTGCCACGTTGATCGATGTTGCCGAACACAGCGCCGTAGCCGTTCACGTTGCCCTGATCGGTCAGCGCAAACTTGAAACCCTGCAAATCCGCAGTGTTGCAGTGGATTGTGGGGTCGGATGTGAGATGCTGGTTCATCAGCTACTCCGGCAAGGCAAAGGGAAGGCCCAAGAATGGCCCGGTTTCCGTTTGCTCAAGACCCATGATCACCATGGTGCCGAGAGTAGTTTCGCTTGCGTCGCCGGCCGCCCCGTATCCACGGTGACGACGTTCTGCAATCGCAGCGACACGAGAAAACACTGATTTGCGAGAATCTGTCAATGGCGCGACACCACGGTCGACGCATATTTCGGATTTTTCTCGACGAAGCTTTCGAACAGGTCCGCCACCTTGCGCAGGTGTTCGACAGTCGCATCAACGCCGATCGTCTCGATCGCGATGGTGGTCGCAGCGTCGAATATCGAGTTCGCCAGCGCCGCCTTGTCGACACCGCCGGCCGCGAGATCCTCCGCGGTGCGGCGCCAGAGCGAGCCGAGGTTGCGCTCGATCAGACTGGCGTTAGCCTCGATCGATTTGACGATCTCGGCGCGGGGGTTGGGCTTCGGCATGGCTATCGATCCTTCGTTTGAGACTGTGTTTTGCTTTGTGCGATTGCGCGCCCAGGCGTTGCGCTGCTGCCGGCTCTGCTCGTTGCGACAGGGGGCGCTACAGAAAAGCTGAGGGCGGCCCTTCCGGAGAAAATTTTGGAACACGGTGCCGCAGACGGCGCACGGCGTGTCGATCGGAAGTGGCAGTAAATAATTCAAATTTTCATTCGTCATTGATTGTCCTCCATGCCCGCAACCGCTTGATACGACTCACAAAAGTTTCTGAGACCGGTGTGGCGAGGCGCGAAAGGCCCTGAAAAAACACGTTCCGAAGGAAAAAATCCGCGAATGAGACCCAAGCCGGTCCGGGCTCCCTTAGGCTCCAGACTTTGGGACCACCCCCCCCTCATGTCTGCGCCTCGCGTAGCGCAGGGTGCAGCGCGCGCGCCCGCGCATCGAGCACAGCCGCATTCAACGCACGGTCATCGAGCTTCCCGCGACGCTCCAACGTCGTGAGCATCGCGCGATGTTCGTCGGTCAGCTCGCCAAGGATCAACCAGCCATCGGGACCAAGGCGCTGAGCTATGCGATTTTGTACTACCTCGCTGCCTTCTTCCTTCGATTGGAAAGCCTGCAGACGTTCGGCATGGGATGACCGCGCGGTCGGCGCTGGAGGTTCTAATAGTGGTTCTATTGGTAGTTTATGCCGCAGAGCTTTGCGGCATGGTGGCCGTCCTGGTTGCGGCATGGTGACCGTCCTGGTTGCGGCATGGTCAGGTGCCGCCTGAACGTCTGTTGTGGGTGATTTCCGTTCTGGTTGCGGCTTGGACATTTCTGCAACACTCATGTTGAGGTAGTATATTTTGCCGGCCCACTGACCCCGATTACCCTCACGCCTTTCAATGCGAATGAGGCCCATCGCTTCCAGTTTCTTGGACCGGCGCTGGACGGTGTCGACGCTCTGCTCGGTGTCATTTGCCAGCGTCTCCTGGCTCGGCCAGCACACGCCCTCGTCGTCCGCGTAGTTCGCAAACGCGAACAGCATGAGCTTCAGCGGCGCCGACCCCGTCGCCGTTCGTGCCGCCCATGAGGTTGCCTTGATGCTCACCTGTGCCCGCTCGCATGAGCGTTAGCGATCGCGGCGCAGGCGTCCTTTTGCTTCTTGAAATCCCCGAGCAGCACGTCGCGCGCGTCGAACGCTGCAAAGCGCTTCGGGGCTGTCTGCAGGTATCGGCCCAGCCGCTCACGACCGAGGTAGACCGCATGATCGATCGGTTCGAAGTCGGGGGGTTCGAAGCCCGGCATGGGGCAATCAGCTGTCGGTGACTTCGGAAAACATCTTGTCGAATGCGGCCTTGGGCACCCTCAAGAGCTTCCCGATCTTGATGACCGGAATCTCGCCACGCCCGGCGGCTGCGTATGCACTGTTTCGGCTCATTCCCAGCATGCGGGCGACCTGGGGGAGATCGTAAACGCGACTTTCGGCGCTATCCTTCGACATTTCGAGGCTCCATGGTTATCGTTGGTCCCATTATCGCGAACATGGTTACAACAGTGACCATAGGCGGTGATTTGCAATCTTTGGTCAAGCCGAATGACTGTTATTGCACCGGAAATCGTGGCGTGCTATTTCGTACCAACATGAACCATGCCAAACCAAGGAGTTCAATCGATGGTGGCGCCCGATCAGACCCAGCTCAAATTCCGGGTTGATGAATATCTTAGGGAAGAGTTGGAAAAGGCTGCCGCCGCCAACGGGGTCTCGCTCAACAAGGAAATCAACGAGCGGCTCCTGACCTCGCTAAACCCTTATGCCCCTATGCTCAATTCGACCTCATCGCCCCTGATGAAGCTGTTGGTAGAAATCATGCAAACGACGGGCGAATTAGTGCTCTTCCAGCAGCCGAAAAATCTCAGAAAAACAGGCGGTGATTGGATCGATGATGGCTTTGCTTACGATCAGGCCGTGGCAGCAGCCATCACAGTGCTGAAGGCATTCCGACCAACCGCGCCAGGAGACGATCGGATGGCTCAACTGAACTCGATGGATGGGATATTTTGGGGTGAACATTGGCTGCAGCGATTGGCCGCAGGCGATCCGACCAACGCAGAAAACGTAGATCCAATGTTCCAGGCCTTCCGAGAAGAGTTGGGGCCAGAGCTTCTTAGCCGGATATCTCACATGGCCGAATTCGACGTTGATGCATCAGCCAAAAGCCGATTTGCCGAAAAGCAGAAAGGTGCAGGTCGATGAAGGGCAACATCACCCGCCGCGGCAAGAATTCATGGCGCATCAAGTTCGATATCGAAGCGGGCGAGAAGGGCAGGGAAACCCGCTACGTCACGGTGCGCGGCACGAAAAAGGAAGCTCAGATTGAAGCTGCTACAATAATCGCTGCGGCCTCAAAGGGCGACTACATCGAGCCCAGCAAGGAAACGGTGGCGCAGTTCATTGAGCGATGGTTGCGCGATTGGGCGGCCGGCAACACCAGCAACAAAACTTACACCCGATACGAACAACTGCTGCGACTACACGTCGCCGCGCACCTCGGCGCCAAGCCTATCCAGCGCCTTCGAGCGACCCACCTGCAAACGCTCTACGCGACGCTGCTGCGCGACACTGGCCTCTCAGCGCGCACGGTGCTGCATGTCCATCGCGCTGTTCACCGGATGCTGCGCCATGCGGCGCAGTGGGGCACAGTCTCTCAGAACGCCGCAACGTTGGTCGACGCCCCGTCTGTGCCGGACACAGAGATCGACGCGCTGACAGCCGCTCAAGTGAAGGCGGTCCTGCAGACGCTCAAGGTGTCAAATTCGACGCCTAAGCAGGTCTACACGATTGCTTCCGTTGCCCTCGGGACCGGGATGCGCAGGGGCGAGCTGCTGGCCCTGCGGTGGCAGGATGTCGACCTTGACGGCGCCTTGCTCCGCGTGGAGCGCGCGTTGGAACAAACGAAGCGCGGCGGCCTGGTGTTCAAGGCGCCTAAGACGCGACACGGCCGGCGCTCGATCACCTTGCCGTCATCCACCGTTGCCGAGCTGCGGGCACACTGGCGAATCACTCAGGAGCGCCGGCTTGCGCTCGGTGTCGGCAAGTCGCCAGAGGATGACCTTGTTTTCGGGAACTGGGACGGCACGCCATACACACCGAACGCCCTGACCAAGGCGTGGAGTTTGGCCATGGAGAACGCGAAAATCAAGGCGACGCTCCATAGCCTGCGGCACACCCACGCCAGCACCTTGATCGCGTCCGGCCTGGACGTGTTGACGATCAGCCGTCGACTAGGGCATGGATCACCAGCGATCACGCTCAAGGTCTACGGCCACCTGTTCAAGACGGATGATCGGGCAGCCCAGATCATGGAAGCGGCGTTCGCAGGGGCAGAATGAGAACGGATTTGGTGCCCTCGGTGCCAATCCGGTGCCAACTCCCCCGATCGATGGCAGCGCAAACCGGCTAAGCCATTGAAATTGCTATACGGAAGGGTGGCCGAGTGGTTTAAGGCAGCGGTCTTGAAAACCGCCGTACCTGAAAGGGTACCGTGGGTTCGAATCCCACCCCTTCCGCCAGCCTCGTCCTAAGTCGTTGATCTTCCAAATGTCGTGCGGTTTCAGTGGCTTCCACTTGCTGGGTGCTACGATGAGCTGCTACGGCGAGCACATGGAAGACATGGCCCACCCCCGACTTCACAAGCGCAAGAACACCTTCTATCTCCGCGCCTCGTACCCCACCGATCTGCTGCACCACTTCAAGGGCAAGGAGCAGTGGAAGTCTCTCGGCACCACCGACCACCGGGACGCCCTCCGAAAGGTCAGAGCCGCCAGCGCCGCGTTCGACGCCGAGATGCAGCGCCTCCGTGAAGTTGGTGGCCAGCCGCCCGCGAACCTCGACCAGCAAGAGATGGTTCGCCTCTGCGGCAAGCTCTATGACTGGGCGATCACCCAATGGGGACGAAACCCCGGCGCGGCTGTGATCTACGAGAAGCTAATCGGTGCGTGGACGAAGCTCAGCACTCACGAGGAATTAGAGGCAGAGGTCGGCCCCTATCTGGACGAAGTCCTCAGCAGATCGTCCACAGTCGGCAGGATCGACGACGATACGCGGGAGCGGTTCCTTCCTCTGATCCGCAACACCGTTCGTGACGCTGCGACCACGTTGAGATTGCGAGCCGAGGGCGATTACACCGCCGATAAGCTGGCGGAGAAGTTCGGCGGGCGTCGGAAGCCGACTGAGGGTCTCACCCTGCGGAAGCTCATGGACGATTACATCGACGATCCGAGCGCAGATCGAGGCGCGAAGACCATGCTGACGTATCGCATCCTGTTCGATGCCATCGAGGAACTTATGGGCGCGGACAAGATGGTCCGTGATGTTTCCCGCGATGACTGTAAGCGCGTTCGCGCGTTGCTGCAGACAATTCCGAAGAACGCCCGGAAGGTCTATCCCGGCAAGTCCCTGCAAGAGGCTGCGCGTTTGGCCAAGATCGAGGGCAAGGCATTGATGGCAGTGGGAACCGTCAACTCCTACTTGATCAACCAGTCGTCGCTCTTCAACTGGGCCGTGCAGGAGGAGAAGGCCGACCGCAACCCGGCGAAGGCGCTGCTGCTGACTGATCCGGTGAAGGCAAAGCACAAGCGCAAACCGGTGCCGCTCGATGACCTTCCCAAGCTCTTCAAGATGCCGCTCTACACGGGATGCGTCGATGACCTGAACGGCTATGCTAAGGCCGGTCCCCATCATCCTCGACGAGGGCGGTTCTGGGTGCCGCTACTGTCGCTCTTTCACGGCCTGCGCCAAGGCGAAGCGTGTCAGCTTCACAAGACCGACGTGCGCAGGATCGGGAACGTCTGGTGTTTGGTGCTTTCCGAGGAGGACCCGGACGAGATGGAGGTCGAGGACCGAAAGCGCATCAAGACCGATGCCGGTGAGCGGTTCGTGCCGCTGCACGCCGAACTGATCGCGATGGGCTTCCTCGACTTCGTTCGGGTCTGCAACGGCGTGCGTCTGTTCCCCGAGCAAGAGCGCGACACATTCGGTTACTTTTCCCCCATGTCTAAGTGGTTCGGTCGGTTCTTGGAGAAGGCACAGGTCAAGCAGCAGCGGGTCACTTTCCACTCGTTACGACACAACTATCGCGACGCTCTGGGGCGAGCCAAGCTGTCTCGCGACGTGATCCGGGCACTGGGCGGCTGGGCGGGAGAAGGCGTGGACGACGATTACGGCGGCGACCTGGAGGCGTTCGTCGAGGTTCTGGCCGAGGGCGTCGCCAAGGTCTCGTACCCCGGTCTCGACCTGTCGCATTTGCATGCGCAGCCTCGAACCTGTGCCTGACGAAGACGACGCCGTTGCCTCTTGACCACCGTCATTGCCCTTGAACGGGTGGGTCGCGATCCAGCTCAGCTATCCACTGTGGAAGGCTTGGACCGCTTTCGACAAGCCTGTCGGATTGCTGAAGACCAGCACAGACCATCGCGGACGACACAGCCAGCCTCGATACGCTCTGTGAGCGGCACCGCATCCCGCATCGTCGGGACCCTCAAGGGCACGCGTTCCTCGTTTGGCTGCTGCGCGAGTTCTATCCAGCGAACCCGTAGGCCCGGATGGGTTGCCCTCTCGCTCCTCACCTCGCCCTGATGGACCGGATCACGTCCTGACCATCTGCCGTGGCGTTAGGTAGCACGCCTACGCTCCCAATCATCATCGCCAGCCCTGACCCCGTGACGGGTCGCTCCTGTCCTTCTCTGGACGGTGTCAGGGCGTGGCCATTCACGAGAACCAGAGAATGCAGACAGCACACACACCACCACCGATTGCCTTGGCCAACACGCACCTCGCTGCCCTATCGACATCGAAAGGGGTACAGGACTGTAAGGAGACATCTTCTAAGGAGATTGTACCCCCTAAGCTCGGGCCGTTGTCAGTGGAGACCATCCGTCGTCTCAAGGCTGACTTCGTCATCAAGGCCCATAATCCCTCTCCCCTGATGTGGGACGCGCTGACCAGCATCGTCGGCACATTGGAGCAGATGGCGGACGGGATAGCCCACCCCAGCATTCACCTAAGCTCCCTTGATCCCGGCGTCGGCAAGACGCAATCAATCGTTCGCTTCCTCCCCGTCCTCCTTGCGTCCGATCTCCATGCGGATGTGTCAGTCATCATTTGCGCCGGGCGGCTCAAGCAGATCGACGCTATTGTCGCCGATGCTCGGAACGCCGGTCTCGGTGACATGGACTTCGCCGTCTTCACCTCGGACCCGGAGCGGAACAAGCTCGGACGGGGGATCGCAGACCGATCAAGCGCCCGCGTCCTCTTCACCACTCACGCGATGGTCATGAACCACTGCAAAGACGGCGGGTCTTTCACCAAGGCCACCGACTTCCACTATCGTCATCACCCGAGAGATGTTCGGGTCTGGGACGAGGCGATCACACCGGGCCTCGCGGTCACGCTGACCGAGTTCGACATCGCCGCGCTCAGCAAGCCCATGTCCGCGCAGAGTTACCGCTTCTCAGCAGGGCTCATCAGCCTCGCATCCAATCTCGGCCAAATGACGGATCGGACCCGTTTCATGGCCCCCGATCTCGGAACCGAGTGCGGTGTTGATCTCAACAGCCTCGAACGCGCTTTCAGCGAGGCCCCCAAGGAGCAGAAAGACATGGCCAACTCGCTGTGGTTCTTGCTTGGCAAGCCAGTCACGGTGCGCAGGGACGGCAAGCTCGGGAATACGATGCTCGACTATCGCGAGACGTTGCCGGACGGTCTGGCTCCGCTGCTCGTGCTCGACGCCTCGTCACGGCGCGACGTGAGGGAGACCTACAACCTGTGGGAGGAGCATCGGGGAGGCATCATCCGCCTGCTTGAAGCACCCAAGGACTACGGCCCTCTCACCATCCACCATTGGTCCGTGGGAGGTGGCAAGTCCGCCTTCCGGGACCAGACCAAGGGAGCACGCCTGATCCGAGGCGTCGCCAACACCATCAACTCGAAGCCCACCGAGAAGTGGCTCGTCGTTCATCACAAGGACCCCGAGTTCGAGGCGAAGGTGCGGGCACTGGTGGCAGCGGACGCCACCGACATCGCGTTCCTTAACTGGGGCGCTCACGATGCGACGAACGACTACGCCGACGTGCCGAACGTCATCCTCGCTGGCACACTGTTCTATCGGCCCTCGGACTATGAGGCGATTGGTCGGGCTGCTGCAGGACAGCCATCTTCGGAGGGGGCATTCCCGGCAGACCAGTTCGAGCAGGTCCGACGAGGCGAGCATCGCCACATGATCCTGCAGGCCGTCTGTCGTGGCCGCGTCCGCAAATGTGAGGGTGCTCGGTGCCCGCCAAGCAGCGTCTACATCGTCGCCTGCCGTGGCTCTCGCATCGGTGATGATCTTCCGACCATCTTCCCCGGATGTAGGGTGGTCTCGTGGAAGCCGGTGGAGACGCAGCTCAAGGGCCAGGTCGGCATGGCGGTTTCCTTCATCCTCGACCGAACGAAGGCCGGGGCGTTCATCTCGGATGCGGAAGTCATGCAGCACCTCGGGATCAACGATAGGTCGAACTTCAAGCGTTGCATCAAGAAGCATGCGGACTTCGTTGGGGCACTGGACGACCATGACATCGGCCGCTCCAAGGATGGGCGTCGTTCGGGCTTCCAGCGGGCCGTGGCGATGTTCTTCGGCGAGATTGAGGAGGCCGACACGCCTTTGCACTAAGCCCTCAGCGCCCCTTGAGGTGATCTGGAAGGACACCGGCGACTTCCAGAAAAAAATCTCTCAAGGGGGGCCTCGATGGGATTGGCAGGCTGCATTCCCCCGTGGCCCCGTCCCGCCTAATGGGTGTGGTGGAGGAGAGAGACCTACAGGCCGATGCTGTTTGGCAACGGCAGCGCCTTCATCTCGCGGATCGCTTCAAGGAGCCGGATCGTGGCATCTGCATCGAGCGTATCGTCCTTGTATCGGACCTCGAACAGGCCCTGAAGGTTCGACGGCAGGTCAACGCCTTGACGCACGAGCAAGATGAAGCGGCGACCGTAGAAGGCCATCGCGGCACCGATCTCGATAAGGACATTCGGGTTGATCATGAGGTGCTCGTTGCCGTCTTCGTCTTTCAGCATCCTTTCGGCATCGACGTGAATAATGGCCGCGCCAGCGATGCGCATGTCGTCCATGACCTTCTCAGGAACAGGCTTCGACACCGTTGATCGCTCTACCGATACAACTGGCTCCAATTCGCCAAACTCCAGCAGCCGCTTGATGGGATCGACGAGTGCGCGGTCCTTGCCATGCGTCACAAAGACCTTCCGCCGTCTCGCATCATCAGCGACCGCCGCTGCCAACGTGGTGTTCTGCGACGTATCGACCGGTAGAGCTGGCGCTGCAGGGGGAGTGGGAGCGACCAGCGGAATTGGCTTTGGCACTACTGGAGGCGGTGCAAGGGCTGCAGCATCTTGCTTACTCTCGTCAGCGTCCACCTCGCCCGCCGCATCATCCTCCCCCTCAGGCACGATTGCGCTGGTCGTGCCAAGGAAGACCCACGTCTTCTCCTTGATCGTTTGGAGGAAGCCCACAGCCCGCGCACTGGCTTCGAGGCGGTCCAGGACTTCCGTAGCCTTCTCACGAGGAACGCCCATGTCTTCGAGGACGTTCACTGCCAAATCAGCGCGAGGGAATGGGTGGTTGTCGTAGTGGGTGAGGAACTCCCTGAATACTCGGGGACGAAGGACCGCTTCCCGTCGAGCTGCTGCGTCTTCCTCTTCCGTCTTGGGTCGCAGAATACTCAGCGCCAGCGGTGTAAGGGAGATCGACTGTGCCTGTGCACCTCCCTCAATTAAGCCGAACGCGATGCTGGCACCTGAAAGCACCTTCATCTGCGAGCCACCCGGATCGACGTTAAGCGCCTTGGCAACCTGCAGCGGCGGGGTGGACTTGCCGCCGTAGTTCTCGGCAATCGCCTTCGGTATACGCAGAGCGTCGGCCAAAGAGGCGCTCGGTACGTCCGACTGCTTCAGGTATGATCGCTTGCTCGCCGTCGCTGCCTTTTTGGGAGCTGGGGCTTTCTTCGCCGTAGTCTTGCCGCGAGCCATGACGCCTCCGATGATCAACTCATGGTCGCATGTCAATTTCCTTGAACGCAAGCAGGGTGGGTCCGCTGCACACAGGCACGGTGTCCGTTGGGGCATACTCGTGCGGACAGGACGAAGTGGGTCGATTAGGCGTCCGTAAGGGTTGACAACGGTCTACGGACAATGGTTCATACGGTCACCATCCCAACGGACAGGACTTAACCATGGCCACCATCCTCTATGCGCGGGTATCCACCCTCGAACAGAACGTCGAGCACCAGCAGACGCAGGCCGAGGCGGCAGGCTTCAAGATCGACCAAGTCGTGGCGGATCATGGCGTGTCCGGCGTGACGACACTGTTCGCGGATAGGCCCAACGGGAAGCGGCTGTTCGACCTGCTCCGCAGGGGCGACACGCTGCTCGTCCGGTGGGTTGATCGTCTCGGCCGCAACTACAGCGACGTTCGGGATACCATTCAACAGTTCATGCGGCGTGGCGTCGTGGTCCGCACGGTCATCAACAACTTGACCTTCGACGGCGCGACCACCGACCCCATGCAGCAGGCCGTGCGGGACGCGCTGATCGGCTTCTTGGCGGCAACAGCACAGGCCAACGCGGAGGCGATTAAGGAAGCCCAGAGGGGCGGCATAGCCCTTGCGAGGGCCAAGGAAGGCGACATCAAGTACAGGGGACGCAAGCCCACCTTCAACCATCGCCAGCTCACCACCGTGCGCGACATGGACGGTCAGGGGGTCGGGGAGATCGCGAAGGCCACCGGGCTAAGCCGACAGACCGTCTATCGCATCAAGGCCGATCCCGCAGCGGCAGAAGCGGTCCTCGCGAGCTGGGCGGGGTGACCGCAGCGGCATGATGATCCGTGTGGCCCGATCAGTGTTTTTGCATTGGTCAACCGAAAATGCCGTCGCGGGTCGTCAACCCTTGCTGTCTTCGATCTTGCCAGTATCTGTCGGCACATCGCGGTCGTGTAGGTAGTTGCCGGCTACAATGCTCTTTCTGGCCTTTCGGAAGTAGTGATTTGGCGGAGCCATCGCTCGGCTGCGGGCCTTATCAATTCGCGTCATGAGCGATTGTACTTCCACCTCGAACTGATCAAGAGATTTGTGAGATGTGATGTTGCTGGCTTGCCGGAAGCGATCCCTTAGGTTCGTGAACTCACCTGTAAGCGTCTCGTAGTCCTTGATGAGATCGTCCAACTTGGTCGCACGATAGACCGGAGGAAGTACGGTGGCGAGCAAGGTGAACACTGCTGCAGGAATTGGAGCATCGGCGAGCACCTTCCACGTCGCGAGGGCGCCGAACACGATAGGTGCGACAACGAAGAACAATCGCATCAGGCGTAGTGTCTTCAACCACATGATGAAGCTCACTGCCGTATCTCGACAGTTCTCGAATTGGCGCTCGCATTCCGCGACCAACTCAGTCCTAAGTTGCTCCGTCATGAGCACTTCGTCGGGACGGCAGAGCCGAAGACCGCCTGCCATTCCTCACCAGCCAACTGCTCGAAGTTCTCTTCTTCGTATGCGCAAGCCTTCACAGCACGACGCCATGCGGTCTGTGCTCGCGACAGCCATTCGCTTCCGAGCCATACTGCCTCGTTCGTGCCGGGCATGTAGATGTAAGTGTTTGCGCGGCCAATCAGATAGGCGAAGAAGTCCCGCACCATCCAATCGTACCAGAAGTGGTCGCGTTGGTTGGAGTGCCACGTTGCGAGGAACTCGACCGCCAGACGTTCGAGCTGAAAGGACTTCAACGGGACATTGTTCTCTCGCTGCCACTGCTTCATCATTCTCGCCAACGCTCGCGTGTTACCGATGCAATAGCTGTCCGAGGCGGAGAGGTTGGCTTCTTCAGCAACGGCGGTAGAAAGGATGTACCGACCGCCTTCGTTGGTGTTGCAGACGAGAATGCTGCCATCAGTGCAAAGGAAGCCAGGCGACACTTCGATCGGCGTTTGGTTGAATGGGATGACAACGACCTGACCGTCTCCCCTTATGTCGGTTTGCGAGTACGTCCCGGCAAGGACGGATTTTACCTCTTGGAGCAAGGCTGACTGGCGATTGCCTGAGCGAGCCTCGTACTGGTGGAAGACCGCAGTGGGAAGAAGGAAAAGAAGGTCCACGTCGCGGGACGGACGAACACGGGTGGCCTTGCCCCACGAGCCGATCAGCACACTATTGTTGGTCTCGGACGATGTCCCGTAGTAGTGCCGATTGAGACAGGCTCGAACACCTGCCTGCTTGGTGGTCCCATCGTCGAGCTGACCGGGGGTAATCGCGAGATTGTTGACGAAGGTGCGGAAACGGGCTCGGACATGAACCCACCTGAGAGCGGGTGTTGTTGGCGAACCGAGCAACGAGAGCACCGGGGACGGCGGTGCGACCAACGACGCCAACGAGTTCGAGTATGGCGACAAAGAACCGAACGGCTGAAAAGGTGACCCCATTGCGTACCCCATAGTTAGATCGAAACTTCCCCTAACTATACTTCATGTAGTGCTGAACCGAGCGGTTGCAAGAGGCGCGGAGCATTCGTTCTGCGGGAGATTTGGCCTCACTTCGCACGATGGGCGACCGCTCGACGCTGCTACAGCGACGTGCTACAGGGCTTGGTTGTAGAGCATCTTTTTTCGTAGGAAGATCAACGGCTTGGACCTTCTGGTAGCGGGTCCCACCCCTTCCGCCAACTACCCCTTTCCGCCGATCCCCCACACAATGCGACCAGTTCCCGTTGCTCCAAATTGTGTAGCTCGAGCGGTGCTTGGCACCGGGTCGGCCCAGCGTCGTCCGGGGAACCTGCCAGAATGCGTCCTCCGTGGGGTGTGAAGGACGATCTTCAGAGACGCCTGCGCTGCAGGCCTTAGACGCGCTCCCACGACGGGGACGCCCCTCCCGCCACAAGCCTTCATAAAGGCGCCCTGCCAATGGCGTAGCGGCCGGTGTTCGGAAATGACGCATTCAAACGAAAAACGGCTTATCCGCTCCGTGGGCGGTAGAAGATCGTCGATGACTTGTCAGACAAGTGGTACTCGGGCCGGCAATCGGAGGGGCGGGCTACCGAGCTTCCGGGGTCCGGAGGACGTCGAATCTCAGGCGGCGTCGCGGAGGGAAACGCTCGCCATTGCCAAGGCGGAGGCTTTAATTCGATTACCGTCACGTTCGCCGCTCGCAGCCTGCGCCAAAATATGTTCCGCGACTTCCAGGGCGGACACCGATTGCGATCGCAAGAAATCGGGATCGATCAGGACCTCGTCCAGGGTCTGCCGAAGTAATTTTAAAGTAACGGTATCATAGGTCGGGTGCATCGGATTGTGCTCGGGTCGTTGATGCTATTCCTTACCTCCATCGAGCTACAGTCTGATGACGCGAGCACATAACCAACTCATGGTGTGCAGCCTCAGACGCGCAGTCGCATATCAGTCAACCTCTGCGACGCGACCAAAGACCGGCTGCCTGGTGTTTCCTGTCGACATGCGTGCTCTTGCATTTTTATCTGGAGGAAGGGTGACGGCTGTGCCGCGTGCTTCCTCGGGCGGGAAACTTTGACGGCGAACACACATCGTTGGCGTCAAACTCGTCGTAGAATGTGATTGTTGTTGATTTCGGAACGATTGCCAGAGCTGTCATCCGGCCTTCAAATCATTCGGGCAAGAATTAACGCCTGTTAACCAGTGCGGGGCGTTTCAGATGACCGATGTTACGATGAACCATACCGGCGGTGGGCTGATCGAACCTGCGTCGCGGCCGAATCTCGACAAGGGGTTTAACCCGCTCACCATGATCCTGTTCTTCGGTATTCTAGCGGCCGGCGCGCTTTTCGTGGCCTACAGCATCTATGCCGACGTACAGGCGACAGGAACCCGGGTCACGACCTATCTGCCCTATCTGCTGCTTTTTGTGGCATTGCTGATCGCGCTCGGCTTCGAATTCGTCAACGGCTTCCATGACACCGCCAACGCCGTCGCCACCGTCATCTACACACACTCGCTGCCAGCTGAATTCGCGGTGATGTGGTCGGGCTTCTTTAACTTCCTCGGTGTGCTGTTCTCAACCGGGGCAGTGGCCTTCGGCATCGTCTCGCTGTTGCCCGTGGAGTTGATCCTGCAGGTCGGCAGTTCCGCCGGCTTCGCCATGGTGTTCGCCCTGCTGATCGCCGCCATCATCTGGAACCTGGCGACCTGGTATTTCGGCCTGCCGGCCTCCAGCTCGCACACCCTGATCGGGTCGATCATCGGCGTCGGCGTTGCCAATGCGGTGATGCGCGGCCGGGACGGCACCTCGGGCGTCGACTGGAGCAAGGCGACCGAAATCGGTTACGCACTGCTGTTGTCGCCGCTGGTCGGCTTCGTCTGTGCCGCCGGGCTGCTGCTGTTGCTGAAGTTCGCGGTCCGTAATCCGGCCCTGTATGCCGCCCCCGAGGGCAACAAGACACCGCCATTGTGGATTCGTGGCCTGCTGATCGCCACCTGCACCGGCGTCAGCTTCGCCCACGGCTCGAACGATGGCCAGAAGGGCATGGGCTTGATCATGCTGGTGCTGATCGGCACCGTGCCGACCGCTTATGCGCTGAACCGGGCGCTGCCGGAATCGCAGGTCCAGCACTTCCAGACCAACTCGACGGCCGCCGCCAAGGTGGTCGCCGCCAAGGGGGCCGGCCACAGCATCATCGGCGATCCCCGTCCGGCGGTCACGCAGTATGTCTCGCAGCACAAGATCGCCGAAGGCACCTTTCCGTCGCTGGCGGCTCTGGTGAGCGACGTCAGCAACCAGGTCCGCACCTATGGCACGCTCGACAAGGTGCCCGCGGAGGCCGTCGGCAACACCCGAAACGATATGTATCTGGCTTCGGAAGCGATCCGCTTCCTCATGAAGGACAAGGAGAGCGACCTCAGCAAGGACGACGTCGCGGTGCTGAACGCCTACAAGGGCTCGTTGGATGCTGCGACGAAATTCATTCCGACCTGGGTGAAGATCGCGGTGGCCATCGCGCTCGGGCTCGGCACCATGATCGGCTGGAAACGCATCGTCGTCACTGTCGGTGAGAAGATCGGCAAGTCACACCTGACCTACGCCCAGGGCGCTTCCGCCGAGCTGGTGGCTGCGGTGACCATCGGCGCCGCCGACATGTTCGGCCTGCCGGTCTCCACCACCCACGTGCTGTCGTCCGGTGTCGCCGGGACGATGGCGGCCAACGGCTCCGGCCTGCAGATGGCCACCATCCGCAATATGCTGGCTGCCTGGGTGCTGACCTTGCCCGCAGCCATCATGTTGTCGGCCGGATTGTACGTGCTGTTCTCGCATCTGTTCTGAGACGGCGGCAGCGTCGCACGCTCGACGTGTCGGGCCACGACACGACGAAGGAGACCGGTGCAATCCGGTCCCCTTCGCTGACCCATATACCCGGTCTCACCGGACTTCTCATCAGCCCGCCTGCGCGGAGCGGCCTCCTCAGCGAGGTCCATGCTGACCGCCCCGGAGTTATCAATGACGAACAAGCCGAACGCCACCGACGCCGACATGCAGCAGCGCATGGATGCTGAAATGCAGGATAGCTTCGACGAGGAGCTGGAGCTTGAAATCGATGACGATCGCCTCGACGCACTGACCAACGAATTCTCCGGCCACTCCGCGAAAGAAACCGTCGACCGGCGGCTGTATTTCAAGGAACTGTTCCGCCTGCAGGGAGAACTGGTCAAGCTGCAGAGTTGGGTGCAGCACCAGAAGCTGAAGGTCGTGGTGATCTTCGAAGGGCGCGATTCTGCGGGCAAGGGCGGCGTCATCAAGCGGATTACGCAGCGGCTCAATCCGCGGGTGTGCCGGGTTGCGGCGCTGCCCGCGCCCAGCGAACGCGAGCGGACGCAGTGGTATTTCCAGCGTTACGTGTCGCATCTGCCGGCCGGCGGCGAGATCGTGCTGTTCGACCGCAGCTGGTACAACCGCGCCGGGGTCGAGCGCGTGATGGGCTTCTGCACCGAGAGTGACGTCGAGGAATTCTTCCGGTCTGCGCCCGAATTCGAGCGCATGCTGGTGCGCTCCGGCATCGTGCTGATCAAATACTGGTTCTCCATCACCGACGAGGAGCAGCATCTGCGTTTCACGATGCGGATCCACGATCCGCTGAAACAGTGGAAACTGAGCCCGATGGATGTCGAAGCACGGAGCCGATGGGAGCACTACACAAAAGCGAAGGAGGCGATGCTGGAGCGCTGCCACATTCCGGAAGCGCCCTGGCATATCGTCCAGGCCGTCGACAAGAAGAAGGCGCGGCTGAACTGCATCTCGCACTTGCTTGAGAAAATTCCCTACAATGAGGTCAGGCACGACCCGGTGCTGCTGCCTGCGCGTATTCACAATCCGGACTATCATCGCGGCCCGATCCCCCCGGAAATGTATGTGCCTGATCGCTATTGAGCCTGGTCGCACCGACTTTAAGGGCCTGGCATTCTCGATTGTGAGAATGTCATTGTTTGTTCATTGGCGCGCCGGTGAGCGAGCAGTAACTGATGACTGTTTGCAATGGAGGGAATTGAAATGGATAGTGAGCTCCCGGAACTCGACGAACTGCAGAATGCCTACAAGGCGGCGGTGGAAACATGGATTTCCGCCATCCGCAACGAAGAAGCCCTCGCTTCTGCAAATCACTCGATGATCGAAATCGATCAGTGGGAAAAGGCGCATTTTGAGGAAGACGAGATGCGCAATGCGGTCAAGGCCGCGAAGGCCAGGTACGAAGATGCGTTGCGCGCTAAATTTTTCGGCTTCTGATATTCCTGCAATCCGGAGGATGCCGCTCGCAGCGTCCTCCGGGCGCGGGACGATCATGTCAACGCGCCGGTTACCTATTTCCGGTTCGCCGCGTGGTCGGCGCGCGCCATTTCCGGGCAGATCTGACGCTGCCTACGGCCGTGTGGTCTACGATTACAACAAGCAGGAAGACGAGCGCGCGGAAGCTGCGGAATAGCGGCCGACATAATGCTGTAACACAGATGTCGTTGTCTGGACCTCCAGGTGCAATTCAGTGTGAAATACATTTCAGCTTGTGAGTCACTGATGTCATTGATTGTGCGGGCTCGCGCTGCGGCGTGCCATGTCAACTGAATGGTCTGCCGCTGAAGCTTCTGCTGAAGACCTGCTCGGACCGTCGAGCGCCGGCGCGCCCATCCCGGGCCTGGTCTGGGCGTTCCGGATCCATGCCGACGGCCGGCCGGAAGCGCTTCCCGTCGAGGAGCCAATTCCGCCCGCCCACGACGGGTTGCTGTGGCTGCACTTCAACCTCGCCGATGCGCGCGCGCTACAGTGGCTGGGCCCCGAAAATCTTCATGTTCCGACACAAGCGCGGGGCCTGTTGCTTTCGAAAGACACGTATCAGCAACTGCATACCATCGATGGATGCGTGTACGGCGTCATTTCAGACCTGCTGCGGGAGGTCGACGAGGCCACGGAAGACACCGGATATCTGCGTTTCGTGATGACGGAAGCGGTTCTGGTCAGCGGCCGGCATCACGCGCTGTGTGCCGTCGATGCGACACGCCGTGCGCTAGAAAGCGGTCACCGCATTGAAAGCGCGGCGGCGCTGCTCGAGACGATTGTCGAACATGTGGCCGACACGATGGATCGCATTGCCGACCGCGTCGCCCAGGACCTCGATACGATCGAGGAGCAGGTGCTGTCCGACGGCGCGACCGACCTGCGGCAGAAACTCGGCCGGCTGCGCCGCACCTGTGTCCGCCTGCATCGTCAGCTTTCCGGGCTGCGGATCGTCTTCCACCGTCTTGAGCAAAAGGATCCCGCGGACCTCCGGCCCGCGCTGCGTCTGCGCGCCGGAAAACTCGCCCAGCGCCTCGACGGTCTCGATCACACGATCGTCGAGATGCGCGAGCGCAGCCGACTACTGCAGGAAGAGCTGCATCTCAAGATCGAGGAGCAGGGCAACAACAATATCAGGGTGCTTTCGGTCCTGACTGCGCTGCTCTTGCCGCCGACGCTCGTGACCGGCATCTTCGGCATGAACACCAAGGGCCTGCCGTTTACCGACCTGGAAACGGCGTTCCTGTGGGCCGCGGCGGTGATGATCCTGTCCTCGCTCGCCGCCTATTTCATCATGAAGCGCATTGGCCTCGTCAGGTAGACGTGACAGGGCAGGCGGGTGTCAACACATTTCGGCGGCGGTTCGGCCAACCGAATGATAAAAGACGTCCGCGAATGTTCTTGAAGCGCACGATAGTGGCCGGATGTCTTTCAGCATCGATGGCGACCGTTGCGCTCGCGGGTGCCAAGGACGAAAATGCAGCCGAATGGATTGCTCCAAAGTGGCTGAACGATTGGCATGATGGCGTCGCCGCCAGAGGGTTGAACTTCGGCGCGACCTATATCGGCGACAACATCACCAACACCTCCGGCGGCGTCGCACGTGGCGCGATCCATTTCGGGCGTCTAGACCTCTCCGTCGATGGCGACCTCGACAAGCTGGCTGGCTGGACCGGCGGCAGGTTCTACGCCAACATGCTCGGAATTTACGGCCGCGGTTTGTCGCGCAATTATATCCATAATCTTGCGACCGTCAGCGAGATCGAGGCGTTGCCGGACGTGCGCCTCTACAATGCGTATTTCGAGCAGAGCTTCTACAATGATGCGCTGAACATCAGGATCGGTCAGCAGGCGGCGGACGTCGAGTTCTTCGACAGCCAGACCGACGATCTGTTCGTCAACGGCACGTTTGGCTGGCCTGCCATCAAGGCCAACAACCTTCCGGCCGGCGGCCCGGCGCCGCCGATCGCAGTCCCCGGGATTCGCGTCAAGGCCGCCTTGTCGGACCAGATCACGTTCTTTGGCGCGGTGTTCAACGGCACCGCGGCGCGACCGGGAGACGGCGATCCGCAACTGCGCGACAATCACGGCCTTGCGTTCCGGGTCAACGATGCGCCGTGGATCGTCAGCCAGATTCGGTTCAGCTACGACTTGGACATCGGCGGCCGTCCGCTCGCCGCAAATTTCACGCCCGGCGGCTGGTACCACACCGGGCTGTTCGATGACGTTCGATTCACCGCCCAGGGCGTATCGATCGTCGATCCCGACGGGTCGGGCATCGCTCGGAAACTGCGCAGCAACTTCGGACTGTTCGCCGTGGTGGAACAGACGCTCTACCGGCCGTCGTCGGTGACAGACAGGGGCGTTTCGGCGTCGTTGCCTGGCGTCACCGCTTTCGCGCGGGTCGCCTATAGCCCGCCGGACCGGAATATCATCGACCTCTACATCGACGGCGGCATAAGCGTCAGCGGGCTTGTCCCAGGCCGCCCGCTCGATCGCTTCGGTGCGGCGGCGGCCTACATGCGGATCTCCGACGCCGCCCGCAACCTCGATCGCGACGTCCGGTTTTTTGCCGATCTGCCCAGCCCCGTGCGCAGCAATGAGTCACTCATTGAAATGATCTACGAGGCGCATCTGAAGCCGGGCTGGTTGCTGGCGCCGTATTTTCAATACGTGTTCCGTCCGTCGGGGGGCATTCCGAACCCGAACGATCCGAGCGGCCTGACGCGGATCGGTGACGCAGCGGTATTCGGCGTCACCACCACATTGAGGTTCTAAGGTTATGAACCGGCGGCCCAGTCGGCGTCCGAGGTCGCTCCTCACATAGCGTGCGATCTTGTTGGCAAGACAAGATAAGTCCATGTCTCGCCGGGGGCAGCCTGGACGCCGACAGGAGGCGAAGTTCGGGTCTGACGCAATCTCGATGAGTTTACTGATGGCATTGCGCTGCTCTTCGAATGGAAGCAGCCCTTGAAGTCGATGCTCCAGCCATCGTTGGCGGCTCCGCAAGGTGCGCTTCACCGTCAACCCTTCGCGGCTCGAACAATGGGCCAATCGTGCTCGTCGCCGGCCAGTCGATCGACGGCGCCTGACGTCCGTGCCGTGCCTGCACCTTCAGCGGTCCCCAGCTCGGATGCGCACGGCGCACCGCAAGGCAGCGCTGGGCGAGTTCGTCCGCCAGCGCATGCGGGGAAGGCGTGGCATCCGCGAGCGATCCTGCAGCCCTTCCGGGCCCGCTTCCTGACAGCGACTGAGCCACTCTACCATCGCGGATCGCTCATGTTGCGCAATTGAAAATGTAAAGGCCAGATTTTAGCGCTCGGTCGCCGCATGCATAGGCAGCCGGCTGGTTCATTAGAAGCCCTTATAGTTCGCATTTCGACTTCCGATTTTACAAGCCGATCACCCCGTCGTTACTTCGTGGCCAACGATGCGGTTGGGAGTACGCGCCATCTCGCCGCCCTTGGCCGATCAACGCGCGACGGAGAGAGCTATGTTGGATGACGACCATGCTGACGAGAACGCCGCTGCAAAGCGCCCCGTGAACAAGCGGCTCTCCCGACGCGCCCTGCTCAAAGGCGGCGCGGCCATCGCCGGCGCCGCGATCGGCTCCGAGGTGATCGGCGCGCCGACCATCTGGGCGCAGGAGATCAAGGACATCGAGCTGCGCCACGTCGGCGTGTCGTATTCGGTCGTCAAGGCGATCGGCGACCAGGCGGCCAAGGACCTCGGCTTCAAGGTCACGATGCAGAACCTCGACACGTCGGCCGCGATCAACCGCTTCATCAGCCAACCTGACTCGGTGGATATTGCCGATCTCGAGGGATGGCAGGCCAAGCTGGCCGCCAAGCGCTCGGTGATCCAGGGCATCGAAGTCAAGAAGATCAAGGAGTTCGACAACATCCTGCCGATCTTCACCAAAGGCGAGATCGACGGCCACAAGATCCCGCGCCAGGGTATCTCGCCCTATGAGGCGATGTATATCGCCAAGGCAAATTCCACCGATCTGCACGACGGTGTCACCGAGTGGGCCACGTTCCTGCCGCAGGTCTACAATGCGGACTCGATCGGCTACCGCCCCGACCTGGTCGGCCACGAGGTGACGCAGTGGAAGGATCTGATCGATCCCAAATTCAAGGGCAAGGCCGCGATCCTCGACGTGCCCGCGATCGGCATCATGGACGCCGCGCTGTGCTTCGAAAGCGCCGGGCTGATCAAATACAAGAACAAGGGCAACATGACCAAGGAGGAGATCGACTTCACCTGCAACAAGCTGATCGAGCTGAAGAAGGCCGGCCAGTTCCGCGCGACCTGGACCACCTTCGACCAGTCGGTGCAGCTGATGGCGGCGGGCGAGGTGGTGATCCAGTCGATGTGGTCGCCGGCGGTCGCCGCCGTGCGCGTCAAGGAAATCCCCTGTGTCTATGCCGCAGTGAACATCAAGGACGGCAAGGAAGGCTATCGCGGCTGGTGCAACGGCATGGGCCTGATGAAGCACCTGTCCGGCAAGAAGCTGGATGCGGCCTACGAATATCTCAACTGGTACCTGTCGGGCTGGCAGGGCGGCTTCGTCGGTCGCTACGGCTACTACAGCCCGGTGCCGTCCACCGCCAAGAAATTCCTGACGCCGGCGGAATGGGACTTCTGGTACGACGGAAAGCCGGCGCCCACAGTCATTAACGACCCCTACGGCGTGCCGATGGAGAAGGCGGGCACGAAGCGCGACGGCGGCTCGTTCCTCGACCGCGTCAAGAACATCTCGTGCTGGAACACGCTGATGGACGAGGCTGCCTACATGAACAAGCGTTGGAACGACTTCAAGATCGCATGATCCTGCGCGCCGCCGCTGTGATCTGCCGCAGCGGCGGCGCGTCTCTCCCGTCCAATGAAATGATTCAGGCTTCCCGCGATGTGGCGAAAAAATATTTCGGCCTGGCTGTATGTAACGCCGCTGATGCTGGTGCTGATCCCGTTCTTCCTGCTGCCGATCCTGGTGGTGCTGGTGGCCAGCGTGTTCGAGACCGACGGCTTTGGCGGGCTGATCCCGACCTTCACGCTGGCCAATTACGTGGATGTGCTGACTTCGGCGCAGACCTTCCACCTCTACGTCGCCACGTTGAAGTTCACGGTGCTGACCTGGTTCTTCACGCTGATGATCGGCTTCCTTGTGGCCTATTTTCTGGTGTTTCACGTTCGCAATCAGCTGCTGGCGATCGGGCTGTTTCTGGTCTGCACCGTGCCGTTCTGGACCTCCAACATCATCCGGATGATTTCCTGGATCCCGCTGCTCGGCAAGGAGGGGCTAGTGAATTCCTCGCTGCAGGGCGTCGGCTTCATCAACGCGCCGCTGGAGGTGCTGCTGTATTCCAGTCTTGCAGTGGTGATCGCCTATGTTCACCAGCTCACCATCTTCATGGTGGTGCCGATCTTCAATTCCATGGCGCGGATCGACAAGCGCGTGATCGAGGCCGCGCTCGATGCCGGCGCCAGCCGCCTCGACATCATGCGCTATATCGTGATCCCGATGTCGAAGAGCGGCATTGGGCTCGGCTCGATCTTCGTGGTGTCGATCGTGATGGGCGACTTTTTCGTCGTCAAGGTGATGTCCGGCGGCAGCTCGGCCTCCGTCGTCAGTGCGTTCTATGAGAATGTCGGCGTGCTGCAATATCCGATCGCCGCCGCCAGTGCCGTGCTGCTGACCGTGGTGCTGGTGATCGTGATCTCGCTGATCCTGCGCGCCGTCGATATCCGCCGGGAGATCACGCAATGAGCGTGGCTCTGGAAAAACTCACTGTGCTCGTCTCCAAGGCGCGCCGCGGCGCGCTGACGCCGCGCAGCGGCCGGCCGTGGACGTTCTACGCGCTGGCCACCGTGTTCACGCTTTACGTCGTCGCGCTCTACGGCCCGATGATCTGCATCTACATCCTGTCGTTCCAGGACATCCGCGGCGGCCTCGTGTTTCCGATGAAAGGCCATTCGCTGCACTGGTTCGTCGACCTGATCACCCAGGCGCGTACCGGCGATGTCAAGGGATCGTTCGATCGCTCGATCAAGCTCGCCGCCATGGTCACGGTGATCACGCTGGTGTTCTCGTTTATGGCCGGGCTGGCATTCCGCCGCCGCTTCTTCGGCGACACCTTCGTGTTCTATCTGATGATAGGCAGCCTGGTAGCGCCCGGGCTGGTGCTTGGCATCGGCATCGGCCTGCTGTTCCAGTGGGTCGGCATCAACGCCAATTGGTATTCCTCGGCGATGGGCGCGCAGCTCTCATGGACGCTGCCGTTCGGCGTGCTGGTGATGTTCGCCGTGATGTCTCGCTTCAACAATTCATGGGAGGAAGCCGCGCGCGATCTCGGCGCCAGCCGCTGGCAGACCATCCGGCTGGTGGTGATCCCGATCCTCGCCCCCGGTCTTGTCGCCGTCGCTCTGTTCGGTTTCACGCTGTCCTACGACGAATTCGCACGCTCGCTGCAAACCGCGGGTTCGCTCAATACCCTGCCGCTGGAAATCTGGAGCATGACGCTGAACGTGACCTCGCCGTCGCTCTATGCGCTGGGCACGGTGACGACGGTGGTCTCCTTCATCGCCATAGGCGTCAGCATCGGTGCCATCGTCCTGATCAACAAGCGTCGCGGTATCCGCGCGACCCCGACCCATTGAGGAATTCGAGTATGCGATCCGGCGGCGGCGATATCGAACTGGCGGGGCTCTGCAAAAGCTATGACGGCCAGACCAACGTCGTGGACGGCGTCAACCTGAAGATTCCGGACGGCGCCTATTGCTGCTTCCTCGGGCCGTCGGGCTGCGGCAAGACGACGATCCTGCGGATGATCGCGGGCCACGAGGATCCCACGGCCGGAGAGATCGTGATCGGCGGCGATGATGTCGTGGGGCTGGCGCCGATCGAGCGCCGCACCGCGATGATGTTCCAGTCCTACGCGCTGTTTCCGCACCTCACCGTGCGCGACAACATCGCCTTCGCGCTGCGTGTCCGTGGCCAGTCGAAGGCGGAGCGCTATCGCGCTGTCGATTCGATGATGGAAAAGGTGCGCCTCACCGAACTCGCCGACCGGCTGCCGGCAAACCTCTCCGGCGGCCAGCAGCAGCGCGTTGCGCTGGCGCGGGCGGCGATCACCGAACCGCGTGTGCTGCTGCTCGACGAGCCGCTGTCGGCGCTGGACGAGCAATTGCGCGTGCAGATGCGGCAGGAGCTACGCCGGATGCAGCGCGAGCTCGGCATCACCTTCGTGCACGTCACCCATACCCAGCTGGAAGCGATCGCGCTGGCCGATATCGTGGTGGTGATGGAGAAGGGCAAGATCCGGCAGTCCGGCGCCGCGCGCGACGTCTACGCCAATCCGCGTGACCGCTATGTCGCCGAGTTTCTCGGCGGGCAGAACGTGCTGTCCGGCAAGGTGGAAGCCGTTGGCGCGGACCACCTGGTGCTGTCGCAGCCGAGCCGCAGCGGCATCCATATTGGCCTGCAGCCGGGCGGCCGCATCGCGGCCGGCGACCGCATCGATCTCGCGGTGCGCCGCGACGACATCGAACTGATGCGCGCCAGTGCGGCCGGGCCGAGCGAGGGGGCCACGGCGCTGCCGAGCCGGGTGCTGGCGATCGAATACCAGGGCTCGTTCGTCAAGGTGATGCTCGACACCGTGCCCGACGAGGAATTCATCGCCTACATCCCGGAGCGCACCTTCTTCCGGGATCCGTTCGATATCGGTGACCTGCTGCTGGCTACCTGGCCGGCAGGCCGCGCCCGCATTCTCGCCTGATGCCAGTTTTCGCCAGTCCACCGGAGGTCACCATGATCGTCAACTTCACCCTCAACGGCCGCGCCCGAACGGTCGATGTCGAGCCGGCCACGCTGGTTTCCGAAATGCTGCGCGAGAATCTCAATCTGACAGGGACCCATGTCGGTTGTGACACCAGCCAGTGCGGCGCCTGCGTGGTGCTGTTCAACGGCGACGCGGTAAAGAGCTGCACGCTGCTGGCACCCGCGCTGGAAGGCGGCACGCTGATGACCATCGAGGGGCTGGCCGCCAAGGGCGGCTCGAACCAGTTGCATCCGATGCAGCAGGCATTTCACCAGAACCACGGCCTGCAATGCGGCTTCTGCACGCCGGGCATGGTGATGACGGCGATGGCGATGGTTGGCAAGAACCCGAAGCCGACCGAGGCCGAGGTGCGTCACGGCCTGGAAGGCAACATCTGCCGCTGCACGGGCTACCAGAACATCGTCACCTCGATCATCGCCGGCGCCGCCGCGATGAACGCCCCCGCGACCGGAGACTGAGTCATGTCGAACATCATCGGAATTGGCGAATCGCCGCGCCGCAAGGAAGATTTCCGCTTTCTGACCGGCCGCGGCAACTATGTCGCCGACATGAAGCGGCCCGACGCCACCGTCGGCGTCTTCATCCGTTCTCCGCACGCGCACGCGGCGATCCGCAGCATCGACACCACGGCGGCGCTGGCGCTGCCGGGGGTCGAAGTAATCCTGACCGGCGATGACGTCGCCGCCGACGGTCTCGGCGGCATGCCGTGCGGCTGGGGCATCAGCAACGCCGAGGGCGTACCGATGAAGGAGCCGGCATTTCCGATGCTGGCGCAGGGCAAGGTCCGCTTCGTCGGCGACATGGTCGCCTTCGTCGTCGCCGATACGCTGGCGCAGGCGCGCGCCGCCGCCGAACTGGTCAAGATCAACTACGACGTGCTGCCGGCGGTGGTCGGCGTGCTCGAAGCCGTGCGGCCTGGCGCGCCGCAACTGTTTGACGACGTGCCCAACAATCTGTGCTGCGACTGGGAGATGGGGGACAAGGCGGCCGTGGCGGTCGCGTTCCGCAAGGCCGCGCATGTGGCAAGGCTCAGTCTCGTCAACAACCGGCTGATCGGCAACCCGATGGAACCGCGCTCGGCGATCGCCGAATACAATGCCGGCACCGGCCATTACACGTTGTGGACCACGAGCCAGTTTCCGCACGTGGTGCGCTTCCTGATGGCGGCTTTGGTGCTCAACATTCCCGAGCAGAAGCTGCGGGTTGTCGCCCCCGACGTCGGCGGCGGTTTCGGCGTCAAGCAGTTCCACTATGGCGAGGAGGCCGTCATCACCTGGGCGGCCAGGCGCGTCGGCCGGCCGATCAAGTGGGTCGCCGATCGCTCGGAAGGCTTTGTTTCCGACCGCCACGGCCGCGATCACGTCACCGAGGCCGAACTAGCGCTCGACGAGAACGGCAAGTTCCTGGCGCTGAAGGTCCATACCCTCGCCAATATGGGTGCGTATCTCTCGACCTTCGGGCCAAACATCCCGACCAACCTGTACGCGCCGCTGCTCGGCGGCGTCTACACGACGCCGGTGATCTACTGCAACGTCAAGGTGGTGTTCACCAACACCGTCCCGGTCGACGCCTATCGCGGCGCAGGTCGGCCGGAGGCGACCTTCGTGGTCGAGCGCATCGTCGACGTCGCCGCCGCCGAAATGGGCATCGACCGCGTCGAGATCCGCCGCCGCAACATCATCCCGAAGGAGGCCTATCCGTACCAGACGCCGATGCTGGTCGAATATGATTCCGGCGACCCGATGGGCTGTCTCGAAGGCGCGCTGGTGGCCGCCGACGTCGCCGGCTTCGCCGAGCGCAAGGCCGCCTCCGAACGCGAAGGCAAATTCCGCGGGCTCGGCTACTCCACCTATGTCGAGGCCTGCGGCCTGGCGCCCTCGCGCTTTGCCGGACGGCTCGGCGCGCGCGGCGGTCTCTATGAGAGCGCCACGGTGCGCGTGCATCCGACCGGGCAGGTGACGGTGCTGATCGGTACCCACAATCACGGTCAGGGCCACGAGACGACCTTCGCCCAGATCATCTCGGAAAAGCTCGGCGTCAATTTCGAGAATGTCGACATCGTGTTCGGCGATACCGACCGGGTGCAGTTCGGCATGGGCACCTATGGCTCGCGCTCTTTGGTGGTCGGCGGCGCGGCGCTGTCGAAGGCCGGCGACAAGGTGGTGGTGAAGGGCAAGAAGATCGCAGCGCATCTGCTGGAAGCCGGCGAGCACGACATCGAATTCAAGGAAGGCGTGTTCTCGGTCGCAGGTACCGACCGCAGCAAGACATTCCAGGAGATCGCCGGCGCGGCCTACGTGCCGCACAACTATCCGCTAGAAGTGCTCGAGCCGGGCCTCGAAGAGCAGGCTTATTACGACCCCATCAACTTCACCTATCCCGGCGGCTGTCACATCGCCGAGGTCGAGATCGACCCCGAGACCGGCATTGTCACGCTGGTGCGTTACACCGCTGTGGACGACGTCGGCACCGTGATCAACCCGATGATCGTCGAGGGCCAGTTGCATGGCGGCATCGTGCAGGGCGTGGGGCAGGCGCTGTTCGAAGGCGCGGTCTATGACGAAGTGTCGGGCCAGCTCCTGTCCGGCTCGTTCATGGACTACACCATGCCGCGCGCCGACCACGTCCCGAACATGAACATCCAGACCCACTCGACGCTGTGCACGCACACGCCGATGGGCGTCAAGGGCTGCGGCGAGGTCGGCACGATCGGCTCGCCCGCGGCCGTGATCAACTCGGTCGTCGATGCGCTGTCGCATCTCGGCGTGCAGCATGTCGACATGCCAGCGACGCCGAACCGGATCTGGCGGATCATCCAGAACGCGACCATGCCGCAAGCAGCGGAATAGGAAAACGCCATGACCTTCGCATTCCACCAACCCGCCACATCCCCCGAAGCCGTCGCCTTGCTCGGCAGCATCCCCGACAGCACGCCGCTGGCCGGCGGCATGACGCTGCTGCCGACGATCAAGCAGCGGCTCGCCACGCCGGCCGCGCTGATTGACCTGTCGAGAATTCCTGCGATGTCGTCGATATCCGTCGAAGGCGATACGCTGGCGATCGGCGCGATGGCGCGCCATGTCGATGTCGCGGAATCCGCGATCGTGGCAGCCGCCATCCCGCTGCTGGCCAAGCTCGCGGCCGGGATCGGCGATCCCGCCGTACGCAACCGCGGCACCATCGGTGGCTCCGTCGCCAACAACGATCCCTCCGCGGATTATCCCGCGGCCGTGTTGGGGCTGGGCGCTACGATCGTCACCGATCGACGCAAGATCGCCGCTGCCGATTTCTTCACGGGCATGTTCGAGACCGCGTTAGAGCCTGACGAAGTCATCACGTCGCTGCGCTTTCCGGTGCCCGTGCGAGGCGGCTACGCCAAGTTCAAGTCGCCGGCCTCGCGCTATGCGGTGGTCGGCGTCTGCGTCGTCCAATCGCCTGGTGGTGTCTGCGTGGCCGTCACCGGTGCTGGCCCGGGCGTCTTCCGGGTGCCGGAGATGGAGACAGCATTGGCCGGCTCCTTCACGCCCGCCGCGGTCGCCTCGATCAAGGTCCCGGCGGACAATATGAGTTCGGACATTCATGCCGATTCCGAGTACCGCGCGCATCTCATCACCGTGATGGCGAAGAAGGCGGTGGCCGCGGCGATCGGCTAGACCGGCCGCCTGGCGCGGGGCCGGTAGACCTGATCGGGTGGCCGGATACGTCGGGTGCCCGGGATTTCCGCGGCGGCGCCGTCCTGCGCGTCGGCAGCACGTATAAATGTGCAGGCGCTCGAGGATGCCTTCAGAGCGGGTTGCTCGGACGGGCCTGCCGAGCCGGGGTGATGGCCGACCGTCAGCGGCAATTCAGTGCCGAGCAGAAGTTCGTCGTCGAGATTCAGGTAGTGCGCGAGGTAATCGTGCAGGGCGCTTGCCGCTTTCGAAGTCGCGGTTGCCGATTTGTAGAGCAGCAGATCGACCTTCGGCAGCGGCGGCAGGCCTTCCTTGGCACCGATCTCGCGCATGTTGCCCACCAGCGCGCTCCGCCCCAGGACCGTCACCGCGATGCCGGCGAAGGCCGCCGCCTGCAGTCCGCCGACGCTGTCGCTGACGCAGGCGAGACGCCAGCGCAGCCGCGCCGTTTCCAGCCGCTCGATGGCGTGATCGCGATAGATATTGCCGGGCGGCAGCAGCGCCAGCGGGATCGGGCTTTCATTATAGGCCGTCGATTGCTCGCCGGTCATCCAGATCAACTGCTCCTGCCGGACCACCTGGCCACCGGTGAAATCGTTCATGCGCGTCACCAGCGCGATATCGACCTCGCCGCGGCGGACGCAGCCCACCAGCGGCGTCGATAGCGAGCAGTTGAGGTCGACCTGGACGCGCGGGAAGGTCTTTCGGAACAGCTTCAGGATCGACGGCAGCAGGAATGCGGCATAGAGATCCGGCGTGCCGAGCACCACGTGGCCTTCGATATCCGGGGAGGCCAGCTGGGATAGAAGCTCGTCATGAAAGCCAAGGATGGACTTGGCATAGGACAGCACGACTTCTCCGTCGGCGGTCAGGTACAGCTTGCGACCCTCATGGATGAAGATCGGCTTGCCCGTCAGCTCCTCAAGTCTCTGCAGTTGAAGCGTGATCGCCGGCTGGGTCCGGCCCAGCCGCCGCGCCGTTTCAGTGATGCTGCCGGTCTCGACGACCGAGGTCAGCGACCGCAGCATCCGGATATCCAGGTTGATGAGATTCATGGAAATGCTCCGGCCTCGATCCGCCGATCCATGCAAATCTCGTGCTGCAATTCCCGGCGACGTCGTCTCCGGTCGAAAGATGACCTCCGAGCTGCTCAGAAACCACGAATGTGCAAATGGCCGGAAGCCGGAGCCGGCCTACCGCTGGCGCCAAAATCTCCGACGTGCTTCGAGCTTGCGCAAGCTGGTGCCGGAAGTCTTTCAGGACACGTCAACTGAGGTGATGGCAACCTTCGGTTGACGATGGTTGTCGGCGATCGGCGGCACTCATTTAGCGCCGGCGAGCTCTTCGAGGGGCAAGATCACTCGGGTCGAACGCGACATAGTGGAGATGCGGTCTTGTTGCCTCACGTAAAGCGCATGCAACACTTGAACAGCATTGGACCGTTTTCGAGCTGTGCTACCTTGTCGGAAATAATCGAAGCGGGCAGCGGCAGGTCCGATATCGGTGCACGTTGCTGCGACGTTGCACCGGAATCCGCAATCGAGCTCGCGCTAGTCGCCCAACGCCGCGGGCGAGATGCTACGTTTAATGACGCTGCGCATGGCAAAGCTGGAGTGAAGACGCGAGACGCCGGGCATGCGCGACAGATGTTGCTTGTGAATGCGCTCATAGTCCTGCATGTCGCGGGCCTGCACCTGTACTAGGTAGTCGTCGTTGCCGGACATCAGATGGCACGACACGACATCGGGGCATTTGACGATCTCCCGCTCGAAGGCGGACAGCGCATCCTCGCTCTGCTTGTCCAGGGTAATATGCACCAGCACCGTCATCATAAATCCGAGCTCGGCGGCGTCGATATCGGCAGAATAGCCCGTGATCACGCCGCTTTTCTCCAGATGCAGCATGCGCCGCGTACAGGCGGTCGGCGACAGGCCGACCCGTTCCGAGAGAACCACCTGGCTGATCCGCGCATCCTGCACCAGATGGCGGAGAATCTTGCGGTCGATGGAATCGGTTTCGATGGGCATTCATGTGTTCCACAAAGGCGCAGGAATCTCGAGTAACATCCAAAAATATCACCGATATCCTGCGTGCTAATCGATAATATCACGTATAATCGCCAAAAACCACCGCAACTTTCCTGACATTCTTGCCTTGCAAGGCAATCGGGAAATCAGCATGGGCGTTGAAATGAGACCGGGTGATTGTCATGCCGGTGCGGCATTGACGGTCGACCTCACGGCGGTTCGGTGGAACTACCGCCATCTCGCCGACAAGGTCGGACCAGGCGTCCGGTGCGGCGGTGTCGTCAAGGCGGACGCCTACGGGTTGGGAGCGCGCCAGGTCGCCCCGGTTCTTTATGATGCCGGATGCCGGGATTTCTTTGTCGCTCATCTCGACGAGGCGCTCGATCTCCGCGCGCATCTGCCTGCGGATGTGTCCATCGTCGTCCTTAACGGCCTGCCGCTCGGCGCCGAATCCGACTGCGCGCGCACCGCCATCGTGCCCGTGCTCAACTCGCTTGAACAGCTCGATGCGTGGTCCGCCTGCGCGCGCAGGGTGGGGCGGCCGCTTGGCGCCGTGATCCAGATCGACAGCGGCATGTCGCGGCTCGGCCTTTCGCCGCGCGATATCGCCGAGTTTTCCGGCGCTTGCGCGTTTCGTCTGCGAGGCATCGAAGTCCGTCTGGTAATGAGCCATCTCGCTTGCGCCGACAGCCCGGATCATCCGGCGAACGCCCGACAGCGCGCGGCCTTCGAATTGCTCGCCGCTCCCTTCGCCGGGATACCAAAGTCGCTGGCAAACTCATCCGGACTCTTTCTGGGCAATGAATTCCGCTACGACCTCGTGCGGCCGGGCGCGGCGCTCTACGGCATCAATCCCACCCCGAGGCTGCCAAATCCGATGCGGCCGGTAGTGCGCCTCACGGCCCAGATCGTTCAGGTGCGCGAGATCGAACCCGGCGATCACGTGGGCTATGGCTGGGAGTTTTCGGCCACGCGATCCACGCGACTGGCGACGCTGTCGATCGGTTATGCCGACGGCCTGCATCGCGCGCTTGGGCCGGCGGGCGTCGTGTACTTCGAAGGCTATGCCCTGAAGATCGCCGGGCGCGTCTCCATGGACAGCCTCACCGTAGACCTCGGCGGTCTGCCGGCGGATCGTCTGGCGCGCGGCGCCGAGATCGAACTGATCGGACTGCATCAGACGGTGGACGAACTCGCCGCGGTGGGCGGCACCATCGGCTACGAAATCCTGACCGGGCTCGGTCACCGTTTTCAGCGAAACTACCGCGGCGGTGTGGACAGGCCGCACAGCAAACCAACTCTCGGAGAGACATTGTCATGAAAGCCGTGGTTATGGGCGCCGGCGTGATCGGCGTCACGACGGCCTACTATCTCGCCAAGGCCGGCTTCGAGGTCACGGTGATCGACCGTCAGCCGGGTCCGGGGCTTGAGACCAGTTTTGCCAATGCCGGCGAAGTCTCGCCGGGTTATGCCTCGCCATGGGCCGGGCCGGGCGTTCCTCTCAAAGCCGTGCGGTGGATACTCGATCGGCATGGCCCGCTGGTGCTGCGCCCGCAGGCGGATCCCGCGATGTGGCGCTGGCTGCTGCAGATGCTGCGCAACTGCACGGCCAGCCGCTACGCGCTCAACAAGTCGCGCATGGTCGGCGTCGCCGAATACAGCCGCGACTGCCTGCGCGCGCTGCGCGCGGATATCGGGATCAGCTATGATGATCGCAGCGAGGGGACGCTGCAATTGTTTCGCAAGCAGTCGCAGCTCGATGCGATCGGCGGCGACGTGGATATCCTGCGTCAATACGGAGTCCCGTTCGAGGTGCTGGATCGTGCGGGGTGCATTCGCGCGGAGCCGGGACTGGCCCTGGTGCGAGACTCGTTCGTCGGCGGTCTGCGGCTGCCCGACGACGAGACCGGCGATTGCCATCTTTTCACGCAGCGTCTGGAAGCGGCGGCCGCGGCGCTGGGGGTGGAGTTCATCTATGGGACGACGATTCGGACCATAGACGTGCAGGGCGGGGCGGTTGGGCAGGTCACGACCGACAACGGCGTGTTCACGGCTGACTGCTATGTGATGGCGCTGGGCAGTTTCTCGCCACTGCTGCTGCGACCGCTGGGGATCGACATTCCCGTCTACCCGGTCAAGGGCTACTCGATCACGGTGCCGATCGTCGACGCGGCGTCGGCGCCGCAATCCACCGTGATGGACGAAACCTACAAGGTGGCGATTACCCGGCTCGGCGACCGCATTCGCGTCGGCGGCACGGCGGAAATCGGCGACTACGAAGTGCGGCTGTCGCCCAATCGGAGGGCGACGCTTGATCGCTCCCTGACCGACCTGTTTCCCGAGGCCGGCGATCTTTCGACGGCGACGTTCTGGAGCGGGCTGCGCCCCATGACGCCCGACGGGCCGCCGATCATCGGGCCGACACGGCTGAACAACCTTCATCTGAATACGGGCCACGGCACGCTGGGCTGGACCATGGCGTGTGGTGCCGCGCGGGTCTTGGCGGATCAGATCCAGGGCCTGAGGCCCGAGATCGACGCGGATGCGCTATCGATGACGCGTTACCGCTAGTGTCCGGGCGGCGGCGTCGAGAAGTTGCGATCGGGGCTTCGGGGAAGAACATAAGCTTCAAGCGACTAGCGGCTGCTGGCGCAAAGGGGACTCCGTATTTGCTACGAAAATTGAGGAGCTTCCGGCGCGTCAAACCGCATGAAGGAATGTGACGGCTCCTCGTGCAATGCGTAGGCATCGATCCCCCCTTCAACTCTCCTGTAGAGCTTCCTCACGAGAGGGTCGTGGCCAGGAATGATGCGGTCCGGGTGGCCTGCCAGGCGTTCGCAGAGCGCCCAGCCGTTACACATGTCGCCAACATTGTAGATGATCGGAAATGGGCTGCGGCGATGCATGTTGGCGAAGTAGTGCGAGGCGTCAGATGCCAGCACAACCGGACCACGCGTTGTCGCCACACGGACGACCTGCAGCCCATCGGAGTGTCCGCCGACCCGATGCAGCGTGACACCCGGCGCAACCTCGCCCTCGCCGTCATGAAAGGTGACACGCTCATCGTAGACATGCCGCACCATCAGCGTGACGTCCTCCGCGGAGAAGGGATGTCGCAACACGCCGCTGCACATGCAACGGCCCGTTGCGTAGCTCATTTCCCGATCTTGCAGGTGGAACGTTGCACGGGGAAACCGATCCAGATTTCCGGCGTGATCATAGTGGAGGTGAGTAATGATGACGTCGCGCAAATTCTCGGCCTGGACGCCGAACCGCGCCAGTGCGTCCACCGGATTGATGTCGAGCACCCGCTTGCGGGACTTCGACGCAGCCTCGTTGAAGCCGGTATCGACAAGAATATCGCGATCCTTGCCGCGGATCAGCCAGACGAAATAATCCAGATCGGATGCCGTCGTCTCGTGCGGGTCCGGGGACAAATGATTCATCTGCGGCGTCCGGGCTGTCATGGTCGCGTAACGGATCGCATAGATCTCGTAAGTCGGCTGTAGCGGCGTCATCCCTCGTCTCTTCTTTCATTCTTTGAATTGTCCGTCGGCGGTCTGATCGCCTCGACATCTTTGTCTTAACAGCGATCAGGACTCATCGCCAACGGTCCGAAGTGGCGGGCGTCAGGGCGACGCCCGGCGGTGGCCGGGCAGACCCGTCTTTGCGTCGTCTCAGGAAAATTTGTGCGAGACATTCTTTGTGACGGTGTAGCAACCAAGACCTTCGATACCGCCTTCGCGACCGTAGCCGCTGTCCTTGACGCCGCCGAACGGGGTTTCCGCTGTGGAGGCGACGAAGTGGTTGATGGTGAGATTGCCGGTTTCGACCTCGTCGGACAGGCGCTGCACATTGTTCGCCGATGTCGTGAAGGCATAAGCCGCCAGACCGAACGGCAGTGCATTGGCGCGCGCGATCGCGTCGTCGAGATCGCGCACCGGATTGATCAGCGCGAGCGGCCCGAACGGTTCATTGGTCATGGCTAGCGCATCGTCCGGCACGTCAGCCAGAACGGTGAGTGGATAGAAGTAACCGCGATTGCCGACGCGTTCGCCGCCGGCGAGGACACGCGCGCCGCGCTGCTTGGCATCCGCGACCAGCCGCTCCATCGCATCGATGCGGCGCGAATTCGCCAGCGGACCGAGCTGGGTCGAGGGATCCATGCCGTTGCCCATCTTCAATCCCGCGGCACCTTCGGCAAGGTTCTGTGCAAAGGTCTCGTAGTGTTTTTCATGGACGAAGAAGCGCGTCGGCGCGACGCAGACCTGGCCGGCATTGCGCGATTTGGCGATCACCGATGCCTTCGCAGTGGTCACCGGATCGGCATCGTCGCAGACGATCACCGGGCCATGGCCACCCAGTTCCATGATCGCCGGCTTCATGTGCTGGCCTGCCATCGCGGCGAGATGCTTGCCGATCGGCACCGAGCCGGTGAAGGTGATCAGCCGGATCGCCGGATGCGGCACCAGATAGCTGGAAATCTCGGCGGGGTCGCCGAAAACGAGATTGAGCACGCCCGGCGGCAGGCCGGCATCATGGAAGGCGCGGACCAGTTGCAGCGCGCTGGCTGGCGTCTCTTCCGATGCTTTCAGGATGATCGAACAGCCCGACGAGAGCGCGCCGGCGACCTTGCGAGCCGGTGAACTCATGGGAAAATTCCACGGCGAGAATGCCGCAACCGGGCCGATCGGCTGGCGATACACCGTATGCTGCAGGTGAGGGCCGGCGGGAATCACGCGGCCATAGATGCGCATGCCTTCGGTGGCATCCCATTCGATGATCTCGCAGCCCCGCAAGACTTCAAGCCTGGCCTGATCGAGCGGTTTGCCCTGCTCGAGCACCATCGCCGTCGCCATCTCCTCGACGCGGCTACGGATCAGCGCGGCGGCGCGGAGGATGATCTGAGCGCGCGCATTCGGCGCGGTCTTGCGCCACACCGCAAAGCCGCGGGTCGCGGCGTCCAGCGCATCGTCCAGATCGCTTCGCGTCGCATGCGGCACCGTGCCGAGCACGCTTTCGTCGGCGGGATTGATGATGGGCGTGCCGGAGGCACGGCGCCAACCTCCGTCCACATACATCTCAATGTCTGGATAGGCCATTGCAACGTCCACTTCTGACTTCTCTGAGGCATTGACGTCGCCTCACTTGCGCGGCATCCAATCATATGTTGATATAATAGAACAAGCATTCTGCTAGACAGAACTTTGCGGAATCGGATCCGGTTGAGGAGGGCGTGTCGTCGCGCCGCGAACCTGCTGATCCAGCGCCGCTAAAAACACGATCGGGAGAGAGACATGACAGGGGAAAAGATGGATGGGCGGTCGCCGACGCGGCGCTCGGTTGTAGCCGCGGCACTGCTGGTCATCGGCGCGACGGCTTTCATGCCGTCGGCACAGGCATCCGACGACTATCCGACCAAGATGATCCGACTGCTGGTGCCGTTTCCGGCGGGTAGCGCGACCGATGTGGAAGCGCGCTTCCTTGCCGACAAGGTCGGCGCGGTGCTTGGCCAGAAAATCCTCGTCGACAACAAGCCGGGCGCCAACGCCAATATCGGCGCCGCCGAAGTCGCACGCGCGCCCGGCGATGGCTACACGCTCTACCTTGCGACCAACTCGACGCATTCGGCCAATGTGCATCTCTACAACAAGATGCCGTTCGACCCGGTGGCCGACTTCACGCCGATCGCGCGCCTGACGCGCAATCCGCTGGTCATGGTCGTGGCGAAGGATTTCCCGGCCAACGATCTCAAGGCATTCATCGCTTACGCCAAGGCCAACCCCGGCAAGCTGAGCTATGGCTCGGGCAATACCGGCAGCATGGCGGCGGCGCAGCTCGTCAAGTCGATGGCGGGCATTGACGCCGTGCGCGTCTCCTATCCGGGCACGCCGCAAGCCATCACCGATCTGCTTGGCGGTCGCATCGAATTCGTCATCACCGACGTGGCGGTGACCCGCGAATTCATCAGTCAGGGTAGCCTGCGTGCGCTCGGCGTGACCACTCTTGCCCGGGTGGCCTCGCTGCCCGAGGTACCGCCGATGGCCGAAGTCGGTCTGCCCGGTTACGGCTTTGCCGCGTGGAGCGGCTTGTTCGGACCGAAGAACGTACCGGCCGACATCGTCGAAAAGCTCAACAAGGCTTTCCTCCAGGTGATGGCCACCGATGAGGCCAGGAAATTCTTTGCCGGTATCGGCCTCGAGCCCGATACCAGCACGCCGCAAGGCCTTGCCGACCACGTCACCAAGCAGACCGAGTTATGGGGCCGCATCATCAAGGAGTCCGGCCTTGAAAAAATCTGACAGCGACGTGGCTGCGACCTTCGCGCGGCTTCCGGCCCTGCTCGACGGCGATGCCGCGCTGATCCAGCGCGGGCGTTTTCTAGATGTCGATTGTCT
The DNA here is from genome assembly GCA_036561845.1 of Tardiphaga sp. Lineage (GTDB taxonomy): Bacteria > Pseudomonadota > Alphaproteobacteria > Rhizobiales > Xanthobacteraceae > Tardiphaga. The sequence continues at coordinate 6,778 of DATCUS010000207.1, read as the reverse complement.
GCTCGGATCGACCGAGCAGGCATTTCACGTCGCCATCCGTGCCGGGCGCATCGTCGATATCGCACTGGTGCCGGTGCTGATGCGCTCGTGGACGTTCGGCTACCGCGCCACGCCCGAAGCGTGGGCGGCGTTCTGGCAGCCGCTGCCGAAGGCCGGATGGCACGATCTGTTTTCACTGACCAAACGCGGTGTGGCCACGCTCGACGGCGATATCCGACCGTTCATGACCAACCTGCAATATTTCAAGGATCTGCTGGCGCTGCCGCGTGGATCGGGAGGCGCGGCATGACAGCTCACATCGAGCCGATGATCGGTCGCTACGTGCATGTCGATATCGACGGCATCACCCACCGCATCTATTTCGAGGAAGCCGGGCAGGGCATTCCGCTGGTCTGCCTGCACACCGCGGGTTCCGACGGGCGGCAGTGGCGCTATTTGCTCGCCGATCCCGAATTTACGAGACATTTCCGTATCATCGCTTTCGATTTGCCTTGGCATGGCAAGTCTAATCCGCCGGAAACCTGGGATGGCAGTGAATATCAGCTGACCACGGCGCGTTACACGAACACCATTCGTGCATTCTGCGCTGCGCTCGCGCTCGACAAACCGGTGGTGATGGGATGTTCGATCGGTGGCCGCATTGTGCTCAATCTCGCCATCGATCATGCCAGCGAGTTTCGCGCGCTGATCGGTCTGGAAGCGGCGGATTTCCAGACGCCGTGGTACGACACCACCTGGCTGAACCGGCCGGACGTTCACGGTGGCGAAGTTTGCGCGGCCCTGGTGTCCGGTCTGGTCGCGCCGCAGAGCCCCGCGGCGGCCCGGATGGAAACGCTGTGGGCCTACAAACAGGGTGGCCCCGGCGTATTCAAGGGCGACCTGTATTTCTATCGCGTCGATGGCGACCTGCGCGGCCGTATCAAGGCGATCGATACCAGTATCTGTCCGCTCTATCTGCTCACCGGCGAATACGATTTCTCCTGCATGCCGGACGACACCGTGCGGACCGCAGAGGGCATCGCCGGCGCCGACGTGACCATCATGGAGCAGCTCGGACATTTCCCGATGAGCGAAAATCCCGTGCAGTTTCGCCGCTATATCGCGCCGGTGCTCGCACAGATCCAACAACAACAGACATCCTGAGGAGGGACAACACATGCCAATCAAGGCGCTGACGACAAGTCTCTATCTATCCGCAGCACTGCTGCTGCCGGTGCAAATCGCCGGCGCCGCCGAGACGATCAAGATCGGCATCCTGAACGATCAGTCCGGCGTATTCGCCGATAATGGCGGCGTCGGATCCGTCGCCGCGGCGAAGCTGGCAGCGGAGGATTTTGGCGGCGAGTTGCTCGGCCAGAAGATCGAGGTGATCTCCGCCGACCACCAGAACAAGCCCGACATCGCCGCCGGTACCGCGCGAAAATGGTTCGACAACGAAGGTGTCGACATGATCGCCGACGGTGCTGCGTCCTCGGCCGGCTTCGCCATCCTCGAAGTCGCCCGCCAGAAGAACAAGATCTTTGTCATCAGCGGCCCCGGCTCCTCGGATTTCACCGGCAAGTCCTGCGCTGCGACCAGTTTTCACTTCAATTACGACACCTACGCGCTGTCGAAGCTGACCAGCGAAGCGGTCACCAAGGCCGGCGGCAATACCTGGTACTTCATCTCCGCCGATTATGCGTTCGGGTCAGCTCTGCAACGTGACGCCACCAAGTTCATCGAGGCGGCCGGCGGCAAGGTGATCGGCTCGGCCGCGCATCCGCTGGGCACGACCGACATGGCGTCGTTCCTGCTGCAGGCGCAGGGCTCCAAGGCCAAGGTGGTGGGACTCGCCACCTCCGGTGCGGACGTGCAGACCGCCATCAAGCAGGCCGGCGAATTCGGCATCGTCGAGAGCGGACAGCAACTCGCCGGTCTTCTGGTCTTCATTACCGATGTCAATGCGCTAGGCCTCAAGGCGACCCAGGGGCTGCAGGTGACGACCTCGTTTTATTGGGATCTCAACGAAGAGACCCGTGCCTGGACCAAGCGTTACCTGGCGCTGACCGGCGGCAAGGTGCCGAGCATGGTGCAGGCCGGCGTCTATAGCGGCGTGCATCACTATCTTGCGGCGGTGAAGGCCGCCGGCACCAAGGACCCCGCCATCGTCGCCCAGAAAATGCACGAGATGAAGGTCAACGACATGTACAACAAGGACGTCACCGTGCGTCCCGACGGGCGCGTGCTGCACACGATGTATCTCGTACAGGTGAAGAAGCCCGAAGAATCGAAATACAAATACGACTACTATAAGGTGGTCACGACATCGCCGGGCGAACAGGCATTCCGGCCCATGAGCGAAGGCGGATGCCCGCTGGTCAAGGGCTGAGCCGCCACATTATCGCGGGCGCAGCCCGGCTGCGCCCGCTTCGCGATTGATCTTGGAATAAAAGGAATACGGCATGACGAACGCCATTGGTTTTATCGGTCTGGGCGTAATGGGCGAGCCGATGTGCCGCAATCTGGCGCGCAAGTCCGGCTTGCCTGTCTGCGGCTTCGACCGCGCCGATGCGCCGTTCGAACGGCTGGCGGAGGCTGGTGTCAAGCGCGCGGCGACGCTTGCCGAGCTCGCAGATAGCTGCGGCGTGATCTTTATGGCACTGCCGAGCGGCAAGCATGTTGCCGCGGTGTGCGACGGCGACGACGGCTTGGTTGCGCATGCGCAGGCGCGCCACACCATTGTCGATCTCGGCACCTCGCCGGTGGAAGCCAGCCGCGAACTCGCCAAGCGGTTCGCTGCCAAGGGTGCGGCCTATGCCGACGCGCCGATCGCGCGAACGCGGCAGGCTGCGGAAGAAGGCACGCTGAGCGTGATGGTCGGCGCCGATGCGGCGATCTTCACGAAATTGCAGCCGCTGATCGCGACCTTCGCCACCGACATCACCCATTGCGGCGCCGTCGGCGCCGGGCAGGTGGTCAAGATCCTCAACAACATGGTGCTGATGGAAACCGTCGTCGCGCTGGGCGAGGCGCTGGAAACGGCGAAGCGCGCCGGGCTCGATCCCAAACTGGTCTTCGAGACGCTTGCCAAGGGTTCCGCTGACAGCTTTGCCCTGCGCAATCACGGCATGAAAGCGATGTTGCCGGACACCTTCCCGGAACGTGCTTTCTCGACCGAATATGCCCGCAAGGACATCGGCTACGCGCTCGATCTCGCCAGGTCGGTCGACATCAAGTTGCAAGGGGCGGAACTTGCCGACAAGTTGCTCGGCGAGGCGATTGACGCCGGTCATGGCGATCTCTACTGGCCAGTGCTGGCGCGCGTCATCAAGGCGTCGCGCACGGCCTGACGGACACCCATGAAGAAGCCCACGACCACACCAGTGAAGCCGCAACCGGCCGTTCGCGAAACCGGCGAGGGCGTAGCCGCGGTCGAGCGGGCATTGTCGATCGTGGCTGCGCTGGAAACCGCCGACCAGACGATGACGTTGGCCGAACTGGCGGCGTGCACCGGCTATTACAAGAGCACGATTCTGCGGCTGTTGGGTTCGCTGATCGCGACCGGCTATGTCACGCGGTTGCCGGACGGCAACTACGACCTCGGGCCGACGGCGTTCCGCCTCGGCGCGGCCTTCGCCCGCAAGAATGCGCTCGGGCATCACGTGGTGCCGGCGCTGCAGGAACTGGTCGATCGCGGCACCGAGAGCGCCTCGTTCCATGTCCGGCAGGATGCCGACAACCGCGTCTGCCTGTTCCGGGTCAATTCGCGCCATGCCACGCTCGATCGCGTCGAGGCCGGCCACAGCTACGCGCTGCTGCGTGGTGCGGCCGGGCATATCATTCTCGCTTATGCCGGGAGCGTCGGCCCGCGTTACGACGCCATTCGAGCCAAGGGCTTCGATGTTTCCCTCGGCGAGCGCGATCCGAGCTGTGCGGCCGTGGCAGCGCCGGTGTTCGGCCCGCGCGGCATGCTGATCGGGGTGATCTCGCTGTCGGGGCCGCGCGAACGCTTCGGCGAAGCCGAGATCGCCGAAATGAAACGCGTGCTTGGTCCGGTGGCGAAGGCGCTCACGGTCAACCTCGGTGGAGAGTGGCCGGCCTATCGTGGCTGACTGCATTGCTGGTGATGGCACATGCGAAGGGACTTCCAGATCCATGGCAACAATCTCTTCCCCGCCCGACGTGCTGGTGATCGGCGGCGGCAACGCGGCGCTGTGTTCGGCGCTGATGGCGCGCGAGGCCGGCGCGTCGGTGCTGATGCTGGAATCGGCGCCGAAGGAATGGCGCGGCGGCAATTCCATGCATGTGCGCAACCTGCGCTGCATGCACGACGAACCGCAGGATGTGCTGATCGAAGCCTATCCCGAAGAGGAATTCTGGCAGGATCTGCTGAAGGTCACCGGCGGCCTCACCGACGAGCCGCTGGCGCGGATGGTCATCCGCCATTCGTCGCGCTGCCGGCCATGGATGCGCAAGCATGGCGTGCGTTTCCAGCCACCTCTGTCCGGCGCGTTGCATGTGGCACGCACCAATGCGTTCTTCATGGGCGGCGGCAAGGCGCTGGTGAATGCCTATTATCGCAGCGCCGAGGCGCTTGGCGTGCAGATCCGTTACGATTCACCGGTGAAGAGTCTCGAGGTGAAGGACGGCCGCTTCATCGCCGCCATCACCGAGTCCGGCGAGCGCATCGCCGCCAGGAGCTGCGTGCTTGGCTGCGGCGGCTTCGAGTCCAATCTGGAGTGGCAGCGCGAGGCATGGGGCCAGAACGAGCGTGGCGAATGGACCGCGGAGAATTTCCTGATCCGCGGCACCCGCTTCAATCAGGGCGTCCTGCTGAAGTTCATGATCGACGCAGGCGCGGACACGATCGGCGATCCCACCCAGGCGCACTGTGTCGCCATCGATGCCCGCGCGCCCCTGTACGACGGCGGCATCTGCACGCGGATCGATTGCGTGTCGCTTGGCGTCGTCGTCAACCGCGACGCCGAACGCTTCTATGACGAAGGCGAAGATTTTTGGCCCAAGCGCTATGCGATCTGGGGCCGTCTGGTGGCACAGCAGCCGGGCCAGACGGCCTGGTCGATCATCGATCAGAAAGCGATTGGCCGTTTCATGCCGCCGGTGTTCGACGGCACCACGGCCAACACTCTGGAAGAGCTTGCCGTCAAGATCGGCGTCGATCCCGCGACCTTTGTCGCGACATTGGCCGCCTATAATTCAGCTTGCCGGCCCGGCACTTTCGATCACACCGCGCTCGACGATTGCCACACTGAAGGCCTGACCCCTGCCAAGACCCATTGGGCGCGGGTGATAGACACCGCGCCGTTTCATGCCTATCCGCTCAGGCCCGGCATCACCTTCACCTATCTGGGCATGAAGACCGATGCCACCGCCGCCTGCCGGTTCGGCAACGCGCCGAGCGACAACCTGTTTGCCGCCGGCGAGATGGTCGCCGGCAATGTGCTCGGCCAAGGCTATACCGCGGGCGTCGGCATGAGCATCGGCACCGCCTTCGGGCGGATCGCCGGCGTCAACGCCGCGCGAAGCGCCGGCTTCAAGCATCCAGCGTTTCACGAGGAACTGGCCTATGCCGCCGCTCACTGACCCGGCCCCTCTGCCTCCCGCCGGACCCGAGCTGGGCTGCGAAGGCGGCGTCAGCCTCGCGGGCGCGCTCACGGCGGGGGAGCAGGAGATCGCGCGCGTCATGCAGATCTGCAATGCCTGCCGCTATTGCGAAGGGTTCTGTGCAGTGTTTCCCGCGATGACGCGGCGGCTCGAATTCGACAAGGCCGATACGCATTATCTCGCCAACCTCTGCCACAACTGCGGCTCCTGCCTGTATGCCTGTCAATACGCCCCGCCGCATGAATTCGCCGTCAACGTGCCGCTCGCCATGGCCAAGGTGCGGGTGCGCACCTATCAGGAATATGCCTGGCCGGCGCCGCTGGGCCGCCTCTATGAGCGCGCCGGCCTCACGGTCGCGCTGGCGCTGGCTGGCGGACTTGCCCTGTTCCTCGTGCTCGCGGTGACGATGAACGGACGACTCGTGCATGAGCCGCTGGCCGGACATTTCTATGCGATTTTTCCGCACAACTTCCTCGCCGCAGTGTTTGGCCTGGTCTTCCTGTTCGCGATGCTGGCGCTCGGCGTCGGCGTGACCAGGTTCTGGCGTGGTGTCTCGCCGGCCATCGACGGCGATACGCGCGCCGCGGCATCACAGGACGGCGTCCGCATGCCGGCCGCCGCAGAGACGGTATCCGATGTGGCAAGATTGAAGTATCTTGGCGGCGGCCACGGCGAGGGCTGCAATGAAGAGGACGACCGCTTCACGCTGTGGCGCCGTCGCTACCACCAGATGACCCTGTACGGTTTCCTGCTGTGCTTCGCTGCGACCTCGGTGGCGACGCTGTACCACTACATCTTTGCCTGGGAGGCACCCTATGGCTTGCTCAGCGCCCCCGTGATGCTCGGCTCGCTCGGTGGCCTCGGTCTGATCGTCGGACCGGCCGGGCTGCTGTGGTTGAACGTTCGTCGCCATGGAGCGCGCGGCGACGTTGGGCAGAATGCGATGGACCGCGGCTTCATCGCGCTCCTGCTGCTCGTGAGCATCACGGGCTTTGCGCTGCTCGGATGGCGCGACAGCCGTTTCATGGCGCTGTGGCTGGCCATTCATCTCGGAACCGTCATGGCGCTGTTCCTCACGCTGCCCTATGGCAAGTTCGCCCACGGCATATTCCGCTCCGCGGCCCTGCTGAAGTTCAATCTTGAGAAGCGGCTGCCGAACAGGCTTGGGCTGGGC
>DATCUS010000206.1:0-28846 GCA_036561845.1 Tardiphaga sp. | reverse complement strand
CAGCGGCTGCCGCGAAGGCGCCGGCGCCCGCCGCCGCGGCACCGGCTCCGGCCAAGGACGCCGCACCGTCCTCCAATGGCAGCCGCATCTTCGCCTCGCCATTGGCAAAACGTCTCGCCAAGGACGCCGGCATCGAGATCGGCCGCATCAACGGCTCCGGCCCGCATGGCCGCATCATCGCCAAGGATGTCGAACAGGTGAAGGCCGGCGGCGGCCCGAAGGCGCCGGCGGCGGCTCCGTCGGCATCGCCGTCCATCGCCCCGTCGATGTCCGACCAGCAGATCCGTTCGCTGTTCCCCGAGGGCAGCTACGAGGTCGTGCCGCATGACGGCATGCGCCGGACCATCGCCCAGCGTCTGACCCAGTCGGTGCAGACCGTTCCGCATTTCTATCTGACGATGGACTGCAACCTCGACAAGCTGATGTCGGCGCGCGAGGAGATCAACGCCACCGCCCCGAAGGACGCCGACAAGAAGCCGGCCTACAAGCTGTCGGTCAACGATTTCGTCATCAAGGCCATGGCCATCGCGCTGCAGCGAATTCCGAACTGCAATGTGAGTTGGACCGAGAGCGGCATGCTCAAGCACAAGCATTCCGACGTCGGCGTCGCCGTCGCGATGCCGGGTGGCCTTATCACCCCGATCATCCGCAGCGCCGAGACCAAGTCGTTGTCGGCGATCTCGGCAGAGATGAAGGATTTTGCGGCACGCGCGCGGGCGCGAAAACTGAAGCCGGAAGAATACCAGGGCGGCACCACCGCGGTGTCCAACCTGGGCATGTTCGGCATCAAGGATTTTACCGCGGTGATCAACCCGCCGCACGCCACCATCCTGGCGGTCGGCACCTCCGAGGAGCGCGCGATCGTCAAGGCCGGCAAGATCGAGATCGCCACCATGATGAGCGTGACCTTGTCCTGCGACCACCGTGCGGTTGACGGCGCGCTCGGCGCCGAACTGATTGGCGCGTTCAAGATGCTGATCGAGAATCCAGTGATGATGATGGTGTAGTTGAAACGCAGTTCTTCCCTCTCCCCTTGTGGGAGAGGGTGGATCGAACCGCGAAGCGGTTCGAGACGGGTGAGGGGGTATGCGCCAGACCGTACCGAAGCCGAAACGCACCTTCGCCAAGACCCTCCGCGCCAATGCGACCGAGGCGGAGAAACAACTCTGGCGATTGCTACGCTCTCGCCGCCTCGCAAGTTTGAAGTTTCGCCGTCAGGTACCGATTGGCCCCTGGATCGTTGATTTCGTATCGTTCGAACATCGTTTGGTTGTCGAAGCCGATGGTAGCCAGCACGCGGAAAGCGAAGACGACAAGCGGCGCGACCACGATCTGTCGGAGCGCGGTTTTCGGGTTTTACGTTTCTGGAACAACGACGTTCTGGCGCGGCCGCAGGCGGTACTCGAAATGATTCTCGACGTCGCCGCGACCTCCCCCTCACCCGTCTGCGCGCCTGGCGGCGCGCATCCACCCTCTCCCACAAGGGGAGAGGGAAGAAAGAGCAGAGAAGAACATGGCCGATAATTCCTTCGACGTCGTCGTGATCGGATCCGGTCCCGGCGGATACGTGACCGCGATCCGTGCCGCGCAGCTCGGCTTCAAGACCGCCATCGTCGAAAAATCCTACCTCGGCGGCATCTGCAACAACTGGGGCTGCATTCCGACCAAGGCGCTGCTGCGCTCGGCGGAAATCTATCACTACATGCAGCACGCCAAGGACTATGGGCTGTCTGCCGACAACGTGTCGTTCGACATCAAGGCGGTGATTGCGCGCTCGCGCGGAGTGGTGAAGCGCCTCAACGGCGGCGTCGAATATCTGATGAACAAGAACAAGGTCTCGATCATCTGGGGCAAGGCGGCGCTGGACGCGCCCGGCAAGTTCACGGTGACGAAGTCGGAGGCCGCGGCCCCCAAGGGCGCGCTGGGCGCCGGCACCTATACGGCAAAACACATTATCGTCGCCACCGGTGCGCGGCCGCGCGTCCTGCCGGGCCTCGAACCCGACAGCAAGCTGGTCTGGACCTATTTCGAGGCCATGAACCCCGACAGGATGCCGAAGTCGCTGCTGGTGGTCGGCTCCGGCGCCATCGGCATCGAGTTCGCGTCATTCTACCGGACCATGGGCGCTGAGGTGACCGTGGTCGAGGTGCTGCCGCAGATCCTGCCGGTCGAGGACGCTGAGATCGCCGCCGTCGCGCGAAAACAGTTCGAGAAGCAGGGCATCAAGATCCTCGTCAACACCAAGGTGACGAAGCTCGACAAGAAGGCCGACAGCGTCGTCGCCACCATCGACGATGGCAAGAAGCCGGTAACCCAGGAATTCGACCGCGTCATTTCCGCGGTCGGGGTGGTCGGCAATATCGAGGGCTTTGGCCTCGAGAAGCTCGGCGTGAAGACCGAGCGCGGCTGCATCGTCATCGACGGCTATGGTGCGACCAACGTGCCCGGCATCTATGCCATCGGCGACGTCGCCGGCCCGCCGATGCTGGCGCACAAGGCCGAGCATGAGGGCGTGATCTGCGTCGAGGCCATCAAGGGCCTGCATCCGCATCCGATGGACAAACTGCTCATTCCCGGCTGCACCTATTGCCAGCCGCAGGTGGCCTCGGTCGGCCTGACCGAAGCAAAGGCCAGAGAGAGCGGCCGCGAGATCCGCGTCGGCCGCTTCCCCTTCGTCGGCAACGGCAAGGCCATCGCCATGGGCGAAGACCAGGGCCTGGCCAAGGTGATCTTCGACAAGAAGAGCGGGCAGCTCCTGGGTGCGCATCTGGTCGGCGCGGAGGTTACCGAACTGATCCAGGGGTTTGTGGTGGCGATGAACCTGGAGACCACGGAAGAAGAGCTGTTCCACACCATCTTCCCGCATCCGACGATTTCGGAGACGATGAAAGAAGCCGTGCTCGATGCCTACGGGCGCGTGCTGAACATGTAGGAAAACCCGAGCGCGGGTCGCGATGGCTGGCTCCCGAGCCGGCCATTGTCGTTTGGACTGTACCTTATTCGCATTCCAGAGGGTTGCTGTGCGGCAACGAATGTTGCGCCCGCGCAACAGTTCCCCAACATTTGACCGGCGCCACTGCCGGCCCTTGCGTGCGCCGCTATTTAGCCACACGCCTCCGTGAAATCATTCTTCGTCAGCTAACGGCCACGGCGCTCGCGAAGACAATGGGAAATCACAAGATTTTCCGGGTTCAGGGAGATGGCCGGGGAAACGGGTTCAAGATGGACGCCAAGACGCCAGCCAGCAGCCTCAAGTCGCGCCTGCCCAGCCGTCATGTGACGGAAGGGCCGGAGCGGGCGCCGCATCGGTCTTATCTCTATGCGATGGGCCTGACCACCGAGCAGATCCACCAGCCGTTTGTCGGCGTGGCGTCGTGCTGGAACGAAGCCGCTCCCTGCAATATTTCACTGATGCGCCAGGCGCAGGCCGTCAAGAAGGGCGTCGCCTCCGCCGGCGGCACGCCGCGCGAATTCTGCACCATCACCGTCACCGACGGCATCGCCATGGGCCATGACGGCATGCGTTCGTCGCTGCCGTCCCGCGAATGTATCGCCGACTCGGTCGAGCTGACCATACGTGGCCACGCCTACGACGCTCTGGTCGGGTTGGCCGGCTGCGACAAGTCGCTGCCGGGCATGATGATGGCCATGGTCCGGCTCAACGTGCCCTCGATCTTCATCTATGGCGGCTCGATCCTGCCCGGAAATTTCCGCGGCCAGCAGGTCACCGTGCAGGACATGTTCGAGGCGGTCGGCAAGCACTCGGTCGGCGAGATGTCCGACGAGGATCTCGACGAGATCGAGCGCGTGGCCTGCCCGTCGGCCGGCGCCTGCGGCGCACAGTTCACCGCCAACACCATGGCGACGGTATCGGAAGCCATCGGCCTGGCGTTGCCGTACTCGGCCGGCGCGCCGGCGCCCTACGAGATCCGCGATGCGTTCTGCACCACAGCCGGCGAGAAGGTGATGGAGCTGATCGCGCGCAACATCCGGCCGCGCGACATCGTCACCCGCAAGGCGCTGGAGAATGCCGCCGCGGTGGTCGCCGCCTCGGGCGGCTCGACCAATGCTGCGCTGCATCTGCCGGCCATCGCCCACGAATGCGGTATCAAGTTCGACCTGTTCGACGTGGCGGAAATCTTCAAAAAGACACCCTATGTCGCGGATTTGAAACCGGGTGGCCGTTATGTCGCCAAAGACATGTTTGAAGTTGGTGGCATACCGCTTCTGATGAAAACATTGCTCGATCACGGATATCTTCATGGCGACTGTCTGACCGTCACCGGCCGGACCATTGCGGAAAACCTGAAGAACGTGAAGTGGAATCCTCACCAGGATGTGGTGCGTTCGGCCGACAAGCCCATCACCGTCACCGGTGGTGTTGTCGGCCTGAAGGGAAATCTCGCGCCAGAAGGCGCGATCGTAAAGGTCGCCGGAATGTCGAACCTGAAATTCACCGGACCGGCCCGCTGCTTCGACCGCGAGGAAGACGCCTTCGAGTCGGTGAAAAACAAGACCTATCGGGAAGGCGAGGTCCTGGTGATCCGCTACGAGGGGCCGCGCGGCGGTCCCGGCATGCGCGAGATGCTCTCGACCACCGCGGCGCTGACCGGGCAGGGCATGGGCGGCAAGATCGCCCTGATCACCGACGGTCGTTTCTCCGGCGCCACCCGCGGCTTCTGCATCGGCCATGTCGGCCCGGAAGCCGCTGTCGGCGGCCCGATTGCTTTGCTCGAAGACGGCGACATCATCGAGATCGACGCCGACAACGGCACACTTAACGTAAAATTGACTGACGCGGAATTGGCCGAGCGCAAGACCAAATGGAAGCCGCGGGCGACAGACCACACGACCGGTGCGCTTTGGAAATATGCCCAGCAGGTTGGACCGGCGGTCGATGGTGCCGTCACCCATCCGGGCGGGGCGCACGAGAAACAATGTTATGCGGACATCTAGGCGTATCATTCTTGTAGTGTTTGCTTTGGGAGCCGCAGCGGCGGCCGGCCCCGCGTTCGCCTTCGATGGCGCCGCGGTGAACGGTTCCGATACGACGATCCCGGTGGTAGCGGCGCAGCCCGGTACCGCCACCGCCTTGAAGAAGGCAGCGCCAGCGGATAATTCGACCCAGCTGACCGCGCTGCAATATGCCGCCGAAGGCGGTCACCCGATCGCCCAGTGGAAGCTCGGCCGGATGTATGCCGACGGCAACGGCGTGATGCAGGACGATGTGCGCGCCTTCGAATATTTCAGCCGCATCGCGAATGCTCACGCCGAGGACAGTCCGTCGGCGCCGCAGGCGGCGATCGTCGCCAACGCCTTTGTGGCGCTGGGCCGCTATTATCTTGCCGGCATTCCCAATTCCAAGGTCAAGGTCGACACCGAGCGCGCGCGCGAGATGTTCTCCTATGCGGCATCGTATTTCGGCAATGCCGACGCGCAATACGATCTGGCCCGTCTGTACCTCAAGGGCATCGGCGCGCCGCGCGACACCAAGTATGGCGCGCGCTGGCTCGGCCTTGCCGCGCAGAAAGGCCAGCATCAGGCCCAGGCCATGCTCGGCCAGATGCTGTTCAACGGCGAACAACTGCCGAGGCAGGCGGCCCGCGGCCTGATGTGGCTGACCCTGGCGCGTGACAGCGCGGCGCCTGACGAGACCTGGATCAAGGACAGCTACAACAAGGCCATCGCCAGGGCCTCCGAGGACGACCGCGCCATGGCGCTGCAGATGCTCGAGCACTGGGTACAGGGTCGCAAGGACTAAAGCCGGAGCGGATCGCGGCGGTAGTTGCCAGATGTGGAGCGATCATTGGATCGGCCCGATCTAGGAATTGCTTTGAATGATCAGACAAGTCGTGCGTCAGCGCGCGTTTTCCTGTTTGCTCCCGACAATCAAGTTCTCCTTATCCGCTTCGTCGTTCAGCGATTGTCCGGCGAGTTTGCCTTCTGGGCAACGCCAGGCGGTCGCGTCGAAAAAGGCGAGACCCCGTTAGCAACGGCGCATCGCGAGTTGTTCGAAGAACTGGAAATACGGACAACCCTAAAGGGGCCGGTGCATTCGGCAACCGATCAGTTCGAGCATGAAGGCTCCATGATCCGGAATACCGATCTCTTTTTTCTTGGTCGCTGCGATCACGCCAGTCCTCGGCTTCGGGGTGTCACCGATCTGGAGCGATCAGCCATGCGATCTATTCGATGGTGGACTGTGGACGAGATCGCGGATGCTGAAGAAACGGTCTTTCCGAACGATCTCGCAGAGGTCTTGCGCAAGATCGTGTAGACGGGGCCGGCTTCAGGCAGCCTCGAGATTCAGATCGATCCAAACCGGCACGTGGTCCGACGGCTTTTCCCAGGCACGGACATACTTGTCGATGCCGACATTGGTCAGGCGGTCGGTGGCCTGCGGCGACAGCAGCAGATGGTCGATGCGGATGCCCCAGTTCTTCTGCCAGGCACCGGCCTGGTAGTCCCAGAACGTATACTGGCCGGGCTCGTCAGTGACGGCCCGCAGCGCGTCGGTGAGGCCGAGGCCGAGCAGCGCCTGGAAGCTTTCACGGGTCTCCGGCTTGAACAGCGCGTCGTTGGCCCAGGCCGCGGGGTTGTGCACGTCAGCCGCCGCCGGAATCACATTGAAGTCACCGGCAAGAATCAGCGGCTCTTCGGCCTTCAGCCGCTGCTGTGCGTAGTCGTGCAGCCGCGACATCCATTTCAGCTTGTAGGGATACTTCTCGGTCTCTACCGGATTGCCGTTGGGCAAATACAGGCAGGCGACGCGCACCACGCCCGATTTCAGCGACACCACACCTTCGATGAAGCGGGCGTGCAAATCCTCGGCGTCGCCGGCGAGCCCCGGATTGGCCTCCTCGAGCGGATACTTCGAGAGCAGCGCGACGCCATTGAACGTCTTCTGGCCGTGCGTGACGACGTTGTAGCCGAGCGCCTCGATGGCCTCCCGCGGAAACGCTTCGTCGACGCATTTGATCTCCTGCAGACAGACCACATCGGGCGCGCAGTCGCGCAGCCAGGTCAGCAGATGGTCGAGCCGTTGGCGGACGGAGTTCACGTTCCAGGTGGCAATTCTCATTGGGTGGGATTCCGGTAACAACAATGGCAAAAATAAGTCCTGCTGGCATACCATCGGATAGAGGGGCATGATACGCTTTAAGCATAAAGCGCATAAGTCGCTGTCAGGGACGGAGAATCGAGGAGAGTTCACCCGATTCCGGACCGATTGACGTGGGATGTTATGAAGAAACGTACATGGATCTTCGTTGGCCTGTTGGGTGCGGTCGCGGTGACGGCCTATCTGACAAAATCGTCGTGGACCACCGGCAACACGGCGGCCCAGACCGCGCCGCGGCCCCGTGTCGTTTCGGTGGAACTGGCCAAGGCCGAACGCAAGCCCATTCCCTTTGAGGTCGACTCCATCGGCACCGTGACGCCGATCTCCAGCGTCGCGCTGAAATCCCGCGTCGAGACCACCATCGTCTCGGTGCATTTCGAGGACGGTGCCAAGGTCAACGAGGGCGACCTGCTGTTCACCCTCGACTCGCGACAGATCGATGCCCAGATCGAGCAGGCCGAAGGCACGCTGGCCCGTGACCGCGCGCAACTTGCCGGCGCCGAACGCGACCTCAAGCGCTTCAGCGACCTGATCGGCAAGGGTGCCACCACACAGGTCAACGTCGACAACGCCAAGACCCAGGCCGACATTCTCGGCGGCACTATCCAGGCCGATCAGTCCGCACTGGACAATCTCAGGGTGCAGAAAAGCTTCACCACCATCCGGGCGCCGTTCGCCGGCCGGATCAGCGCAGCCAACGTCAAGGTCGGCAACTTCGTTCGCCCGGCAGACACGACTCCGCTGGCCACCATCAACCAGATGGCGCCGGTCTATGTGTCGTTCGCGATTCCCCAGCGCATCCTCGGCGATCTGCGCGAGGCCATGGCCGCCGGGTCGACCGCGGTAATCGCGACCATTCCGAATAGCGGCCGCTCCGAGGACGGCAAGGTGGCCATGGTGGAGAACACCGTGGATGCCACCACCGGCATGGTCACGGTGCGCGGCATCATGAATAATGGCAACGAGACGCTGTGGCCGGGGACGCTCGTTCAAACCAAGCTGATTGTGCGCACCGTGGATGGCGTGGTGGTGCCGACGGTGGCGGTGCAGCGCAGCCAGACCGGCAACTTCGTGTTCGTGGTGAAGGAGGGCGTCGCCCAGGTTCAGCCAGTCACGGTGGACCGCACCTTCCAGGGCCTGTCGGTGATCTCCTCCGGCCTCTCCGGCAGCGAGGATGTGGTGGTTGACGGGCAATTGCTGCTGTCGAACGGGACGCGCGTCGAAGCGCGCCAGCGCAAAGCCGGAGCCTGAGCCATGACGCTTTCGGAGCTCTGCATCCGCCGGCCGGTGATGACGACGCTGATCACCGCCTCGATCATCGCCTTCGGCATTTTCGGCTTCCGCCTGCTGCCGGTGTCGGCGCTGCCGAAGGTAGATTTTCCGACCATCGCCGTGACCGCGACCCTGCCGGGCGCCAGCGCCGACACCATGGCGGCCTCGGTCGCCGGCGTCATCGAGCGCCAGCTCTCGACCATCGCCGGCATTTCGTCGATGTCGTCGAGTTCGTCGCAGGGCACCACTGCGATCACCATCCAGTTCGACCTCAACCGCAACATCGACGCCGCGGCGCTGGACGTGCAGACCGCGTTGACCATCGCGCAGCGCCGGCTGCCGATCGAAATGACGACGCCGCCGAGTTTCCGGAAGGTGAACCCGGGCGATTTCCCGGTGCTTTTTGTGTCGCTGAGTTCGTCGACGCTGCCGCTGTCGACCGTCAACGAATATGGCGACATCACCATCGGGCAGGCGCTGTCGCAGATTCCGGGCGTCGCCCAGGTCTCGATCTTCGGCGCGCAGAAATTCGCCATCCGGGTGCAGGCCGATCCCGAGGCAGCCGCGGCGCGGGGCCTGTCGCTGGAGGACATCCGCACGGCGGTATCTCGCGCCAATTCCTCGACTCCGGTCGGCACCCTCAACGGCCCCAAGCAGGACATCTCGCTGCAGGCCTCCGGCCAGATGGACAAGGCGATCGACTACCGCCAGGTGGTGGTGGCGTGGCGCAACGGCTCGCCGGTCAAGCTCGACGAGGTCGCCAAGATCTATGACAGCGTCGAGAACGACAAGGTCGCGACCTGGCTGAACGGAGAACGCGCCATCGTGCTGGCGATCCAGAAGCAGCCCGACGCCAACACTGTGGCGGTGGTTGACGGCGTGCGCGCCAAGCTGCCGTCGCTGCGCGCGCAGATCCCGCCGTCGATCGCCGTCAACGTGATGATGGACCGCTCGGTGTCGATCCGCCAGGCGGTCAGCGACGTCGAGGAAACCCTGCTGATCGCCGTGGCGCTGGTGATCATGGTGATATTCCTGTTCCTGCGCTCGGCGTCCGCCACCTTCATCCCGGCGCTGGCAGTGCCGATCTCGCTGCTCGGCACCTGCGCCGTGATGTACATGCTGGATTTCTCCATCAACAACATGACGCTGCTGGCGCTCACTTTGTCGGTCGGATTCGTGGTCGACGACGCCATCGTCATGCTGGAAAACATCGTCCGCCACATCGAACACGGCATGCGGCCGTTCGAGGCGGCGCTGAAGGGTGCGCGCGAGATCGGCTTCACCATCATCTCGATCACCTTTTCGCTGATCGCCGTGTTCATTCCGGTGCTCCTGATGGGCGGCATCGTCGGGCGCGTGTTCCGCGAATTCGCGATCACCATCGCCGCGGCCATTATCGTGTCGGGCTTCGTGTCGCTGACGCTGACCCCGATGCTGTGCGCGCGGGTGCTGAAGGCCCACGATCCGCACAAGAAGAACAATATCGTGTTGCGCGCCTTCGAGGCGATATTCGCCGCCTGGCTGAGGGGCTACGAATGGGCGCTCGACCACGTTCTGGCGCACAAGGCGCTGATGCTGCTGGTGACCATCGCCACGCTGGGCGGCACGGTCTATCTCTACATGATCGTGCCGAAGGGCTTTTTTCCGCAGGAAGACACCGGCTTTCTCACCGGCGTCACGGAGGCCGCCACCGACACCTCGTTCGAGGCGATGAAGGCGCGGCAGCAGGCACTGACCGAAGTGCTGAAATCCGATCCGGCGGTCGACTACATCAACTCGACCGTCGGCTCCGGCGGGCCCAATCCAACCGGCAATTATGGCCGGCTGTTTATCGCGCTGAAGCCGCAGAAGGAGCGCGACAGTGCCCAGACCGTGATGACCCGGCTGCGCCAGAAGGCGACGGCGGTCCCCGGCCTGCAGGCGTTCTTCCAGAGCATCCAGAACCTCAACATCGGCGGCCGGCCCTCGAAGAGCCAGTACCAGTACGTACTGCAGAGCGGCGATACCGAGTCGCTGTACCGGCTGGCGCCGGAAATGCGTGACAAGATCGCCAAGGTGCCCGGGCTGCTTGATGTCACCACGGATCTGTACATCAAGAACCCGCAGATGACCGTCGACATCGATCGCGAGAAGGCCGCGGTCTACGGCATCACTGTCGATCAGGTGCGCAACCAGCTCTACAATGCATTCGGCTCGCGCCAGGTCGGCACCATCTACATGCCGTCCAACGACTACCAGATCATCCTGGAGGCGCAGCCGCAGTTCCGCATCGACCCGTCCGACATCTCACGGCTCTACATGAAGACGGCCAACAACCAGACCATCCCGCTCAGCGCGGTGGCGCGGCTGGTGCCGACGGTGGGACCGCTGCAGATCAACCACCAGGGCCAGCAACCGGCGGTGACCATCTCCTTCAACCTGACCCCGGGCACCTCGCTCGGCTATGCGGTGGACCAGATCACCGCCATCGAAGGTGCCTCCAATCTGCCGGTGACCATCGCCACCGGCTTCTCCGGCACCGCACAGGTGTTCCAGGATTCGTTGCGCGGGCAGGGCGTGCTGATCCTCGCCGCGGTGTTCGCGGCCTTCGTCATTCTTGGCATTCTCTACGAGAGTTTCATCCACCCGATTACGATCATCTCCGGCCTGCCGTCGGCGGGCATCGGCGCCATCCTGACGCTGATGCTGTTCAATATGGAGTTGTCGGTGATCGCCATGATCGGCATCGTCATGCTGGTCGGCATCGTCAAGAAGAACGCCATCATGATGGTCGACTTCGCGCTGGAGCGCCGCCGCGTCGGACTGTCCGCCGAGCACGCCATTCGCGAGGCGGCGCTGCTCCGGTTCCGCCCGATCATGATGACCACCTTCGCGGCAATCTTCGGCACCTTGCCGATCGCGCTCGGTGCCGGCGCCGGCGCCGAATTGCGCCAGCCACTCGGCGTCGCGGTGGTCGGCGGCCTGTGCGTCTCGCAGCTGCTGACGCTGTTCATCACGCCGGTGATCTACATCTATCTCGATCGCATCGACCGCCGCCTGAAGCGTCGCCTTGAGCCGCAGTTCGACGAGGCGGAAGACGTCGGGCGCCAGCACGGGATCGCGGCCGAGTAGGGGGCGGCCGGGCTTGTCGGGCCGGCAAGGCGCTACGTGCTGAGTAAACCCGATCGTGCGATTGCGGAAGTTAGCTGGCGGGCGCAGGGCGAGATCATCTCTGCCGCGCCGCGGTCTGAAAGCTCAGATCGAAAAGCTCGTTCCGCAGCCGCACGACGCAGTGGCATTCGGATTGACCACCCGGAACGAGGCGCCGATCAGGTCATCGACGAAATCGACCTCGGAACCGGCTAGGAACGGCACTGAAGCCGAGTCGACCAGCACCACGGCGCTCTCGCGGGCGATCACCAGATCGTCATCGGCCTTGGCGCGGTCGACGTCGAATTTGTAGGAAAAGCCGGAGCAGCCGCCGCCTTCCACCGAGATGCGCAGCATGGCGCCTTCGCCTTCGGTCTTCAGGATCTCGCCGATGCGGCGGGCCGCCCGCTCGCTGATGGTGACGTTGGCTGCTGTCATGATCTGGCTCCGTGGCGCGGGTCATTCAAAGGTTTGAATAAGCCGCCTGCCATAGTTAAGTGCGCCGGGCCGTGGAATCAATTGGATAGAGGATAAACACCCTTGTCGGTCGGAATGGCGGCGCCCCGCGCACCTTATGCCTGCGATCCCGCGCACAGCCGCGGGCGGCTGTTCGCCGAGCCGGAAAGCAGGACCCGAAGCCCGTTCCGGCGTGATTGCGACCGGGTGATCCATTCCACCGCCTTCCGCCGCCTCAAGCACAAGACCCAGGTGTTCGTGTTCCACGAGGGCGACCACTATCGCACCCGGCTGACCCATACGCTGGAAGTGGCGCAGATCGCCCGCGCCATCGCCCGCCAGCTCGGTCTCGACGAGGATCTCACCGAGACGCTGGCGCTGGCCCATGACCTCGGCCACCCGCCGTTCGGCCATGCCGGCGAGCGGGCGCTGGATGCCTGTCTGAAGGACCATGGCGGCTTCGACCACAATGCCCAGACCTTGCGGGTGCTGACTTCGCTGGAGCATCGCTACCCCGACTTCGACGGCCTCAACCTGACCTGGGAGGCGCTGGAGGGCGTGGTCAAGCACAACGGCCCGCTCACCGACGCGTCCGGTGCCGCACTCGGGCGTTATGCCGAACACGGCCTGCCGTTCGGCATCGCTGATTACGACCGCACCTACGATCTCGAGTTGTCGAGCTTCGCCTCGCTGGAGGCGCAGGTCGCCGCACTGGCCGACGACATCGCCTACGACGCCCATGACATCGACGACGGCCTGCGCGCCCGCCTGTTCGGCGTCGACGACCTCAGGGAGATACCGCTCGCCGCCGGCATGATCGCCGAGATCGCGCAGCGCTATCCCGAGCTCGACGAAAGCCGCCGCGGCGCCGAACTGGTGCGTGAACTGATCTCCTATCTGATCGGGGCGGTGGTTGGCGAGACCGAACGGCGGCTCGCCGCGGCGCGACCGGCTTCGGCCGCGGACGTCCGTCATCACGGCGAGGTGCTGGTCGCGTTCCCGCCGGAGGCCGCGGCTGCCGAAGCCACCATCAAGGCCTTCCTCAAGCTGCGGATGTACCGCCACGAACGGGTGATGCGGGTGATGGGCGAGGCGGAGTGCATCCTGTTCGACCTGTTCGCGCGCTACCAGCGCGCGCCCGAGGATCTGCCGGCGGAATGGTTGCCGCCGCGGAGCGCCGGGCCGGAAAACGACACCGACCGCGCGCGTCGGATCGGCAATTTCATTGCCGGGATGACCGACCGTTTTGCCATTACCGAGCATATGCGACTGTTCAATTCATCTCCTGAATTACGTTAGAAGATGACGACAAGTATCTGATATTGAAAGTTATTGACATTTAAAATCAAGCCGAGCCGGCTTCATCAAAGAAATGGCGGTCAGCCCGCAAAACGTCTATCCAACCCCCTGCAATCCAGCCGGAATCGTCCGGCGCAAGTTCTGGTTCCTGCGATGTCCGTTCCGTCTCCGCATCTGTTCGCCAATGTCCTCGCGCGCGTCCACGCGGCCTGCCAGGCGCTCGCCGCCGAAGGCGTGCTGCCGGCCGGGCTCGATCTGGCGCGCGTGGTGGTCGAGCCGACCCGCGAGGCGTCGCATGGTGACATGGCGACCAATGCCGCGATGGTGCTGGCCAAGGAAGCGAAATCCAAGCCGAAGGACATCGCTGAGGCGATTGCCGCGAAACTGCGTGACGACGATCTGATCGCCTCGGTGGATGTTGCTGGGCCCGGCTTCATCAACCTGACCCTGAAGACCGCGGCCTGGGCCGACGCGCTGCGTGCGGTGCTGCGCGACTGCGAGCGCTACGGCCACAGCGCGGTCGGCGCGGCCGAGAAGGTCAATGTCGAATACGTGTCCGCCAATCCGACCGGGCCGATGCATGTCGGCCATTGCCGGGGCGCCGTGTTCGGCGACGCGCTGGCAAGCCTGCTGGTCACCGCCGGCTATGACGTCAACCGCGAATATTACATCAACGATGCCGGCGCCCAGGTCGACGTGCTCGCGCGCTCGGCGTTCCTGCGCTACCGCGAGGCGCTCGGCCAGGACATCGGAGCAATCCCCGAAGGCCTGTATCCGGGCGACTATCTGGTCCCGATCGGGCAGGCACTGGCTGCGGAGTTTGGCGAGAGGCTGTTGAATCAGTCGGAGGCCGAGTGGCTGCCGGCCGTGCGTACGAAGGCCATCGCCGGCATGATGGAGATGATCCGCAGCGACCTCGCCGCGCTCAACATCACGCATGAAGTGTTCTTTTCCGAGCGCTCGCTGATATCTGGCGAGACCGATCTGGTCGCCGCCACCATCGATTTCCTGCGCGCCAAGGGCGATGTCTATCTCGGCCGGCTGCCGCCGCCGAAGGGCAAGCCGGTCGACGACTACGAAGACCGCGAGCAGACCCTGTTCCGCGCCACCGCCTATGGCGACGACGTCGACCGTCCCTTGCTGAAGTCCGACGGCGGCTACACTTATTTCGCCTCCGATATCGCCTATCACAAGACCAAATTCGACCGCGGCTTCCGCAACATGGTCGACGTCTGGGGCTCTGATCACGGCGGCTACATCAAGCGGGTGCAGGCGGCGATCAAGGCGGTCACCGACGGGCAGGGCGTGCTCGACGTCAAGATCGTGCAGCTGGTCAAGCTGCTGCGCAATGGCGAGCCGGTGAAGATGTCGAAGCGCTCCGGCGACTTTGTCACCCTGCGCGAAGTGGTGGACGAGGTCGGCTCCGACGCGGTGCGCTTCATGATGCTGTTCCGCAAGAACGACGCGGTGCTGGATTTCGACCTCGCCAAGGTGATCGAGCAGTCCAAGGACAATCCGGTTTTCTACGTCCAGTACGGCCACGCCCGCGGCCATTCGATCTTCCGCAATGCCCGCGAAATGCTGACCGACCTGCCTCTGGAAAGCGGGGCCCGGATTGCCTATCTCAGGGATGCGGCGGTCGAGCGGCTGGACGATCCGGCCGAGCTGGGGTTGATGCGGCAGCTGGCGTTGTATCCGCGAATGATCGAATCCGCGGCGTTGGCGCATGAGCCGCACCGCATCGCTTTCTACCTGTATGATCTTGCCAGCGATTTTCATGCGCTGTGGACCCGGGGGCGCGATATGCCTCATTTACGCTTCATTATCACTAATGATGCAGTACTTACGAAGGCGCGGCTGGCATTGGTCCAGAGCGTTGTCTCGGTTCTGGCCTCGGGCCTCGCCGTTCTCGGCGTCACCGCACCGGACGAGATGCGTTAGGCAGGGGACGGCCGGTCACGTGGGGATCCGTGGCGGCTTAAGCAGCGGCTGTTTCGTTTTGAAAAGCGGGCTGGCAGCTTTCCCGAAGGGGATGCGACATCACGATGGCTAATCGATATCAGGACCGACCTTTTCCCGCGGACGACGATTACGATCGCGGCGATCTCCATGCGCGTCCCAAGGCTGAGGGCGATCCACTGGCCGAACTGGCGCGCCTGATCGGCCAGACCGATCCGTTCGCCAATTTCGGCCGCGACAATCCCGCGCCAGACCGTGACGACCATGCGCATCAGCCGGAACGGGACGACGAAGACGCGCCGTCCAGTCCGCCGCCGTGGATGCAGCGGGCCAATGCCCACGATACCAGACAGGACTTTGACCCGTTGCCTTCAGCACAGCGTTATCAGGCCGAGCATTACGAAGCCGAGCCGGACTACCATCAAGCGCCGTCCTTTGCGGCTGCGAGCCACGATGCGCCGCAGGCGGATCCCGGTCGCTATGACGAAGCGCTTTACGGCCAGCTGCCGGGCCGCGACGCCCACGCCCAGGATGAGAACTATCAGGACGACGCCTATGCCTATCCGGACGGATATGGCGAAGCCGCCGAGGAGCCGCAGAAACGCCGCGGCGGGATGATGACGGTCGCCGTCGTGCTGGCGCTGGCCGTGGTCGGTACCGGTGCGGCCTTCGCCTACCGCACCTTTGTGGGATCGCCGCGCAGCGGCGAGCCGCCGGTGATCAAGGCCGATGCCGGTCCGAACAAGGTCATGCCGCCGTCGACCTCGACATCGACGGATGCCAGCGGCAAATTGATTCAGGATCGCCTCGGCGGTGCCGCGCCGGAGAAGCTGGTGTCGCGCGAAGAGCAGCCGGTCAATGTGCAGGACAACACCAAGGCCGGACCGCGCGTGGTGTTTCCGCCGCTGAACGTCAACGCCAATCCGCCGTCGACCGCTAGCGTTTCGCCGGCGGGCAAGGCGATGACGGGCAATGCGAGCGTACAGGGTGACGAGCCGCGCAAGATCCGCACCTTTGCGGTGAAGGGCGACCAGGATCCCAACGCGACGCCTGCGGCCAAGCAGGTTCCAGGGCGCAACACGGCGACTCCGGCCGCTGCGGTCCGCACGCCGGCTGCCAACGCGAACGCGTCGGCCAGCGCGCCATTGTCGCTGTCACCGCAGGCTGCCCCTGCGGCAGCGCCGGCTTCCCGCGTTGCGTCAACCACCGCGGCGCCGACCCAGATTGCGCCAGCGACCAGCAGCAGCGGCGGCTATCTGGTGCAGATCGCGTCGCAGCGCAATGAAGCGGATGCTCAGGCGTCGTTCAGGGCGTTGCAGGGCAAGTACCCGTCGGTGCTGGGCTCCCGCACGGCGACGATCAAACGCGCGGACCTGGGCGAGAAAGGCATCTATTACCGCGCCATGGTCGGTCCGTTCGGGTCGCCCGACGAAGCGTCGACGTTCTGCGGCAATCTGAAATCTGCCGGCGGACAGTGCGTCGTCCAAAGGAATTAACGGCCGTTTCCTTGACCCTGGACGTTGATGGGGGCTAATCGGCCCCATGAGCACACGTGCATTCATCACCGGCATATCCGGGCTGGAACTGACGGCCGACGAGCGCGATTTTCTTCGCGCCGAGCGGCCGTGGGGTTTTATCCTTTTCAAACGCAACATCGACACGCCGCCGCAGGTTGCCCGGCTGGTGTCCGATATGCGCGCGGCGGTCGGCGCTCCCGATGCCCCCGTCCTGATCGATCAGGAGGGCGGGCGGGTGCAGCGGCTTGGCCCGCCGTGCTGGCCTGTCTATCCACCCGGCGCGGTATTCGGCACCCTCTATGACATCGATCCGCAGCTTGGCCTTGCCGCCGCACGGCTCAGCGCGCGGCTGATCGCCGCCGACCTGATCGAACTCGGCATCACCGTCGACTGCCTGCCGCTGGCGGACGTGCCGGTGCCGGAGGCTGACGCGGTGATCGGCAACCGGGCCTACGGAACCGAGCCGGTCAAGGTCGCCGCCATCGCCCGCGCGGTCACCGACGGGCTGGAGCAGGGCGGCGTGCTGCCGGTCCTCAAGCATATTCCCGGGCATGGCCGGGCCACCGCCGATACCCATTTCAAATTGCCGGTCGTGGATACCTCCAGGGCGGAACTCGAGCGGGTGGATTTCGCCGCTTTCCGGCCTTTGGCCGATTTGCCCATGGCAATGACTGCACATGTTGTGTTTAGCGCCCTCGACGCCGCCCAACCCGCGACGACATCTGCGACAATCATCAATCAGGTGATTCGCGGCAGTATCGGGTTCCAGGGCTTGTTGATGAGTGATGACGTGTCCATGAATGCGCTGGCGGGATCGATCGCCGAGCGGACCAGGGCGATCGTCACCGCCGGCTGCGACATGGTCCTGCATTGCAACGGCAAGCTCGACGAGATGCGCGCCGTCGCCGCCGAGACGCCGCTGCTGGCCGGCCAGGCCCTTGTGCGCGCCAATGCGGCACTGGCATCGCGAAAGCCGCCGCAGGCGTTCGATCGCGTCGCGGGCCGGGCGGAACTGGACGCATTGATCGCTCGAGCAGGGATGGCCAGCGCATGAGCGCAGAGATCTTGTCGTTTGAAACCGGACTTCCCGCCGAGATCGCGGTGGATGCGGAGCCGTCGCTGGTCGTCGACGTCGAAGGCTACGAAGGCCCGCTCGATCTGCTGCTCGCGCTGGCGCGACAACAGAAGGTCGACCTGCACAAGATCTCGATCCTGGCCCTGGCCGACCAGTATCTGCTGTTCATCGAGGCCGCCCGCAAGATTCGCCTGGAACTGGCCGCCGACTATCTGGTGATGGCGGCGTGGCTGGCGTTCCTGAAGTCGCGGCTGCTGCTGCCGGAAGCGGCGACGCCGGACGGTCCCAGCGCCGAGGATATGGCCTCCGCACTGGCCAACCGGCTGCGCCGACTGGAAGCCATCCGCGAGGCCTCCAACCGGCTGATGACCCGGCCGCAGTTGATGCGCGATATTTTTCCGCGCGGCCAGCCGGAGTCGATTTCCGAGGTCAAGCATCCGCACTTCACTGCGACGCTGTACGACCTGTTGTCCGCCTATGCGACCCAGCGCCAGGCGCGGGTGCTCACCACGGTGCATCTGGCCAGGCGCACCGTGTGGTCGCTGTCCGAGGCACGCGCATCGCTCGAGCGGCTGGTCGGCATGGCCGAGGACTGGAGCCGGCTCGACGAGTATCTGCTGGCCTATGTGGTCGACCCCGCGCAGCGCGCCACGGTGATGGCGTCGAGTTTCGCTGCGGCGCTGGAAATGGTCCGTGAAGGCACCATGGACCTTCATCAGAAGGACGCGTTCGCACCTTTGTATTTCCGCAAGCACCCGGCGCAGTCTGCGTCGGCAGGGCTGGCGGAGCCGGACGCTCCGGTCGAGTAAGTGGAAGAAGGAGATTCACCCATGGCAAGACGTGCCGAAAAACGCGTCGCTGACGACGACGCCGAGGTCGCTTCCGTGCAGGTCGATTCTGTTCAGGGCGACGCTGTGGACGTCGAAGCGTTGGCCGTCGAGACAGTTGTCGTCGTCGAAGAAGAAGCTGTCATCTTTGAAGACGCTGTCATTGTCGAAGAAGCAGCTGCTGTCGAAGAAGCGGCCGTCGTCGACCCCGTAGCCGTCGAAGCCGCGCCGGGACAACCCATCCAGGTTGAGTCACGGCCGGACGAATTGCGGCTGCTGGAAGCGCTGCTGTTCGCCGCCAGTGAGCCGCTGGATCAGGCGGCGCTGGCCAAGCGCATGCCCGATGGCGTCGATATCAAGGCGGCGCTGGCCCGGCTGCAGGCCGACTATTCGCTGCGCGGCGTCAATCTGGTGCGCGTTGCCAACAAGTGGACGTTTCGCACCGCCGGTGATCTGTCGTGGCTGATGACGCGCGAGACCACCGAGACGCGAAAACTGTCGCGCGCGGCAATCGAAGTGCTCGCCATCATCGCCTATCACCAGCCGGTGACCCGCGCCGAGATCGAAGACATTCGCGGTGTCGTCACCTCCAAGGGCACCCTCGACGTGCTGCTTGAGACCGGCTGGATCCGGCCGCGCGGCCGTCGCAAGACGCCGGGCCGGCCGCTGACCTTCGGCACCACCGAAAGCTTCCTGTCGCAGTTCAGCCTCGAAGCGCTCGGCGATCTGCCGGGCCTGGAAGAGCTGAAGGGCACTGGCCTGCTGGATTCGCGGCTGCCCTCGGGCTTCAGCGTGCCCAATCCGTCCGACGATCCTGCCCTGCGTGATGACGAAGATCCGCTGGAAATCGACGATCTGCAGCTGATGCTGGCGCCGGCCGCCGAGCTGGAGTTCGAGGATCCGACTGCTGCCGCGCCGCAAGCCGTCGAATCCGTGGATGCCGTCGCATTCGAAGCCGAGTCGGTCGAAGTCGAAATCGAAGCCGAGGTCAGCGAGGCTGCGGCACTGACGCTGGAAGATCTGGAAGCCGAAGACCTCGAGGAATCCGAGGCGCTCGACGTCGAAGAGACCGAAGCGGAACTGGCCGAGTCCGAGGCGCTGGAGACAGAAGTTGCGGCTGCCGACGCCGCCGCGGCAGACGAAATCGAAACCGAGGCGACCGACACAGGCACCGCCGATCCGGACGCCGTCGAAGACGACGAAGCAAAGCCGGAAAAGGACAGCGAAAGCTGATCCTGACGGCCGGGCGGCGACGCCCGGCGCCGGGATTAACGATCCCTGCGGCCTGCGGCGTTATCAGCGATTTCACGCAGGTGTAAGTCCTTGTTTTTGCCACCTCCTGCGCCTACGTTCCGGTCAGATTGGGGCCGGGCAACCGGCCTGACGCTTGGAGGATTGCAGGATGGGTTCACTCAGCATTTGGCACTGGATCGTGGTGATCGGGGTGGTCCTGCTGCTTTTCGGGCGCGGCAAGATTTCCGACCTGATGGGTGACGTCGCCCAGGGCATCAAGGCCTTCAAGAAGGGCATGCAGGACGACGACAAGGTGGCGGAAAAGCCCGCCGAGCCGGTCCGCACCATCGACAATGTGCCGCCGCAGCCGGCCGCGCGTTCCGATGTCGGCAGCAAGGCTGTCTGAACGCG
Source organism: Tardiphaga sp. (assembly GCA_036561845.1). Lineage (GTDB taxonomy): Bacteria > Pseudomonadota > Alphaproteobacteria > Rhizobiales > Xanthobacteraceae > Tardiphaga. Next base: position 8,548 of record DATCUS010000206.1, on the reverse strand, counting down.
GTGTGACGGCTTGCGGCAAACCGGTGGCAGGGCTTAGGTCTTGCGGTCGCTTTGTGGCGGGCCAGTTGAGGGGACGCGGGGCGCCTGATATCCGGGCAACGGGCCTCGCGTGAGCGGAAGTTTTCATGTTCGACATCGGGTGGAGTGAACTGGTCGTCATCGCGGTGGTCGCGCTGATCGCCATCGGCCCGAAGGAATTGCCCGGCGTGCTGCGCATGGTCGGACAATGGATGGGCAAGGCGCGCAAGATGGCGTCCGAGTTCCAGGGCCAGTTCAACGAGGCGATGCGCGAAGCCGAGATGGCCGACGTCAAGAAGGCCTTCGACGACATCAAGGACACCGCCTCCGGATTCTCCAAGAACAACATCATGACCTCGCTGACCAGGGACGTCAGCGACGCCATGACCATCGACAAGATCGAGAACATCGACACGCCCGTGGCGACGCCGACCACGCCGGAGCCGCCGACGCCGGAGACTTTTGTCGAGGCCGAGGCCCATGCCGCCCAGATGGAGCCGCTGGCCATCACGCAGGAAGTGCAGGCCGTGACACCCGATACGCCGGCCGGACTTCCTGTCGTGGCCGAAACCCACGCGCTGGCCGATCCCGAACTCACCAAGGATACACGCGCATCATGAGCGCCGAGGACATCGAAGCCTCCAAGGCGCCGCTGATGGATCACCTGATCGAGCTGCGGTCGCGGCTGATCAAGGCGCTGCTGGCCTTCGCCGTGGCGTTCATCTTCTGCTTCTTCTTCGCCAAGCAGATCTACAACGTGCTGGTCTGGCCGTTCGTGTGGGTCGCCGGCCCCGAAAATTCCAAGTTCATCTACACCGCGCTGCTCGAATACTTCCTGACCCAGCTCAAGCTGGCGATGTTCGGCGCCGGCTTCATCTCGTTCCCGATCATCGCCGCGCAGATCTACATGTTCGTGGCGCCCGGCCTCTACAAGCACGAACGCGGCGCGTTCCTGCCGTACCTGATCGCGACGCCGGTGTTCTTCGCGCTCGGCTCGCTGCTGGTTTATTTCCTGGTGCTGCCGATGCTGATCCGCTTCTCGCTGGGCATGCAGCAGACCGGCAGTTCGGAGACCGCCCAGATCCAGCTGCTGCCGAAAGTCGGCGAATACCTGTCGCTGATGATGTCGCTGATCTTTGCCTTCGGCGTCGCGTTCCAGCTGCCGGTTGTGCTGACCTTGCTCGGCCGCATGGGCGTGATCACCGCCAAGCAGTTGAAGGAGAAGCGCCGCTATTTCATCGTCGTCGCTTTCGTCATCGCCGCGGTGCTGACGCCGCCCGACGTCATCAGCCAGGCCTCGCTGGCGATCCCGCTGCTGGTGCTCTACGAGGGCTCGATCATCGCCGTCGGCATGGTCGAAAAGAACGCCGCCAAGGCCGCCGCCGCGAAGGCGGCTGCTGCCGGCACGCCGCCGGACGTCACGCCGGCGGAATAGGGACGTAGGATGGGTTGAGCGTTTTCGCGAACTCCATCGTAACGAAGGGCTCAACCCATCCTGCAGACAGCGCTGTCGCGCTTGCTTCCTCATCAAACGAAATCTATCTTGGGTTGTATATGGCACCAAGGTCGCGAATGAGGAGGTGACGATGGCCTTCGCTTTTGATACGCTCGGCTATTCAAAGCGGCTGCGCGACGCCGGCGTGGCGAGCGATCAGGCTGAGGCACATGCCGAGGCGGCACGAGACTTCATCATGACCGAACTGGTGACGAAATCTGATCTCTACGCGGTCAAGTCCGAGCTGGATTTGAGGCTGTTGGCTACTCGAAACGACTTACAGGCTACTATCGACAAGATGGCCTTGCAGCTAACGGTGCGGCTTGGCGGAATCGTCGTCGCGAGCGTCGGCCTTGCGGTTGCCTTGGTTGGATTCCTGTTTCGACTTCGTTGACCACTCCAGACTCCTGCCATTTGATGTTCCAAATCGGTGCCATTCGGGGTACTCAGGGCCACTTTTGCTCAGGACCCCCGCCATGCACGACATCAAAGCGATCCGCGACAATCCCGAGGCTTTTGACGCCGCGCTGAAGCGGCGCGGGCTGGCGCCTTTGGCGGCGTCGCTGATGGCGATCGATGAGCAGAGGCGGACGGCGATCTTGGCGTCGGAGCAGGCGCAGGCGCGGCGCAATGCGGCGTCCAAGGAAATCGGCGAGGCCAAGAAGACCAAGGACAATGCGCGCGCCGACGCGCTGATGGCCGAGGTCACCGAACTCAAGACCACCATGCCGGCGATGGAAGCCGCGGTGAAGGCCGCTGAGGAGCAGTTGAAGACGGCGCTCGCCGAAATCCCGAATCTGCCGCTCGCCGAAGTGCCCGAAGGCAGCGACGAACACGGCAACATCGTGCGCCACCAGTTCGGCGCCAAGCGCAACTACGCGTTTACGCCAAAGCCGCATGACGATCTCGGCGTGGCCATGGGCTTCATGGATTTCGAAGCGGCGGCCAAACTGTCGGGCGCGCGCTTTGTCGTGCTGAAGAAGGGTCTGGCGCGGCTGGAGCGGGCGATCGGCCAGTTCATGCTCGACCTGCACACCAACGAGCACGGCTATATGGAAGTGAACCCGCCGTTGCTGGTGCGCGACGATGCGATGTTCGGAACGGCGCAGCTTCCGAAGTTCGAAGATGATCAATTCGCCACGTCTCGCAAATCGGACGAGATCGAAGCTCAAGACCGATTTAAGACCGAAGTTCTGAAGTTTTGTTCGTCCTATGATCTAAAGCATCGCGATGCTGGTTACCCACTCAGTATTCCAGAATTGCTTGACCTTGCGGTGGAAGAAGCCAAGGGAAAGCTAGAGTATGAAAATCGTCTGTGGCTCATCCCCACCGCCGAAGTGCCGCTGACAAATCTCGTCCGCGAATCCATCCTCGACGAAAAGGAGCTGCCGCTGCGCATGACCGCGCTGACGCAGTGCTTTCGTGCCGAGGCGGGAGCCGCCGGCCGCGATACGCGCGGCATGATCCGGCAGCACCAGTTCACCAAGGTCGAACTGGTCTCGGTGACCACGCCGGAAGAGAGCAGCAACGAGCACGAGCGCATGCTGGCCTGCGCCGAGGAAGTGCTGCGCCGGCTCGAACTGCACTATCGTGTCATGACCCTGTGCACCGGCGACATGGGCTTCGCCGCGCAGAAGACTTATGACATCGAGGTGTGGATGCCCGGGCAGGGCGACGGCGGCGCCTATCGCGAGATCTCGTCGTGCTCGGTGTGCGGCGACTTCCAGGCCCGCCGCATGGACGCCCGTTCGCGCGGCCCGGACGGCAAGCCGCGCTTCGTGCACACGCTGAACGGCTCCGGCACCGCGGTTGGCCGCGCGTTGATCGCGGTGATGGAAACCTATCAGCAGGAGGACGGCTCGATCGCCGTGCCGACGGTTCTGCAGCCCTATATGGGCGGGCTGAAAACGATCGCCGCCGCGTGAGGATCTTTCGCACGGCATTGCGGATCGCGCCGGCCGCGCTGGCGCTGTTCGCCTTGCTGATCGCGCCGCTTGCGCCGGCACTGGCGCAATCTTCGTCCGCCGAACTGATCTCGCAGTTCCGCGCCAGGAACGGCGAGGGCCCGGTGACGCTTGATGCGACGCTGAACGTGATCGCGCAGCAGCAGGCGTCGGCGATGGCGGCGAAGGACGTACTCGATCACGATGTCGCCGGCAATTTCACCGTGCGCGTGGCGCCGTCCAAGGCCGGCAGCGCCGCCGAGAACATCGCCTATGGCTACGCCGATTTTCCGCGCACGCTCGGGCAGTGGATCAATTCGTCCGGCCACCGCCGCAATCTGCTGCTGAAAGACGCTTCGAAAGTCGGCATCGCTAACGCCAAAAGCGCCAGTGGGAAGACCTATTGGGCGATGGTGATCGCCGGCGCTTACGAGAAGCCCAGGCCCAAAGCGAAGCCGCCGGCGCTGGTTGCCGCAAAGGGAGCGGGCAAGGACAAGCCTGCGAAGCGGGCGCCGCGCGACTGCGCGGTCAAGATGCTGGGCCTCTGTTTCTGAGCCGATGGCAAGGCGCGCGCCGCGCGACTTGCAAGCAATGACGTCAACAAGCCCGCCTTGTCTTCGGCTGGGTAGTTCCAACTGACCTCGTTCGGCATCACACCCGCACTGCGGCCAGCAACCGGCATTTTGCCCTGGCTGCCGTGATGCTGACGTGGCCGACATGGATCATCGGAAATGCCTTGCGGCTTTTCGGCTCCACGGTGTCGGCGATGGTACGGCGGCGCTCGGTGACGACGCGCCCGTCGCGCCCGCGAAACGCGCACAGCAATTCGAGATCCTTGACGGCATAATCGTTGCGGTTGCGGATGGTGAAGGTCATCAGCGCTTTCGCGCCAAGTCCGCCGCGGCGGAACGATTGCCTGATAATGCTGAGGCGCTGCAGGGATTCAGTGGCCTCCGGCGCCGCTGGGCGGCTGGTCGGCAGAGCCGAAGTGGTATCCGACTCGGACCCATCGTCATCCACCGCACTGGCCAGAACGACGCCGGGTGGCGGCGCAGGCGGCGAGGGCGCAGCGGGGTAGTTGCGCGATTCCACCCACATCCAGCCGGCCAGCGCCGCGATCAGAAGCGGCGGCATCCCTGCATTCATCAACCTGCGAAGTCGTTCGGTCGCCATTTGCGCGGTCCCGGCGGGGCGAGCGCAACCGGTCTCGGCCGCCCTTTCGCGCCCCGGACGTCCATCGACAGCGGACTTGCCTGACAAAACCGGGTTCGGGCGGGAAGGTTCCGGCAGTGATCGGCGGAAGGTACGGGCTGGCCGACCGGGGAAAATTAGCTTGGCAAGACCGGCCACGTGCTGGCAAAAGTCCGCTGCCCGGCCCTGGCTGCCCAATGACCCTTGAAAAGGCGCGCGAATGCGAATTCTCTGTACCAATGACGATGGCATTCACGCACCGGGCCTGAAAATTCTCGAGCAGATCGCCGGGGAATTGTCCGACGACGTCTGGGTGGTGGCGCCGGAACTCGACCAGTCCGGCGTGTCGCATTCGCTGTCGCTGAACGATCCGCTGCGGCTGCGTGAAATCGGCCCGCGGCATTTCGCGGTGCGGGGCACGCCGACCGATTGCGTGATCATGGGGGCGCGGCACATCCTGCTCGACAAGCAGCCGGACCTCGTTCTGTCCGGGGTCAACAAGGGCCGCAACGTCGCCGAGGACGTGGTCTATTCCGGCACGATCGCCGGCGCGCTGGAAGGCACCATTCTCGGCCTGCCGTCGTTTGCCCTGAGCCAGGAATTCAGCCTCGAGACCCGCCACAAGCCGCTGTGGGAATCGGCGCTGAAATTTGCGCCCGGCATCATCAGCAAGGTGCTCGCCGCCGGCGTGCCGAAGAACACCGTGATCAACGTCAACTTCCCGGCCTGCGCGCCGGAGGAAGTGCAGGGCGTGATGGTGACCCGGCAGGGCAAGCGCAACCAGGGATTCCTGCGCGTCGACGAGCGCCGCGACGGCCGCGGCAATCCGTATTTCTGGATCGGCTTCGAGCGCGTCGCGGTGGCCGACACGCCGGCCGAAGGCACCGATCTCGCAGCCCTTGCCGCGCGCTTCGTCTCGGTGACCCCGCTGCGGCTGGACCGCACCGATGACGTGTTCTCCGATGCGCTGACGAAGACGCTGGGGTAGGGACGGTCGGGCTTGCGGCCCATCCTTCGAGGCGCGCAAGAGCGCGCACCTCAGGATGACGGCTGAGATTGTTGCGCCTTCGGGAAGGGGTCCCAAACACCGCCGTAATCCTGAGGCGCTCGCCCGCAGGGCGAGCCTCGAAGGATGCATGCTCATCGCTCTTTGCCGCCACGTCGTCGCGAGAGTTGTTGCAGCGCTGCCCAGTCAGACCGGATCAAAGCTTCCTTCTTGGCGCGGCTCCAGCCCTTGATCTGGCGTTCGGCGGCGATGCCATCGGTGATCCGCTCGAAATAATCCGACCACACGACCACGACCGGGCGCCTTGAATAGGTGTAGCCTTTGTAAGATCCGGAATTGTGCTGCTGAATGCGAGGCTCGAGATCGTCGCCGGTCGCGCTGCCCACGTAGTACGAGCCGTCTGAGCAGCGCAGCATGTAGACGAAAACACCCATCGCCGTCGTCCTTCGAGGCTCGCTACGCGAGCGCCTCCAGCCGAAACGCAATTGCGTTTCGGCGAGGATGACGTCGATTAGTCAGTTGTCAATTTGGGTAGCCTAAACCGCGACGCCCTTCAGCGTGCTGGCCAGCACCTGGGCCAGGGTTTCCATCTGGAACGGCTTCTGCAGGGTGGGACGGTCGCGGTAGTTTTCGGGCAGGCCCTGGGCGCCGTAGCCGGTGGCGAACACGAACGGGCGGTTGCGGGCCTGGATCACATCGGCGACCGGGGAAATCACCTTGCCGTTGACGTTGACGTCGAGGATGGCGATGTCGAATTCGGTGATCTCGGCCAGGCGAATGGCCTCGTTGATCTCGCCGGCTTCGGCGGCCACGCTGTAGCCGAGTTCGTCGAGCATGTCGGCGACCATCATGCGGATCATCACCTCGTCTTCGACGAGGAAGACCAAGCCGCCCGGCGGCTTCGCAGCAGTCATGGTCGAATTCCTTGCATCATTCTGCGCTAAAATCGCAAATTATGGGATTGAACGCAATCACGACGTTGTCTCGTTCCGACCACATGTGAGGCGACCAAATCGCCGATGGCGCGAGATGACAAGCCTGAATGAATTGCCTGATCAAGGCCCCGTCGTGCAACGATCTCGATCGGCACTGGTTCCCTCTGGGGATCCCGACCTGCCGGTTCGCCGTCGCCGCGCTGAAATTGCGTCAACCTATCTGCGCTAATGGAGGGAATCGATCAAGCAGGTGTTGCGTGAGGTTTGCCATGTCGTCCGGAAGTCCGCCGCCCGAAAAGATGCTGTTCCAGCTGTCGTTGCGCCGTCGCGGCATCAGCGACCAGCACGTGCTGCGGGCGATGGACGCGATTCCGCGCGAGGCCTTCGTGCCGGCCGCCGACCGCGCCGAAGCCTGGCGCGACACCGCGCTGCCGATCGCCTGCGGCCAGACCATCAGCCAGCCCTTCGTGGTCGCCTATATGACCGAGCAATTGCAGCTCAAGCCGACCCATCGCGTGCTGGAAATCGGCACCGGCTCGGGCTACCAGGCCGCGGTTCTGGCACATCTTTGCAAGAGCGTCCTCAGTGTGGAGCGGTTCCGGACATTGGCGGACACTGCGCGGTCACGACTGGAAAAGCTGGATCTGCACAATATCGAGGTGATGCTCGGCGACGGCTTCGACCTGCCAGCCAATCTCGGCGCCTTCGACCGCATCATGGTGACCGCGGCGATGGCCGATGTCCCGGCGGCGCTGACCGACCGGCTCGAGCCCGACGGTATCCTGATCGCGCCGGTCGGGCCGCCCAACGGCGTCCAGACCCTGGTCCGGGTCCGCAAGACGGCCGAGGGCCTGGAGCGAAAACCGCTGGTGGATGTGAGGTTTGTGCCGGCGCTGCCCGGCATTGCGCGCGAACTCTGACGAAAGTTCGGCGCGCCGGCGGCGTCCTGTTGGCAGGGTTAAAGGCTTGGTAACGCAGACGGTGTTTAGTCTTTTCAGTAAGTAGTTGTTGCGTATGAGTGAGTAACCCATGTCCAGCGTTGTCGAGTTGCTTTGCTCGCGCCGCGCCCCGCAGGTTGCGGTGCTGGCGCTGATGTCGATCGGTTTTGCCGGCTGTAGCGCCGACATGCAGACGCGACTATCGCAAAATCCCAGTTTTGATTCCGGTCAGTCCCGCGGCTTCGGCTGGCAGGGCGAGACCACCGGCTCGGTGCCGCGGCCGGTGCCGACGGCGCCGGTCCAGCGCAGTGAGCTGCCGCAATATCAGCGCCCGCAGTATCAGCCGCAGCCGCAATATCAGTCGCAGGCCTTGCCGCCGCCGATTGCGCCGGCGCAATCCTATCCGACGGGGCGCCCGATGGCTGCCGCAACGACCGCGGAACCGGTTTCGGGCGGCGGGCGCGGCCTGGCGTCGTATACACCGCCGACCCATTCACCGATGGAGGCCACCGGCACCGTCGCGCCGAAATCCATCGCCGCCACCAACGGTCTGGCCCGCGATGGCGGCACCAAGATCATTGTCGGTACGTCTGATACGCTCGAGACCCTGTCGCGCCGTTACAATGTGTCGTCGGCAGCCATCCTGCAGGCCAATGGCTACAAGGGACCGCGCGCGCTGTCGCCGGGCCAGCAACTGATCATTCCGCGCCAGACTGCCGCTGCCGCGCCGGCTCCGCTTGCCGTTCCCGCCGCCAAGCCGGTGGCAATGGCGGCGCCGGTGGCCGGACCGGCCTCCGTTCACGTGGTCAACAGCGGCGACACGCTGAACAGCATTGCCCGTCGCAATCACGTGCCGGTCGCCGATCTGGCGCGGGCCAATGGTCTCGACACCAAGGCGCAGTTGAAGATCGGCTCCAAGGTCACCGTGCCGTCGGCGCGGTCCGCCGTTGCAGCTGCACCGGTTGCCGCACAGCCGGTGGTCGCCGCGGCGCCTGTCGGTGCGGTTGCCACGGCGCCTGCCA
>DATCUS010000205.1:0-9793 GCA_036561845.1 Tardiphaga sp. | reverse complement strand
CGGCGCGGGACGGGACATCGCCTCGCTGCGGCCGCCGGCGGTGGCCATGACAGGCTCTTCTTCACGCTGCACGCTGGCGCGGCCAGCACTGACCACGTCGAGGCCGCGGCCGTGACGGGCGACGATGCGGTTCAGCTCGGCCAGCGCCTCGATCTGGTCGACGATGACCTTGCGCATCTGCGCGGTGCTTTCCGCGGCTTCCTGCGGCATTTCCAGCACGCCCCGGCGCAGCTCGCCGCGGGTCTGTTCCAGCTCGTTGTGCATTTCCGAGGCCATCATCTTCATGGCCTGCACCATGCTGGCGAACTTGTCGGCCGACTGCTTGAACATCGCATCGGCTTCCTGGGTGCCCTGCTGGTAGATCTCGTTCATGGCCTCCGACGTCAGGCGACGTTCCTCCTCGGCGGAGGCGCGAACGGCCTCGAACTGGCGGGTGATCGCCGCGGATCCCGCGCCGGCAGTCTCCGCCACCACGCGGGCGATGTCGCGGGCGCGCTCTTCGGCGGCCGCCAGCGATTCATCGAGCAGGCCGGTGAAGCGGGTCAGCCGCTGATCGAGATCGGTGGTGCGCAGGTCGATGGTGGTGACCAGCGATTCCAGCGCGGCCTTGCGGTCGCCCAGCGACGCGGTGGCGCTGCGGTTGCTCTGCTCGACCAGTGCGGCGGCCTCGACCAGTGCATTGCCGTGGTTCTCGAACTGGCTCGAGAGTTCGCCGAGATCGCCCAGCGCCTTCGAGGTCTTGGAGGTGAAGACGGTGAGCTGGTCTTCCAGGGTCTGGGTGGCCAGGCCGTTGCGCGAGGTGACGTCGTTCATGGTGGTGACGAAGTCGGCGACGCGGGTGACCAGCGCGCGCTCCAGCGAGTTCAGGTTGTCATGGGCGCCGGTGAGCACTTCCTGCAGCAGGATGTTGCCCTCACGCAGCCGCTCGAACAGAGCGACCGTGTCGGTGCGCAGGATCTTGCTGGTCTCCTGCATTTCGGTGACCGCGGCGATCGAGACCTGGCGCGACTGCTCGATGGCCGAGCGCGAGGTCTGCTCGAGATCCTTCAGCGACTTGTTGACCGCGTTGGTCGCGATTTCGCCAGCGGTGGTGATGCTGCGCGACACGTCCGACGAGTTGGTGACCATCGACTGCGCGAAGGTGTGGCCGCGGGTCTCGATGGCCTTCAGCGCGTCGGCGGTGACGCGGTCGATGTCGACGGTGAGCTGGTTGGTCTTGTTGCCCAGCGCATCGACCAGCGAACCGCGCTTGGCGTCGATCATCTGCGACAGACGATCGGTCTGCTGCTGCACGTAGGTGACGATCTCGTCGGTCTTGCCGGTCATGGTCGAACCGAAGCTGCCGGTGGCGGCGAATACCGATCGTTCGATCTCCGACGAGGCCGACTTCATCTTGGCCGACACTTCGTTGGAGACGCTCACCAGCGAGGTCTGGGCACCGAGCGCGCTGGCCTGGATATTGTCCGAGGTGCTGGCGGCGGCGGTGGACAGCGAGCGCTCGATGTCGGCCGAGATCGCCTTGACCTGGCTGGCGGCCTCGGTGGAGGCGGTGGCCAGCGCGGTCTGCGCCTCGCGGGCGCTGCTCAGGATCGACGCGGCGGTGTCGGCACCCACGGCCGACAGCGTGCGTTCGACGTCGATGGCCAGCGACTTGACGTGGCTGGCGGCATCCGAAGACGCGGCGACCAGGGTCGACTGCGCCTCGCGGGCGCCGGTGACCATGGATTCCGCCGACAGGCTGCCGGCGGAGGTCAGGCTGCGTTCGATGTCAGCGGCGAGCGACCTGGCCTGCGCCGAGACCTCGGCGGAGGTCGAGGCCAGCGTGGCCTGCGCCTCGCGGGCGCTGGAGACGATCGACTCCGCGGTGGAACTGCCGGCCATGGTGAGGCTGCGCTCGATATCGGCGGCGAGATTGCGGACCTGGTTCGACGCTTCCGAGGAGGCGTTGATCAGCGAGGTCTGCACGCCGCGCGTGCTGGCCAGGATGGAGTCGGCAGTGGCGGTGCCGGCAGCGGTCAGGGTGCGCTCCACATCGGCCGCCAGCGTCTTGAGCTGCTGCGAGGCGTCGCTGGAGGCGGTGACCAGGGTCGACTGCGCGGCGCGGGCGCCGGTCAGCACCGAGTCGGCGGTGGCGGTGCCGGCCGCGGTCAGGCTGCGCTCGATATCGGCGGACAGCGACTGGATCTGCTGGGCGACTTCCGTCGAGGTGGCGACCAGGGTGTTCTGGGCGTCGCGGGCGCCGGCGATCATCGACGTCGCGGTGGCGGAACCGGCCTCGGACAGCGTGCGCTCGACATCGACCGACAGCGACTTGATCTGGCTGGCGGCATCGCTGGACGCGGTCATCAGCGTGGCCTGCGCGTCGCGGGCGCTGTTGAGGATCGCATTCGCGGCATTGCTGCCGACATTGGTCAGCGTCTGCTCGACGTCTGTGGAGGTGAGCCGCAACTGCGCACCGACATCCGTCGAGACGCTGAACAGCGACTCCTGGGCGGCGCGGGCGCCGGCCTGGATGGTCTCGCTGGTGTTGACCACCAGATGGGTGAGCGAACGTTCGGCGTCCTCGACATGCGACTTGATGCCGGCGGACAATTCCTCGGCGCGGGTCATCAGCGACTCGCTGGCCTGGCGGCCCGACGTCTCGATGCGGCCGGCGACGGCCTCGATGCGCGAGCCCAACAGTTCCTCGAACTGGCCGACGCGCAGATCGATATCGGTGACCACCGAGCCGACGCGACCTTCGAGGGTCTGGTGGATGGTCTGGAAGCGGGCGGTAACGGTGTCCGCCAGATGGGTGCTGCGGTCGTCGATGGTCGCGGTGACATCGGCGATGCGGTGGTCGATTGCCGCGATCGCCTGCGTCGTGCCGTCGGTGAGCGTGGAGGTAAGCTCGGCGAGCCGCGAGTCGATCGAGTAGATCGCCTGCACCGCGCCCTCGGTGATCGACGAGGTGAGGTGGTTCAGGCGCGCGTCGATCGTGCTGACGGCGTGGCTGGCGCCGTCCGCCAGCGCGGTGGTCAGGCGGACCAGCCGCTGGTCGATGGAGTACACGGCAACGTCGGCGCCCTGGGTCAGTGCCGTCGTCAGATGGGTCAGCCGGCTGTCGATGGCATTGACGGCCTCGCTGGCACCGTCGGTCAGGGCGCTGGTCAGATGGCTGAGCCGGGCGTCGATCGAGCTCACCGCCTGGGTGGCGCCGTCCGACAGCGACGACGACAGCGTCTCGATGCGGTGGTCGATGGTGGCGGTGACCGACTGGGCACGCGCGTCGAATGTCTCTTCCAGGCCCCTGAGCCGGCCGTCGACGGTCTCATCGAACGACTTGATGCGGCTGTCCAGCGACGCGTCGAGGCCGCTGACGCGGGATTCGAAGGTGGTTTCGAACTGCAGCAGGCGCTGGTCGAGCGAAGCGGTGATCTGGCCGCCGTTCGAGGTCAGGCGGGTGTCGAAGGTGTCGACGTAGGTCTTGAGCGTCTCCGAGATGTCCTGGGTGCGCTGTCCGAGCCGCTCGACGACTTCGCCGCCGAAGGTCTTCACGGTGCGGTCGAATTCCGAGATGTGGCGGGTGATCAGGGCGCCCAGCGTGCCGGAGTCGCGGGCGAACTTCTCGGCGAGTTCGGAGCCCTGTTCCTTCACCAGTTCGTCGAAGGCGCTCATCTGCAGGCTGATGGTGTCGTGCGCGGTCTCGGTCTGGCTGGCGACCTTGGCGACCAGCGCATTGACGGTGACGTCGAGCGCCTCCGAGGCCTTGTCGCCGCTGTCGATGATGCGGGTGGCGAGACGGTTGCCGGCCTCGTCGATCTTGCTGACCAGGTCGCCGCTGCGCAGCTCGAGCTCGAGCAGCAGGGAGTCGCTGGAGTTCTTCAGGGAGTCGTGGACCTGCTCGGTGCGATCGGAGACGCGATCGACGATGCCCGACGAGCGGGTCTCGAACTCGCTGGTGATGCGGTCGATGCGCTCGTTCAGCATGTCGTGGACGCGGTCGGCGAGATCGACGAATTCGTCGTGCACGTGGCCGGTCTTGAAGTTCAGGCTGGTGGTCAGGCGCTCGCTGGCGTCGAGCACCGCGCGGGTGGTCTCGGCCGAAGCCTCTTCGAGACGGTCGAGCAGGTCGCCGCCGCGCTCGCCGAGCGCCAGGATCATGTTGTCGCCGGCATTGCCGAGCGCACGCGTGATGTGTTCGCCGCGCTCTTCCAGCGCGCCGGTGATGCTCTTGGCGACTTCGTCGACGCGCGACGCGATGGCGTCGGAGATCAGCGCGATGTCGTGGCGCAGGTCGATCTGCACGCCGGAAATGGCTGACCGAACCTGCTCGGCCTGGCCGACCAGGTTGTCGCGCTGATGCGCGATGTCCTGCAGCAGCGCGCGGATGCGCACTTCGTTGTCGGAATAGGCGCGCTCCAGCGCCGAGACTTCGTTGGCGACCAGGGTCTCGAGTTCGCCGGCGCGCGCGATGGCGCGCTCGACGCCGTCGCCCATGGCGGCGACCTCGCGGCGGATCGCCTGGCCGACGGTGACCATGGAATCGCTGGCGGCGCCTTCGGGCTCGGAGAAGCGGATCGCCACCTGGGCCATCGACTGGGCGATCATGCGCAGTTCCTGGCCGCGCCAGGCGAGGCTGGCGAGGAAGTAGAACAGCAGCACGGGGGCGAAGAACAGCACCGCGAGGCCGGCCAGCGCCAGCGTGCCGCCCGAGCCCTGGCCGATGAAGGCCTGCAGCGAGGGCAGGAAGGCGACGGTCAGGAGGCCTGCGCCGACCACCCAGACGCAGGCGAACAAGGTGGCCAGCGTGTAGACGTTGCGGGCGGGGCGTCCCTTCTGGATCGCCTGCAGGATCTGCCCGATGGTTTCGCGGTCGTCATTCGCGGGGCGGCGGGCGAAGCGCGTGTCCTCGACGGTGTCGAAGGCGGGGCGCTCGGCGCTCATCCGCGCGTCGAATGAATTCTCGTCATAGGCGGGCGCCGCATTGGCCGGCGCGTTGTCGCGTGAAACAAAGGTCTGGTCGCGCTCGACCACCGGCACGTCGCTGATGTTCAGTGCTTCCTGAATGGCAGAGAGAGCGACTTCGGTGGGATCCTTGGCCTTTTTCGGATTGTTTGCCATGTTCAGTCCACGCCCCTTGTTTTACGCATCTGGAAGCCCCGCACCGTCATCCTGCATATCGGGAAAACCCGGATGCACCCCCGCGGATGACGGCGAAAACTACCGGTCGCCCGGCTTGTCCACTACTTCCGCAAACATCCTATTGGCTTGGTGGCTCGAATGAAATGGATTCGATTAAGACAATCTTAATCATCGTTAACGTCGCGGCGTCCCAAGCCCTTTGTGTAGCTCGCAATTCCCGCGTCGCGACGGGAACGTGGCGAGGTTCCGGCCGAAAAACGGCAAACTTGCGACTTGTACGCGAAACGTTCCGTTAACCACTGTTGTGATTGGCTGACCAAAATCGCGCGCCGGATTGCCCGGCGACAGCCAGGTTGGGCCATCATCATGCCACTGCACATGGAACAGGTTCACTGGATGCCGTCGCCGCCGCTTGCTCCCGATGACGGTCCGATCGATCGCGCCCACCTCGCGCGCATGACGCTCGGCGATCGCAGCCTCGAGCGCGAAGTGCTGGCGATGTTCGCCGGCCAGTCGGCCAGCCTGATGGACCTCCTCGCCGGATCGCCGCCCAATGCCGCCGATCTGGCGCATACCCTGAAGGGCTCGGCGATGGCGATCGGCGCGTTCCGGGTCGCCGATGCCGCGGAATGGCTGGAGACCACGCTGCGCAATGACGACGATGGCGCCCGACCGCTGATGACCCTCGCCGATACGGTGACCGAGGCCCGGCTGGCGATCGACCGGATCCTGAATCGCTCCTGAGCGATCTGACGCCGGATTCAGGTTTTGCCGCGGAGCGCTGGCGCGATCCGGATCGACCCGTTATAGGACAGCCTGTCTCTCCCTTCCTGCAGCGCGAGCATCATGGCCAAGATAAACTTTGTCGATCACACCGGCGAAACCCGCACCATCGACGTCGAGAACGGCGCCACCGTGATGGAGGCGGCGATTCGCAACGCCATTCCGGGCATCGAGGCCGAATGCGGCGGCGCCTGCGCCTGTGCGACCTGTCACGTCTATGTCGACGAAGCCTGGCAGGAGAAGGTCGGCCCGCCGACGCCGATGGAAGAAGACATGCTGGATTTCGGCTACGACGTGCGGCCGAATTCCCGGCTGTCGTGCCAGATCAAGGTCACCGACGCGCTGGACGGCCTCATCGTCCGCACCCCGGAACGTCAGGCCTGACCGGTCCGGCCGGCGACGCGCCTGTTACCAGGCGTAGCGCACGACGCCCTTGCCCGCATAGAAGCGGCTGACGTCGGAGAACTCCCCTTCAAACGTGGCGGCCAGCGACAGCCCGCTGGCGAACTGCATCTCGGCTGAGGCCGAGGTGAGGGCGGAGTCGTGGGCCTGGGCGGCGCCGGCCACCACGAACGAGGCGCCGGGCAGGGTCTGGAAGGTCGTTCCGATGGTGCGGTCGGTGTTGAAGTTGTGAGCCCAGGCGAGCCGGCCACGCAGCGTGAACAGGCCGTCGCCGACCGCCGCCGAAGCGTCGCTGCGCAGGCCGAGTTCGCTGCGCGACGCGGTGACGTCGCGCGCACTATAGCTGAGCGCGAAGGTGCCGGGGCCGGCCGCGGCCTGCTCCGCATAGGCCGGCAGATACAGCGTGGTGAACTGGCCCGCGGCGTAGGGCGTCAGGCCGCCCGCCGGCGTCGCCAGCCGATAGCCGCTCTCCAGGCGTCCGGAGAATGCGTTCGGGTTGAACTGCGCAAGCAGTCGGTCGGCCCCGGTCGCACTGCGGTCGGTGGTGACATCCTGCCAGCCATAGGCGAGGGCTGCGGACAGATAGGCCGGGCCGGCGGCGTGGCGGACGAAGGCGCCGGCCTGGAACAGATCGGAGCGTCCCGAACCGGGCCGGTCCGCGAGGCCGAAACTGGTGCCGCCGCCGGCCAGCGCGAAGCCCGCGAGGGTGGCGGGCGAGATCCGGTAGTCGGCGCCCACCGCCGCGCCGTAGACGCGGTCGGTGGCCGCGGCCGATCCCAATGCGCTGTTGCCCTGCGTCGTCTGTGAGCCGCCAAAACCCGCCGCCCAGACGCTCCAGCGCTGCTCGAAACTGATCGGCGGTGCCGGCGCCTTGCGATAGATAGCGGCATAGGCGTCGCGCTCGCCCTGGCTCAATGCGCGGCCGCTCGAGGCATAGGCCGGCGCCGCGGCCTCAGCAGCGAAGGCGGCCGCCGGTGCGGGCCCGAACGGGTCGCCGCGCCCAGCCACGAAGGGATCGGTGAGCAGGCCGAGAAACAGGTTCATGGCGTCAAAGCTGGTTTGCTGCACGCCGGTCGCCAGTTCGCCCGAGGCCAGCGTCAGGCCGGCCGGCGTCAGCGTCCCGAATGCCAGCGGAATGCTGGCATTGGCATTGAAGGAATTGACCAGCGCATTGGCGACATTCCGCTGGTTGGTGTTGAGGCTGCCGGACGCCGACGAAGTGTAGTCCAGCGTCACCTTGAGGTACGCATTGTTGGCGTCATAGACGAGGGACGGGGTGAAGTTGGAGGGCAGGTTGGTGTTGACCTGGCTGGCGAAGCTGCCGATCACGCCGCCGGTGGCGCTGACGATGGTGTACTGCCTGGCGACATAGCTGCCCGGAGCGAAGCTCGCATTGACTGTGGCGCCGCCGAGGGTCGCCGTGCCGGTCACGCGGGTGAGATCGGAGGCCGCCGTCGAGGCCTCGACCAGATAGGACGCCGCCGCCGTGAAGACGAGGCTGCCCTGCACGGTCAGCGTGCCGATGGAATTGCCCGGCGACAGCGTGCCGCCGCTGATCAGCGTGTTGCCGACAATGCCATTGCCGCCCAGCGTGCCGCCAGTGTTGACGGTGAGCGACGACAGTGCGATCGAACCATTGACCGACAGCGTGCCGCCGTTGATGTCGGTGGCGCCGGTGTAGAGGTTGACGCCCGACAGGGTCAGGGTGCCCGAGCCGACCTTGACCAGCGAGCCGCCGACGCCGCCCGGACCGAAGCAACCGCAGGAGCCGTCGGAAATCACGCCGCTCACCGTGGTCGACAGGTTGTTGCCGCCAACCGTCAGTTGCCTGTCGCCGAGATAATAGGTGCCGGCCCCTTCGATCGAACCCGCTGTCATGCCCGCTGCGGTCAGTTGCGAGATGTCGAACGCGCCGCCGGCCTCGGTGATGAAGCGCGCGGTGCCGCCGCTGCTGGTCTCGAAGAAGAACACGCCGCCGCCATCCCGGGTGGTGATGGTCGCGTTGCCCGCGGTGGTCGAGGACAGGAATTCGGTGAGCCCGCCCGTTCCGATGCCGCCGGAGCCGGCGGCATTGATGATGTTGGCGTGGTCGGCCGATGCCGTGCTGGCGCCGCCCGCGCCGAACATCGTGGCGCCGCTCGCATTGTTGATGATGGTGGCGGTGCCGGCCAGACTCTGGTCCTCGAAGCGTGTCAGGCCCATGAAATTATTGGTGATGGTCGCGCTGCCGGCGCTGCTGGCCAGACTGAACGTGGTGTAGGCCGGCCCCAGCACCAGCGACCCGGTATTGGAAATATTGGCGCTGCCGGCCGTCGCGCTGTCGGTGAACTGCACTACGCCCGAGGCGTTGGCGATGCTGGCGTTGCGGGCCGTACTGGCATCGAAGAAAGTGGTGAAGTTGGCGAAACTTCCCGGAGCGGTTTGGAACGTGGCGTTGCCGGCGCTGCTGCTGCCGGAAAACGACGTCGAGGCGATTACGGTGCCGTAGGTGATCGCCGCATGGTCGGCGGTGCTGCTGCCGTTGAAGGTGATCGCCGCGTTGTTGGCGATGGTGGCGTGGTCGGCGCTGCTGGCGTCGTTGAAATCCACCAGGCCGTCGTTGGTCACCGTCGCGGTGCCGGCCCGGCTGCTGTTGTTGAACGCGATGGCACCGTCGTTGACGATGGTCGCCGCCCGGGCGGTGCTGGTATCGTTGAAAGTCAGCGTCCCGACGGCGGCGTTGGCGATGCCGGCATTGCCGGCGGAACTGCTGCCGCTGAAGCTCATGGTCGCATTGTTGCCGATCGCTGCATGATCGGCGCTGGCGGTGTTGTTGAAATCCAGCGTGCCGTCGTTGGTCACCGTGGCGGTCCCGGCCAGGCTGCTGTTGTTGAAGTGCATCGCTCCGGCATTGGCAATGGTCGCCGTCTGCGCGGAACTGGAATTGTTGAACGTCAGCGCGCCGCTGGCAGCGTTGGTGATATGGGCGGTGCCCGCGGTGCTGTTGTCGAAGAAGTCCATCGTCGCGTTGTTGGTGATCTGGGCGGTGGCTGCGGTGCTGGTGGCGGCGAACTGCAGCACGCTGCCGTTGGTGATGGTCGCACTGCCGGCGCTGCTTGCATCCAGGAAGTTCAGGAAGCTCGAATTGATGTAGCTGACGGCGCCGGTGCCGCCGCTGGCGGTGCTGGAATTCAGGAAGCTCAGACCGTCGCCCAGCACGTTGAAAGTCTGCGGACTGGCAGAATAGTTGAAGACGCCGGCGCCGCTGATGAAGAAGAAGTCGGCATTGTTGTTGATCGTGTAGCTGGGGGCGGCCGGCGCCGCGGTGAACTGGATGCTGCCGATGAAAACGAACGAGTTGCTGTCGACGGTCGTCGAACCGGTATTGCTGAAGGTCGCGGTGCCGTTGGGGATGTCCGGGCTGGAGGTCCAATTGGCCGGGCTGTTCCAGTCGGTTGTGGCGCCGACCCAGGTGCCGTCCGCAGCGCCGGCGGCGCGCGCGCCG
>DATCUS010000204.1:0-2687 GCA_036561845.1 Tardiphaga sp. | reverse complement strand
GATCGTGGTGCTGCGCTTCGTCATGACGATGGCGAGCTATTCCACCGGGGTCGCCGGCGGCATCTTCGCGCCGATCCTCGCGCTCGCCACCACGATCGGGCTGTGCTTCGGCACCGCGCTGGAAATGCTGTTCCCGCTGCCCGAGACTACCCATGTCGCGCTCGCCATCGCGGCAATGGGCGGACTGTTCGCCGCCACCATCGGGGCGCCTCTGGTCGGCATGGTGCTGGTGATGGAACTGACCGGCGCCTATTCCCTTCTGGTGCCTGTCATGCTGACCACCATCGTCTCCAACATGGTGGCGCAGCGGCTGGGCGGACGGCCGATCTACGAGATATTGCTGGAGCGAACCTTGGCGCTGGAAGCGCAGGGCCAGCCGGAGACGCGGCGTTGGCTGCGACGCCGCTCGCGGCACGCCGACCTGACCGGCATGGCGGCCAAGACGCGCAAGGATGGCTCCAAGGCGCCGAAGGAGTGACCCCCTCGTCCGCCCCTCACTCCGCAGCGGCCAGTGCCGGTTCCAGCCGTGCCGGCCCCTCGCCGAAGCGTTGCAGCGAAATGTGCCGCTCATGCAGGTCGCGCAGCGTCGAGCGATGGCCGATGGAGAGGATGGCGGTCTGCGGCAGGCACTTTCGCAGCATGCGATAGAGCGCGGCCTCGCCCGGCTCGTCGAGCGCGGAGGTCGCCTCGTCCAGCAGCAGCACGTCCGGCTTCAACAGCAGCGCACGCGCCACCGCGAAACGCTGCTGCTCGCCGCCGGACATGATGGAGGACCACAGGCCGGTCTCGTCCAGCCGCGCCGCGAAGGCCTCCAGCCCAACCGATTCCAGCGCTTCGCGCAGCGCCTCGTCGCCATAGGCGGCAACTGGATCCGGATAGGCGAGCGCCCCGCGCAGGCTGCCCACCGGGATATAGGGCCGCTGCGGCAGGGTGAGCACCCGCGCATCCGCCGCCACCGCGACCTGCCCGTGGCCATAAGGCCAGATACCGGCCAGCGCGCGCAGCAGCGTGCTCTTGCCGGAGCCTGACGGGCCGGTGAGCAGCACCCGCTCGCCGCGTCCGATCTGCACATTGTCGGCGGTCAGCAGCGCGCGCCCGTCGGGCAGCCGCACTTCCATGTCGTCGATGGCGAGCACCGCCGTGCCGGTCGCCGGCATCTTGCGGTAGGCGCTCTTCAGGGTCTCGGCCTGCGTCGCCATCACCGAATTCTCGAAGCCGATAAGGCGGTCGACAACGGCCTTCCATTCCGCCAGCGACGAATAGGCGCTGATGAAGAAGGAGAACGAGCCCTGCACCTGCCCGAAGGCGGAGGAGGTCTGCATCAATTGCCCGAGCTCGATGACCCCGGTGAAATAGGCGGGTGCCAGCACGACGAACGGGAAAACAATGGAGATCTGCCCATAGCCAGCGGTGAACCAGGTCAGCCGCTTCTGGGCGATCATGATGCCCCAGTAATTGTGCACGACATGCCCGAACCGCCCGAGCAGGCGCGTGCGCTCGGTCGCCTCGCCGTCCATCAGCGCGATCTGCTCGCCATTCTCGCGGACGCGGACGAGGTCGACACGGTAATTAGCCTCATAGCGCTGCTGGTCGTAATTCAGCTTCACCAGCACGCGGCCGATGAGGTGGGTCAGCCACGTGCCGACCGCCGCATAGGCGAACGCCGCCCACACCAGATAGCCCGGAATGCGCCAGTCGCTGCCGAACAGATGGAACGAGAAATCACCCGACAGCCCCCACAGGATCACCGCGAAGGAGGCCAGCGTCATGATGGCGCTGAGAATGCCGATGAACAGCCCGATGGTCTGCGCGATATAGGCGCGGATGTCCTCGGCGATGCGCTGGTCGGGGTTGTCGGCGGTGTCGCCCTTCAGCCGCATGCGGTAATGGGTTTCGTCGGTCAGCCACGCGGTGAGGTATTTTTCGGTCATCCAGGTGCGCCAGCGTATCTCCAGCCATTGGCGCAAATAAATCTGATAGACTGCAATGATAATGGATGCCGCTGCATAGAAGCAAAACAGCCATAGCTGGTTG
This sequence comes from Tardiphaga sp., assembly GCA_036561845.1. GTDB lineage: Bacteria > Pseudomonadota > Alphaproteobacteria > Rhizobiales > Xanthobacteraceae > Tardiphaga. The sequence goes on along the minus strand of DATCUS010000204.1, from coordinate 653 downwards.
TAGAAGGCGGTGACATCCTTCTCCTGTATCGCGTTGTAAAACGCGTTGTTCCACTGATTGATCAGAACCGTCGCGTAGACCCAGCCGACCTCCAGGGCAATGACGGCCGCAAGCAACCCGCCGCCCCGCCATTTGTCCTCGCCACGAAAATACGGGGCTGAAAGGCGCCACACATCGGCGAGCAGAGCGAGAATCGAACGCAAGGGTCTTCTCCGGCAGCGGGCACGCGGGATGCGCCCTTCGCAAAGACTAATCAAAGCAATGCAGGCAGGAGCGTGACGAATACATTAATGTTTGGAGAGGTTTGCCTGACTTTCCGTCTTCCCCTGGGGAATTCTGGCGGGAAAACGCAAAAAGCGCGGGCCAGAGCCCGCGCTTTTCAGGGTGTATCAGGGTAGGTCGTTCAGTGGGTGCTGCGGGCGTTCTGCTCGACCGACTGGGCGATATAGGCATCGCTCGGGGCGGCGACGACCGCCGCGTTGCGGCCTTCCGTGATCACCGGAGCATTGACCTTCAGCGACTGGTCACGACCGTCAGCAGCGTTGGCGGTGGCGGCAACGCCCAGGGTGGCAAGAGCGGCGACAGCGATAAGGATCTTGTTCATTTGTAGTCTCCATCTGGTTCGAGGGGGCGTCGCGGGGTGCGGCGCGCTC
>DATCUS010000203.1:0-11684 GCA_036561845.1 Tardiphaga sp. | reverse complement strand
AAGCGCGCCGCCCGCGCGCCGCGCAGCAGCACCGTGGCATCGCGCAAGCCGCAGCCGGAACGTGCCGCGGTGTTCGTGGAAAATCCGCGCGGCGCGATCCGTGGCTATGTCGCGGGCCGCAGCATGGCCGGGACCAAGACCAACACCGCCATCAACGAGACGCCGCAGTCGATTTCGGTCGTCGGCGCCGAACAGATCCGCGACCAGAGACCTTCGAAATTCGATCAAGTCCTGAACTACACCGCCGGCGTTGCCGCGGGCACGTTCGGCGCGGATAACCGCAACGACTGGTTCCTGATCCGTGGTTTCAAGTCCGACGACAACAGTGTCTTTCTCGACGGCCTGCAACTATTCTATACCTCCTATGCGAGCTGGAAGTTGCAGCCCTTCAACATGGAGCGGGTCGAGATTCTGCGCGGTCCGTCGGCGATCCTGTATGGTGGTTCCAGCCCGAGCGGCCTTGTCAATGTCGTCAGCAAGATGCCGCAGGCGGAGCCGATCCGCTACGTCGAGACGGGCGTCGACAATTTCGGAAACGGCTATTTCGCTTTCGACGTGAACACGCCGATCACCCTCGCGCAGGAAAATGGCAAGCTGTATACGCGCTTTGTCGGTCAGCTGCAGAACGGCGGAACGCAGACCGATTACACGCCGAACAACAATTACTTTATCGCGCCGTCGCTGACCTGGAAGCCCGACGCCGACACCACCCTCACGGTGTTGGCGTCAGCGTCATACAACGAGACACGCGCTGCCAACTTCCTGCCCTATGTCGGCACGGTCGTAGACGCGCCGTATGGCCGCATCCCCACCAAGCTGTTCGTCGGCGATCCCACTCAGGATCAATTCAAGCGCGAGCAGGAGATGCTCGGCTACCAGTTCGAACGTCATCTTTCCGATAGCGTCACCTTCCGACAGAACGCGCGCTTCGCCCATACCGACGTCAACTATACCGGCCTAACCGGCAACGGCAACGCCAACTTGGCGACCGGCGACATCGCGCGCTACTACTTCGCCACCCGCGGCATTGCCAACCAGGCGAATCTTGACAGCCAGGTGGAATACCGTTTCGACACCGGCATGCTGAGCCACAAGGCGTTGTTCGGCCTCGATCTGAAATATTATACGCTCAGCGATACCCAGAGTTACAGCTTCGGCTGGCCGTCGATCAATGCGTTCAATCCGACCTATGGCAATCTCAGCGATCCCGGCGGTCTCATCACGTACCGGAACGGTGACTTCACGCAAAAACAGCTCGGCCTCTACCTGCAGGACCAGATCAAGCTGGACCGCTTCACGCTAGTCCTGAGCGGGCGTAACGACTGGGTCGCTACTGGCCGCACCGACCTGCTCGCGGGCGGCACCAACCTCAGCCGCGAAGACAGCAAGTTCAGTGGCCGTGCCGGCCTGATCTACAACTTCGACAGCGGATTCGCGCCCTATGTGTCCTACGCAACCAGCTACAATCCAGTCGTTGGCCTCAATGCGGCGAACCAGTTGCTGCTGCCTGAAACCGGCGAGCAGACCGAGGTCGGCGTCAAGTTCCAGCCGAACGGCTTCGACGGCCACTTCGGCGTTGCGCTGTTCGACCTGAAGCGCAAGAACGCGCTCAGCACCCTTCCCAACGCCGTGCCGGTCGTGCAGACGCAGAATGGCGAAGTCACCTCCCGCGGGCTTGAGCTGGAAGCCGTGGCCAATCTGGCGCCGGGCTTCAAGGTCACTGGTTCGTTCACCACCTACAACATCTTCGTCAGCAAGGATCTTGATCCGACCTTGATCGGCACGGTGCCGACCAATACCCCGCGGCAAATGGCCTCGGGCTGGGCCGACTACACGTTCCAGGACGGCGTCTTGCGCGGCTTCGGCTTCGGCGGCGGCGTCCGCTACGTCGGTTCGTCCTTCGCCGACACCGCCAACACCCTGCCGGTTCCGTCGCGCGCCCTCGGCGACGCCGCCGTCCACTACGAGATCGACAATTGGCGGCTCGCGCTCAACGTCACCAACATTGCCGATGAGATCTACGTAGCCAGCTGTTCGACAGCGACGGCCTGTTTCTACGGAGATCGCCGCCGCGTCACCGCCAGCGTCGGCTACAAGTGGTAGCGGGCCGGACGCGCTGTGGCAAAGGCGCGGTGCCGATCCGTGCAATGAGGACGAAGCGGACCTAGTCAACTCCAGCCGAAGCCGTCGCAACCGCCGGCTTCGGCTTCCGTGCGGCCACCACGATCCCGGACAGCACCAGCGCATAGCCGACGATGTGAAACAGGTGCATTGTCTCGCCGAGAAAGAAGATCGCCATCGCCGAGCCGAACACCGGGATCAGGTGGAAGAACGGCGCCGAGCGGTTGGCGCCGATCAGCGCGATGCCGCGATTGTAGAACGTATAGGCCAGCACCGAGGGGAACAACGCGACATAGGCCAGCGACAGGATGTTGCCGGCATTGATCTGCGCCGGCGCGCGGTTGAACAATTCCCAGATGAAGGGCGGCACCAGGCACAGCGCGCCGCAGGCGAAGGTGAAGGTCAGGAACGACAATTGCTGGATCGCCGGCCGTTTCAGGGTGAGCACCGCGTAGAGACCGAAGATCGCCATCGCCAACAGGAACAGCAGGTCGCCCTTGTTCAGCTGGATCGCGAGCAGCGTGGCGAGATCGCCGTGCAGCAGGATCACCAGCACACCGACCATCGACGCGGCGATGCCGATGGCCTGCGCCGCGGTCAGCCGGATCCGCAGGATCAGCAGCGACCAGATGGCGACGAACAGCGGTCCCGACGATTGCAGCAGCAGCGAGTTCAGCGCCGTGGTGTATTCGAGGCCCCAATATTGCAGCGAGTTGAACACGCCGATGCTGATCAGCGACAGGAAAACCATAAAGCCGAGCCGTTCGCGGATCAGCGGCCAGTCCTGCCTTGTGGCGCGCCATCCGAACGGCAGAATGATCAGCGCTGCGCAGCCCCAGCGGATGAACGCGAGGGTAAACGGCGGAATGTGTCCGGCGGCGGCGCGGCCAACGATGGCGTTGCCGGCCCAGAACAGCGAGGTCAGGCTGAGCAGCAGATAGGGCTGGTTCAACAGCCATCCGATCGGCGTGCGGGTGGTTGAGGCGGAAGGGGACATGGACGAGGCCTGACAGAACAACGCCGGCACCGCGCGGCCATTGAGGGGCCGGCTGCCGGATCGTCCGACAGACACGGAATTATCGTCGATATCAATGGCCGGCCTGCATTGCCACCATGCATTGGTATGCGCAGCCTGTGCTGTGCTGCGCTGCGACGCGGGTCACAACGAACGAGGGCGCCGAATCGGGTTCGGCGCCCTCGTCATCGCGAATGGACGCGGCTACCAGCGCCGGTTCCAGTCATTGTCCCAGCCCGAACCGTGGCGACGGCCCTTGCGCGGGCGGGGCTGCTGCTGCTGACCGAAGGACAATATTGGATTGACCATGCAGTCCCCGCCGATGCCGCTCACCGTGGCCATGCACTGGTTAAACGACGTGAATGAGCAACTCGGGTTGAAGGCGGTAACCGGGGTGCGCGAGCACCACGGATAATCTCTTGCCATGCTGGGCGTCGCGCCGAGGACAACAAGAAGGGCGGAGGCCGCCAGGATTGAACGCATAGTCGGATTCCTCGTTTGCTAGTGGTGCCCGTCAATCCAAGTGAAAGATAGCTGTTCCGGCATGGCAATTCACATTTGCGTTGTGGACGTCAGCAGTCCTCTCCTTTGGCGCCCTGGGCCTGTTGCGCTGCGGTCGGCTGCCCCTTGGTCTGTCGCTGCACGTCTTCCGACGAGGCGGCGCTGCCGCCCGCGGCATTGCCCATGGCGCTGGTCGGCGGATGCTGCGTGGTGTTGGCGGATCCGGTGGTGATGGTCTGGCCGGTATTGCCCGGCGTCGGTCCGGTACCGGCATCGCTCATCTTGCCGTCCTTGCCCGTCGTGCAGGGGCCGGCCTGCGCCGCGCCGAAACTCAACATCAGCATCGCCATTCCGGCCATCATCGTCTGGTGGATCTTCATGGGTCTCTCCTGGGTTTCCTGCCATCTTCGGCCGCGTCTTCGTGCGCGGCCGACAGGTGACGGAGAAACCCGGTGGACGCGCCCATGTTCCGTGACCGGCGCTTTTACGTTCATGCCACCACGCTGCAGGCCATGGCGCCGAGCGCCGTGCAGGCGTCGTTCGGGTCCAGTGCGATCTGCAATCCGCGCTGGCCGCCGTTGATATAAATGCTGCGCTCGCTCAGTGCCGCCTGCTCGATCACGACCGGCACGCGCTTCTTCTGCCCGAACGGGCTGATGCCGCCGACATGATAGCCGGTCAGACGCTCGGCGTCGGCCGGGCGCATCATCTTCGCGGTCTTGCCATGCAATGCCGCGGCCAGCTTCTTCATGCTGACCTCGCAGTCGGACGGCACCACGACGCAGACCGGTTTGCCGTCGACCTCGGCCATCAGCGTCTTCAGCACCCGCCGCGGTTCGGCGCCGAGCGCGGCTGCGGCCTGCAGCCCGATACTGTCGGCGTCGGGATCGTAGTCGTAGCTGTGCAGCGTGAAGGCGATGCCGAGCCGGGTCAGCGCCAGCGTCGCGGGGGTGGTCCTGGACATGGCAAATCCTGTTGCGTGCGGCGCGGCGCCGGAACCTGTTGTGGCGCTTGACGTTGCTCCCTGCAACCGCAGGAGAGCGCCATGGGACTTGCGACATACGCCATTATCGAAACCGGCAAAACCGGGACCACCGGCCCTGACATCCACAGTACCTGGGGAATCCTCCACGACGGCAATGTCGAGGGCGTCTTCGAGACCAAGGAGGCCGCTTTCGAATCTGCCGTGGCCGCGGCATCGCTGGCGGTGCGCGAAGGCCATGAGGTCCATGTCAGCGTGCCGTCCCGCGCAGCCGGCAACAAGACCGCGCTGGGCGGCGCCAGCAATTGACCCATCGGTGCATCAGCAGCAACAGGAGCCGGGCATGAGCCAGGAAACCCCGAAGGACGATCCGCGCCAGCGCGACGACTGGACGCCCACCAAGGGGACCGACAGACCGTGGAAACAGCCGGCACAGAAGTCACAGGACCCGGCGGCGCCGGAGACGCCGAAACCCGATCTCGAAAAGTGGCACGACACCAACACGCATTAGGCGGAGTTGCGGTGGCGACGGCGTTACTGCACGGCCGTGCCGCTCCGCCACAGCCAGACAGTGATGCTCCCGGCGCGGCCGCGGATCGGCATCTCCTCCGGCCCGCTCAGCACGCCGGATGCCAGCAGCGGCGCGCGCGCTCCCGCGGCGTGCAGCAGGTCGTCGCTCAGCGCCAGTTCGGCGCCGTGGTTGGCTGCCACTTCCATCAGCCGGCTGGCGACATTGACGGTGTCGCCGATCGCGGTGACGTGCTGGTGGCTGCCGCCCAGCCGTGACGCGACGATGGTGCCGAAATGCGCACCGATCTTGAAGCCGATCCGGCTCGCCACCTGCGGCGACAGCGAGCCCCGCCAGGCATGCGTGCGGGCGCTCAGGCCGAGGCAGCAATTCACGGCGTTGCCGGCGTCGTCGGCGGTGGCCTGCGGCAGGCCGAACAGGATCATCGCGCCGTCCCCCATGAAACTGGTAATCAGGCCGCCGTAGGTCTCCGCTTCGCGATCGACCATGGCCTGGAAATCATTCAGCAGCTCGCGCGTCGCATCGGGCCCGGCGGTCTCGCTGAGCGCGGTGAAACCGGACAGGTCGATGAAGACGATCGCCGCGTCCTGCTGCACCGGCTGCAGCAGGAAGCCGGGGTCCCTGGCCAGCCAGGCGCGCAGCCGCGGCGCCTGGAACTGCTGCAGCAGGGCACTGCGCTGCGCGAAGTGTTGCGCGCTCCGGCGTCCCATCCAGATCTGCACGGCGCCGAACAGGATCGTCGGCGGTGCGGCGGCGGCAATCGGCAGTGCGGCGCTCAGCCAGATCCCGTGTGCGAACGCCGCGACGTTGACGGTCGACCAGATCGCCGCGACGGCGACGATCGCCAGCAGCCCGACCGCATGGCGACGCCACGCCAGCAGGCCGACCAGCAACATCGGCAGCAGCACCGCGACGGCGGCATCGGCGAGCCGCACCGCGGGATTGCGCACCAGCGCATCCTTGGCCAGCAGATGGGTGATCGCGGTCGCGACCACCTCGACGCCGGGCATCACCGGATCGAACGGCGTCGGGAAGAAATCGCCGCCGCCGGTGACCGTGACGCCGATCACCACGGCACGGTCCTGGATGTCGCCGCGCGCCAGCGTGCCGTTCAGCGCAGCGGAGGCGCCGACAGTGCGGATGGTGCCGCGTGGGCCGTAGAACGAGATCGGCAACAGGTGGCCGACGTCGGTCGGGACATCCGGTCCCGACAGCACGAAATCGTTCGGCGCGATGCTGGGGTCCTGGCGCGTTGCCGCCGCCGCGACGCGCAGCGGCAACGACACCAGCACGTCATCCTGCGTGCGGAACAGCAGCGGCATGGAGCGCGGAATGCCGGTCTGGTCGGTGGTCATATTGACCACCCCGACGCCGGCCTGTTCGGCAAAGTCCTTCAGCGGCAGCAGGAAGCGCGCCGCGGTGGGGAGGTGCGCCAGCGGTCCGTCGCCGTCGGCGGCGATGCGCTGCCGGGATTCGGCGAACACCGCGGCCGCCGCGATCACCGCATTGGTCTTGCCCAGTGCCCGCGCCAGTGCGGCGTCGTCGTCGGGCGTGCTGCGATCGACCAGCAGCATGTCGACCGCGATGACCTTCGGCCTGAACTGCGCGATCTGTTCGATGATGCGGGCGAGGGCGGCGCGCGGCAGCGGATAGCTGCCCTGTTCGCGCACCAGCTGGTCGTCGATGGCGACGATGGTCACCGCATCCGGCGGCGGCCTCGCGCCGCGCGCCAGCACACGCAGATCGGTCAGCGTCGCCTCGAGGCGGTCGAGCAGGCGCATGCCGGCGGGGCCGCTTCCCCAGACCAAGGCCGCGCCCCACAGGCCTGCCAGCACGATGGCGACCGGAGCCTGGAATGCGCGGGCCTTCATCGGTCCTAGCGGCCGAGCCGCGCCATCAGCGCCGCGACGCGGGGGGCAGCCCAGCGCTTCACTTCCAGCGGCGTCGTGCCGGCATCGACATCGACGCCTTCGCCGGGGCCCAGCACCACCTGCCCCGGCACCGTGCGGCGGCGCACGGCGACGCGGCCGGTGTCGACGAACACCGAGGTCCTGGCGGCTTCAGCGTCGACCGCCCATTTGGTGCCGCGCACCGCGGCAATGGCCTGCGGCGTCATCACCTCGAACCGCCTGCCGGATTTCTTCTTCGGCGCATCGACGAAAACCGCCTTGCTCTGCAGGTCGATGCCGTCCACATGCCCGTCGCGGTCGCGATCCTGCAGCGTGAACGTGGCGCCGCTTTCGGCGACGATGGTCAGCCCGCCGCCGCAGCGCAGGGTCTGCGTCCCCGCGGCCGACGCCTGCGCCGTGCAGCCGAGGCCGGGTTGCTGTGCCGAAGCGGCGCCGCAGCTCATCGCGCCCGCCAGCACGGCGATCGCCATCCGCGTCGAGATTTTCATGCCCATACTCCAAGCAGGCGTTATCTTTTAGGCGTGCGCCGTACGGTTTCGTTCAACGCCTCGGACTGGAACCATCGCCGGCCGCCGGTACAAATATAAGGCAGGCCGCGCCCCATGCCACCCGGGCGGCATATGTCGTTGGTGGCGCAGCTCATTCTGGCAGTACGGTCTTACGCAGATCCGCGGCGGAGAGGTGGCGAGCCCCGCATGCGCGCCCGGATCGCCCGCGCATCGGCTCGATCAAGCCGCGGTGAACGCTCAGTGCCATCCGTCGGCGAGCCTAGTCGGCGATCAACGCGCGCAGCTCGACGATCATCCTGTCAGTCTCGAACGGCTTGCCGAAAAACCGGCTGTCGGACGGCAGTTCGTTCTCCGAGACCTGGAGATGGCCTGACACGATCACGATCTTGATGGGCGGCCAGCGGTCACGGACGGCGTGGGCAAGTTTGAGGCCGTCCATCGATCCGGGCATGTTGACGTCGGTGAACAGCAGCGCGATGTCGGAGCGCGATTCCAGGATCGCGATCGCCTCGTCGGCGTTGGCGGCCTCGATGGGGATGAAGCCGGCCTCTTCGACGATGTCGGCGGCATGCATGCGCAGCAGCGCTTCGTCTTCGACGATCAGGATGGCGTAGCGTTCAGGTTTCTTCGATGTTGCCATTGCGATCTCGTATCAGAGGCTGGGGCCGGCCGAAACCAGATCTCTCAATCTGGTCTCGAACCGGCAGAGCAGGCCTTCGGGCAAGTAGTCGATCTTGACCGAATTGCCAAAATCCGATGCCAACGTTCCCTCGATCAGTCGCGATCCGAAGCCGCGGCGCGTTGGCGGTGTCACTACGGGGCCGCCGGTTTCGCGCCATTGAAAGTGCAGCAGCGGCTCCGCGTCAGACGCGATACAATTCCAGTCGATCGCGATCGTTCCGCCGGGCACTGACAGCGCGCCGTACTTGGCCGCATTGGTCGCAAGTTCGTGAAGCGCCAGGGCCAGCGACAGCGCCTGCTTTGCGGTGAGTGCGACCGCGGGGCCGCTGGCGCGGATGCGGCCCTCGCCGGAGCGATGCGGCGCCAGCGCGCCGTCCACCACGGTCGGCATCGAGGCACTGGTCCAGCTCGACCTGGTGAGAATGTCGTGGGCGTGATTGAGTGCATGGAGGCGGGCATCGAAGATGCTGCGCGCTTCCTCCTTGGTCGCGGCGGTGCGGAAGGTCTGGCTGGCGATCGCACCGACCATCGCCATGGTGTTTTTGATGCGGTGTTCCAGTTCGCGCGTCAGCATCTTCTGCTGCGTCTCGGCGTGCTTCAGCCTGCTGATATTGCTGATCGTGCCGATGAAGCGGATCGCCTTGCCGTTCTCGAAGTCCGACTTGCCCTTGGCGGAACACCACCGCTCGATGCCGTCCTCGAAGCCGATGGTGCGGAATTCGACGTCATAGGCCTGCGGTCCGTCCGGTCGCATGGCGTCGATACATGCCTTGGCGGTTGAGTCGCGATCGTCGGGATGGATGCCGGCCAGGAACACGTCGAAGGTCACCGGCTTGCCTGGCGTCAGGCCGAACAGCTGGTAGCAACGCGCATCCCATTTCAACACGCCAGTTTGGGGATCGAAGTCCCAGGTCCCGATGTCGGCGGCGTTGAGCGCGGCGGCCAGACGGGCTTCGCTGGTCTGCAGCGCCGCTTCGGCGAAATGCGCGGCGGTGACGTCGCGCGACACCGCCAGCAATTTTTCGGGTTTGCCGTCAGGGCCCGGGATGGGCGTGACGCGGACATCCCACCATCGCGGCGTACCGGCCATGGTGGTGGCGTAGCCCCGGAAGTGTCCGGCACCACCGGCCTTTGCGGCGGCCACCGCCGCCTTGGCGTCGCGGTGGCCCTGATCTTGCCAGAAGTCCGGCCACGGACAGCCCTGGATCGCGGCGAAGTCGGTGACTTCCATCAGGCGCTTGCCGCCCTCGGTCATGAAGACGAGGTTGCCGTCGAGGTCGAGAATCTTGATGCAGTCGCCCGAGGAGGCCAGCAGGCTGCGCAGCAACGACGTGGGGTCTGATACCGGCCCGAACGATTGATCCACGAATACCTCTGACGATGAAATCTTGAGTGGTCGATAGCTAAGTATCGGACTTTGCAAGCATCAATCTGCGAGGTGGGCGACGGTTCCCTGCGATGCTCCTTGAACCTGCGTCCCCGCGCGGTCGCAGGCCGGCCGCTCACCGGACCGCGGCAAGGCAGCGACGTTGCCGGTCGCGCCGATTCCCGGAACCAGCGCCGCGGCCGCACGGGGATCGCCGCGGAGTGCGGATTTTCAGGGGATATCAAGGGTTTGCAGGCACCGCGCGGGCCCCCTGCAGCGCCCTTCCTGCTTGCTTCCATTGGGCGCATCCGTTATCCCCGTGATGCCTCGCATGCGAGCGGCCGCGGCCGTGTTTGGCTGGGCGCTCCGGCATGATTTGTACGGCGGGAAAGCAGTTTCCCGCCACAGTCATGCGCCATGAAGTGAATTGCAGGGATTACCTCGAAATGGCCAATGTTGTCGTCGTCGGCGCCCAGTGGGGCGACGAGGGAAAAGGCAAGATCGTCGACTGGTTGTCGGAGCAGGCGGACATCGTCGCGCGCTTCCAGGGCGGTCATAATGCCGGCCATACGCTGGTCATCGACGGCACCACCTACAAGCTGGCGCTGCTGCCGTCGGGCGTGTTGCGCCCCTCCAAGCTCGGCGTCATCGGCAACGGCGTGGTGTTCGACCCGCAGGCGTTCCTCGACGAGGTCGCCAAGCTGCGCGGCCAGGGCGTGCACATCGGCCCCGACAACCTGCGCATTGCAGAGAACGTCACGCTGATCCTGCCGCTGCACCGCGACCTCGATGCGCTCCGTGAATCCGGCAATTCGGTGCACAAGATCGGCACCACCCAGCGCGGCATCGGTCCGGCCTATGAGGACAAGGTTGGTCGCCGTGCCATCCGGCTGATGGATCTCGCGGATCCTGACACGCTGCCCTACAAGATCGACCGGCTGCTGACTCATCACAATGCTTTGCGCCGCGGCTTCAACCTGCCCGAGTTCGATGCCGCAAAGATCCTGGCCGATCTGATGGCGTTTGCGCCGGAGCTGCTGCCTTACGCCGAGGCGGTGTGGCGGCTGCTCGATCAGAAGCGCCGGGAAGGCAAGCGCATCCTGTTCGAGGGCGCGCAGGGCGCGCTGCTCGACGTCGATCATGGCACCTATCCCTACGTCACCTCGTCCAACACCGTGGCGGCGCAAGCGGCCACTGGCACCGGCATGGGTCCGGCCGCGGTCGGTTATGTGCTGGGCATCTGCAAGGCCTACACCACCCGGGTCGGCGCCGGCCCGTTCCCGACCGAGCAGGACAACGAGACCGGCCGCCGGATCGGCGAGCGCGGCCGCGAATTCGGCACCAATACCGGCCGCCCGCGCCGCTGCGGCTGGTTCGATGCCGTGCTGGTGCGGCAGACCGTCCGCACCTGCGGCATCAACGGCCTGGCCTTGACCAAGCTGGACATCCTGGACGGCTTCGACAGCATCGATGTCTGCGTCGGTTACATGCTGGACGGCAAGGAAATCGACTATCTGCCGGCCGGCGAGGGCGCCCAGGCTCGTATCGTGCCGGTCTACGAGACCATCGAAGGCTGGCAGGAACCCACCGCCAATGCCCGTTCGTGGGCGGATTTGCCGGCCCAGGCCATCAAATACGTGCGCCGGGTCGAGGAACTGGTTGGCTGCCCCATTGCTTTGCTTTCCACCAGCCCGGAGCGCGAAGATACTATTCTGGTGCAAAATCCGTTTGAGGCTTAACGAAGTATTACCAGAATACTCTCAAAGTGAGGGTATTCACAGAGTCGAGTACTGATGGCTGACTACTACCCGCTGATTGCCCGTGCCATCGCCGGCCTGGATCCCAGTGCTCCCGGCGAGCAGCGTCGTGCCCTGTACGAGCGCGCCCGCACCGCGTTGATCGCGCAACTGCGCAGCGTTGAGCCGCCGCTCACCGAATCCGAGATTACCCGCGAGCGGCTGTCGCTCGAGGATGCCGTCCGCAAGGTCGAATCGGAGGCCGCCGCCCGGGCCCGCGACCTCAGCCGCGGTGGCGACGGCAAGCCGCGCGCCGGCGACGCCTTCCGCAACA
>DATCUS010000202.1:0-63872 GCA_036561845.1 Tardiphaga sp. | reverse complement strand
ATGGCCGTTGACGGCGGCTGGCGACAACCCGTCGCCGATCACCAGCACCAGGTCGCAGGGCGGTTGCCGGCGCTCCGCCAGCCGCGCTTCCGAGGACGCGTCCAGCAGCCGGCCGAGATCGGGACGTTTCAGATAATCGCTGCGGTCGGCGACCTGGCTGGCGACCACAATCGGTACGAGGCCGAGGCCGGCGAGTTCGGCGGCGAGCGTTCCCCCATCGAACGGCGCATGCACCGCGTCACGGGCGCGGGCGTGATCGAGGGTGAAATCCAGCAGCGCCCGGGTCGGCAGGCCGGCGCCCACCCGGCCGAGCCCCACCCGTGCCGGGGTCAGCGCCTTGAGGTCGTCGAGCGTTCGCGGCGGGCGCAATGGCGTGGTCATATCATCGCGCCCGGAAAAACCCTGGCCATGCCGGCACTATTCCGCCGGCACCGCGGCGTCCTGCATCTTGAACGAATAATACGACGCGCTGGTGGTGCCATGCGAGGCGTCGCGCGAGAACATGATCAGGTGATGCGCGACCATCACCGAGCTGATGAGATATTCGAGTTCGCCGCGTGCCAGCCGGCGCAACGCAAATTTCCAGAACGCCGCCTTGTAGTCACCGAGAATGCCGACCTTCCAGAAGATGTTGCGCAACATGACCAGGCCGAGCCGGATGTTGTGCCAGGTCATCTGCTGCTTGGTGCGCGGCTGGATCCGGTTCGGATAGGTTTTGGTGATCTGGTGCTCGTAACGGTCAAACAGCTTGCCGGGCTGGTAGGCGCTGCCCATGCAGGCGCGCCAGGTGCGCACCACGTCGTCATAAGGCAGCAGGAAATCGACGTTGGAATCGCGGCCTTCGTCCAGGTTGAGCCGGTTGGCCGCCTTCAGCCGGTCCCACAGCGGCGTCTGCGGCAGCGCCTGCAGCAGGTTGATGGTCAGAAGCGGGATCTGCGATTCATCGATGAAGTCGAGCAACGCTTCGCCGGTCTCCGGCCGGTCGGTATCGAGACCGAGGATGATGCCCGACACCACTTCCATGCCAAAGCTGTTCAGCGTCTCGATCGACTCCATGATCGGCAGGACCATGTTGTGGTCCTTCTTCATCGCCTTGAGGGCGACGGGGTCGGGCGTCTCGATGCCGCAGAAGATGGTCGAGAAGAACGCCTCGCGCATCTGCGACAGGATCTCCGGCCGCTTGGCGATGTTCAGCGTCGCCTCGCAGGACAAGCGCAGGACGTAGCCGGTCTTCTTCTGCCATTCGATCAGATGCGGCAGCAGGTCGAGCGCCGCCTTGCGGTTGCCGATGAAATTGTCATCGACGAAATAGACCGATCCCATGACGCCGCATTCGAGCAGCTTGTCGAGTTCGGCGGTGATCTGCTGCGGCGTCTTCAGCCGCGGATTGCGGCCGTACAGGCCCGGGATGTCGCAGAATTCGCACTGGTACGGGCAGCCGCTGGAATACTGGATGCTGCCGAGGAAGTAATGCGGGATATCGGCCAGTTCATAGGCCGGGATCGGAAACTCGGTCATGTCGAGGCGATCGGCGGTCTTCAGCACGACCTGCTGCGCCGGGCGCGACGGATCGGCGGCGAGAATGTCGATCAACCGGTCGGTGGCGTCGCCAAGTTCGCCGCAATGCAGATAGTCGAATGACGGGTAATATTCCGGGCAGGCGCTGACCGACGGCCCGCCGATCGCCACCGCCAGGTCGTAGCCGTGGGCGCGGTGGCAGATCTCGTTCATCTGCGGGCGCTGGATGTGCATGCCGCTGACGAACACCGCCTCGGCCCACAGGAAATCTTCCGCGGTGGCCTGACGGATGTTTTCGTCGATGAAGCGGACCTGCCAGTCCGCCGGCAGATAGGCAGCAATCAGCAACAGGCCCTGCGGGGGCATGAAGGCCTGCACGCCGTCGGTGAGAGGATAGGCGTATTCGAAGGTGCCAAACGAAGAGGTGTAACGCGGAAACACGCACAGAATGCGCCGTGCCGTCTGCCTGCCCTCAGCTCTCATCAAGTGTCCTCTGCGGAGTCGTCCGAGAACCAGCCCCTGGTTCGCGTAACGCTCTATCTAACCCCTTGGATATCAAGCGGTTCCGTTAAATTGACAGCAATCCAATCTAATCACGGCTTGGCAGGCTGGGCTACAAATTCCTCAAGATTGTGGCGAGTGGCAACTTGGTCACTCCAGCAAACCACGCCCCGTATGGGACCGGGATGACATTTTGTTGACGTCCGGCGATCGGCCGGCGCCGCGCGAGGGCGGCGAAATCTGCCGACGCGGCTGGCGGCCGTGATCCGATTCGATTGAAAAGCAAAAAAGGCCCGCATCGCTGCGGGCCTTCGTTGTCTGGAGACAGGGTGGAAGCTTAGAAGCCGCCGCCGAGGCTGCCGAGGTTGAAGCGGTAGTTCAGGCCGGCCTTGACGGTGTGCTCGTCGTTCTTGATGTTGCCAACGACGGGAACGGTGAAGTTCGCGGTACCGAAGTCATAGTACTGGTACTCGATCTTGCCCGACCAGTTCGCGGTGAAGAGATATTCCAGACCGCCACCGACAGTGTAGCCATCGCGGCCGCCGTTGCCGGAGAAGCCGTTGCTGAAGCGCGTGTCGGCCCAGGCGTAACCGCCCTTGACGTACAGCAGGGCCGGGCTGCCCCAGGTGTAACCGAGACGGCCGGTGACCGAACCGAGGCCGCGGTTGGCGAAGCTGCTCGCGGTGTCCAGCCAGCTATAGTTGGCTTCCACGCCGAACACCCAGTTCGGAGCGAACTGCATGTCGTAACCGACCTGGGCGCCGCCCATGAACACGCCATCGTTGCCGGTGCCGAGAACGGTGTTGTTGCTGCCCGCGAACGCGCCACCGACGTGACCGCCGAAGTAGAAGCCGGTCCAGTTGTAGATCGGCGCTGCCATCATGGCCGGTGCCTTGGTGTAGGGACGGGCGGCGAGGTCAGCGGCCGAAGCCTGCGAGGCAACTGCGATGAGGGCGAAGGCGGCCGAGGCCAGAAGAAGCTTTTTCATTGTCGTTCCTAAATACCAGCCCTGTGCGGGCCATCACGTTCGTCCATGAACCTAGACTATTGCGCACAGATAACTGTCACTCCCCCGCAACAGACGCGCCCATTCACCCTGGATGATCGAAAAAGGCGGATGAGAATGTGGACAACGATTTCTTCACGTATGAATGCGCGCGCCTCACATCTGCTGCGCCATCGCCATGCTTCCGACCAACTTGGACGCGGGCGGACATCGCAGGCACTCGTCGTCCGGCCGGCAAAGGAGACCCACCTGCTTGGCCCGAGCCTGTCGCCGAAATGCGCGGTTGGGAAAGTTCCGCAGTTACTGAGGCTCGCTGGGCCTGTCTCGCTCATGACTTTCCGCCTCCGCAGCGGCACACGCGTCGACGCCGTGACATTTGCTGCGGTAGTACCAGGTGCCCGCCGCGATGGCGGCAACCACCACGACCGCGAGCAGCAAGAACCATTTTCGATCAACATTCTTCATGTCTTCCCCTTCACGCGATTCGACATCTGGAGCTGTTTGATCGCACAGCTCGCCGGATTTCGCTTATCTCTCAGGGCTGCCATATGGCCTGCGGGTGCAGCCCCGATGTCCTCGCCGCCATCCGTGCGGCCAGGAGGCTGCACCTTTGGCAAGCCTGGCCCGCCCTGCGACTGCATCATCACGCGATCAGCCGCGCCGCGAGGTCCGGCAGCATGCCGTCGCGCGCAGTGAGCCGGCCATCGGCGCCGGCCAGCCCGGAGCGCTCGAGCCAGGCGTCGAATTCCGGCGCACGCTTGAGGCCGAACAGGTCGCGCACATAAAGCGCATCGTGAAACGAGGTCGACTGATAATTCAGCATGACGTCATCGGCGCCCGGCACGCCCATGATGAAGGTGACGCCGGCCGCCGCCAGCAGCGTCAGCAGATTGTCCATGTCGTCCTGATCGGCCTCGGCATGGTTGGTGTAACAGACGTCGACGCCGAGCGGCAGGCCGAGCAGCTTGCCGCAGAAGTGGTCCTCGAGGCCGGCGCGGATGATCTCCTTGCCGTCATAGAGATATTCCGGGCCGATGAAGCCGACCACGCTGTTGACCAGCAACGGGTCGAAGGCACGGGCCACGGCGTAGGCGCGGGCCTCGCAGGTCTGCTGATCGACGCCGCGATGGGCGTTGGCCGACAGCGCCGAGCCCTGCCCGGTCTCGAAATACATCACGTTGCTGCCCAGGGTGCCGCGCTTCAGCGACAGGCCGGCGTCGTGCGCCTCCTTCAGCAGCGCCAGGTCGACGCCGAAGCTGCGGTTGGCGGCCTCGGTGCCGGCGATCGACTGGAACACCAGATCGATCGGCAAGCCCTGCCCGATCAGCCCGATAGTGGTGGTCACATGGGTCAGGACGCAGCTCTGCGTGGGGATCTGCAACCTGGCGATGACATCGTCGAGCAGCCGGACCAGGGAGCCCAGCACGACGGGATCGTCGCTGGCCGGGTTGATGCCGATGCAGGCGTCGCCGGAGCCGAGCATAAGACCGTCGAGGATCGACGCGGCGATGCCGCGGGCGTCGTCGAACGGATGGTTCGGCTGCAGCCGCGCGCTCATGTGACCGCGCAGGCCGATGGTGTTGCGGAAATGCGTGGTGACCTGGCACTTCTTCGCCACCAGGATGAGGTCCTGGTTGCGCATCAGTTTTGAAACTGCTGCCGCCATTTCCGGGGTGATGCCGTCGGCCAGCGCGGCGAGCACGTCCGGCGTCGCTTTATCCGACAGCAGCCAGTCGCGAAAGCCGCCAACCGTGAGCGACGATACCGCCGCAAACGCCACGGCGTCATGGCTGTCGACGATCAGCCGGGTGACCTCGTCGTCTTCATAGGGAATGACGGTCTCTTGCAGAAACTGCGTCAGCGGCAGATCGGCCAGCGCCATCCGCGCGGCGATCATCTGCTCGGCGGTGACGGCGGCGATGCCGGCCAGCCGGTCGCCGGATCGCGGTGGCGTCGCCTTGGCGAGCAGGTCGCGCAGAGTCTCAAAGACGAATGAATGCGCACCGACAGTATGGCGATAGATCATTGCAGCCCCTCGGCTGCCGGGCCTGAGGAAGTTCAGGTCCGGCAGCCGTGCGGCAAGCTAACACCGAAATGGAGCTTATGCAGCCTTGACGGTGGCGAGGAATTTGTCGACCTCGCTGCGCAACTGTTCGGACTGACGCGACAGTTCCGAAGCCGACGACAACACCTGCGCGGCGGCCGCGCCGGTTTCGCCGGCGGAGGCCGTGATGCCGGAGATATTGGACGACACTTCACCGGTGCCCCTGGCGGCTTCCTGGACGCTGCGCGAAATCTCGTTGGTCGCCGCGCCCTGCTCCTCGACCGCGGCGGAAATCGCCGTCGAGATCTCGTTCAGGGCGTTGATCACCTTGGTGATGGTGCCGATCGCCGCCACCGATTCCGTGGTCGAACTCTGGATGTCGCCGACCTGCTCGGCGATCTCCGCGGTCGCCTTGGCGGTCTGCTCGGCCAGCGACTTGACCTCCTGCGCCACCACCGCGAAACCGCGGCCGGCCTCACCTGCGCGCGCCGCCTCGATGGTCGCATTCAGCGCCAGCAGATTGGTCTGCGCGGCGATGTTGTTGATCAGTTCGACCACCGTCCCGATCTTCTGCGCGCCTTCCGCAAGACGATTCATCTTCACTGCAGTTTCGTCCGCGTCGCGCACGGCATTGCCCGCGATCCGCGAGGATTCGTTGACCTGACGGGAGATCTCGCTGATCGAGCTGGTCAGTTCCTCGGTGGCGACAGCCACCGCCTGGACCCCCGCTGTCGCATCGCGCGAGGCCATATCGACCACCTTCGACTGCGACGCAGCAGTACTGGCGGAAGCCGTCAAGCTCTGTGCTGCAGTCTGCAATTCGTTGGAAGCAGACGCCACGATCGTGGCCACGCCGCCAACCGTGCGTTCGAAATCCCCGGCCAGACGATCGAGCGTCGCGCGACGATCGCGGCGGCCTTCCTCGATGTACACCGAGATCGCCAGATCCATGTCGAGCATCGACGCCCTGATGATGGCGGTCTGCAATGCGGCGCGCTTCGTCCTGGCGCTGGAATCGAACCGGCCGAACGGCATCCGCTGCGCGATCGCGTCGACCAGTCCGGACACCAGCGCGTTGTAGCCGCCGATGTACCAGCGCGGCTCCAGGCCGAGTTTGTTGTGCACCTGGCCGATCTTCGTGACGGAGGCCTCGTAAGTGTTGTCGAAACGACCGTCGAGGATCACCGACCAATGCTGGATCTGCATCTTCTTGGCGTGCATCATGTGCTCGCGGCTCTTGAAGAACGCAGCGGTCTCGGAAAATTTGGAAATATGATCGTAAAACCGGTCCATGATCGCCGGCAGCTCACCGAGCACGAATGCCTTCCCCGCGCGCAATGTTGCAATCGTGTCCTGATCGATCTGATTGAACTTCAGGCGCTCAGAGATTGTGTTGTCGCCGCTCATGGAAGTGCTCCGCTCGAATTCTTTGTGTCGTAGGTTGATGGGCAACGGACGTCGCCGCTGGCTGGACTTGCCACCGCAATGCGCATGAGAAAGAAGCGCGACCTCGACATCACGAAGCTGGATGCTTCCAGACGCCTTAAGTTCGCTATCAAACATAACGCGAAGATGGTTAACTGGGGGTGGGGGCCCGGTGCCGTAGAACTACTGGAATTTACTTAACAGAAAGCAACACGTTCCTGCCTTCCGGGCTCGGCTACCGGCGGCGAGCCGGACGACACGTCCATTGGGAACTGCAGCCGTCGGTGCAGCGTATGCTACGCGGCGCGGACCGTGGCGAGGAACTTCTCCATCTCGCCCCTGAGCCGCGCACTCTCCCCGGACAGCAGCTGCGCTGACGTCAGCACCTGCGACGATGCCGTGCCGGTATCGCCGGCGCCCCGATTGACCTCGGCGATGCTGGCAGCGACCTGCGCGGTTCCGTCCGCAGCCTGCTGAACGTTGCGGGAGATCTCCCGCGTCATCGTACCCTGCTGCTCGATCGCAGCAGCGATCGTCGACGCGATCTGCGACACCCTGCCGATCGTCCCGCTGATCTCGTTGATCGCCACCACCGAGTCTTCCGTGGCCAACTGCATTTCGGCGATCTGGTTGCTGATCTCGCTGGTCGCGCTGGCTGTCTGCGACGCCAGCGCCTTCACCTCCTGGGCGACGATCGCGAACCCCCGTCCCGCTTCGCCGGCGCGTGCCGCCTCGATCGTGGCATTGAGAGCCAGCAGGTTGGTCTGGGCTGCAATGCTCGTGATCAGTTTCGTCACGTCACCGATCCGGCTCGCCGCGAGCGACAGCTTGGCAATACGCGCGTCCGCACGTTCCGCCTGACCGACCGCTTCGTTGGTGATCGCGTTGGAATTCGTCACCTGTCTGCCGATCTCCGCGACCGACGCTGCCATCTCCTCGGTCGCAGATACGACCGACTGGACATTGGCGGAGGTCGCATCGGAGACCACGGCAACCGCGCCACCGAGTTGCTGGGTTTCGGCGCTGCTCTTGGTCAGAATGGTCGCGGAATGCTCGAGCTCGCTCGATGCAGTACCGACCGCCTCGATGATGTTTCCAACCGCGGCCTCAAAACTCCGGGCGAGATTGTGCAGCTCGCCGCGTCGCGTCGCGGCCAGTTCGCGGCTCTTCGCCTCACGCTCGCTGGTTTCCCGTTCGGCGCTGGCGATCGCCTGAATTTTGAACTCCTCCACCGCCCGCGCCATCTGGCCGATTTCATCGAAGCGATCGAGCCCCGGCAGCTGCACGCCGAAATTTCCCTGCGCCAGTTCGCGCATCGCAGCGGACATTGCGATTGCGGGGCGCGATATGCCCCGTCCGATCAGGAACGAGACGATCACACCGACGACGGCCATGACCAGAACAATTGCCGCCAGCGTCCATTGCTGCTGCCCAAGTCGCATGCCGGCGCGCGCGATCTCGCGATCCTTGCCGTCGTTGCTGGACAGAATGAGATCATCGGTCAGCGCCTCGATATCCTTGAAGTGCCGTTCGGCCCCCTTGATGAACATCAGCGCCGATCCCGCATCGCCGTCGGCCATCTCGATCGCATTCTTCGACTGCTTGAGATAGCCGGCGACCGACGTCTTCAATTTTTCAAAGGCCGCCGGCTTGACCGACGCCCCGTCATGACCGCTTTCGACCGCCTTCAGCGCCTCGGAAATCCTGGCCGAGGCGACCGACGCCTCCTTGGCGACGCCCTGGATCTTCTTCTCGTCCTGTTCGTTGGCCGCTGTCGCCGCGAGCCGGTAAAGCTTGGCGTGCGCCGTCCAGATCACCGTATTGAGTTCGTTCACCAGTTCGGATTGCCGTACCGGCCCGGAAATCAGACCGTCCACGCTCGCCTGGTTCATGCGCAGATTCTGCAGGGCATAGGCGCCAACGCCGACCAGAACCATCACCAGAAAGGCCGGGGCCAGTTGGACTTTCCACGCCAGGCCGATATTCTTGGCTAGCTTGAACATATTCTGAATTCCATCAAACAGCGCGCCGGGAAAAGCGACCCGGCACGGCTGTGCGAGGTCGGACGCCGGTTCGTCCCGCGGGAACGGAGGTCGTGGGCGCGCGCAAGGAAGTCCTCGCGCGCGCGACCCATCAGGACTTGTAAATACCGGCGCAAACCGCGGTGTTGTCCAGCTTCTCGCAATACATCTGCTTCGGTTCGACCTTCTTGCTCACCGGATTGACGAATTTGTAGTCCTGCCAGAACGAGGGCTGCTGGGCGGCGAGCTCGACGCGTTCCTTGACGTAGAGTTTTCCGTCAACGTCCTGCGCGTCGATCATGTCCTTGCCGACGAACTTCTGGTTCGAACCATGGGCCAGGACCTTGCCGTCCAGTTGGTAGACCACGACGTAAAGATCGCGATCGATGAACTGACCGGCCTTGTTGCTGATCTCGGCATAGGCCTTGTCGGGGCCCTGCGCCTTGATGAAGGCGGTCGCCTTCTTGACCATGCTCACGGCATCATCTTTGCCGGCACCGTCGGCCGCGAAAGCGCTGCCGGCGACAACGACCGCGATCACTGGCAGAAGCCGCTTCAAGCTGGACTTGATCATAGTTTTCTCCTGCGATGGTATAATAGGAACCTCTATCGGCAGGATTGCAGAAAAAGGAAAAGCAACCATTAAGCCAGCCGCGCTGCACTGCACTAGAACGAGCCCGGTTCCAGCGGTGGTATTCGCAGCTGCAGCGATAGTAGCAAAAGTGGCCCACCGACTCGCGATGGCTACAGCGATCGTCCTGCCGCGAAGCCTGATGACCACGCCCACTGGAAATTGAAGCCGCCAAGATGACCGGTGACGTCGACGACTTCGCCGATGAAGTAGAGTCCGGGCACCGTGTTCGCCTCGAACGTCTTCGACGACAACTCGGTGGTATCAATGCCACCGAGGGTGACTTCAGCCGTGCGATAGCCTTCGGTGCCGTTGGGGCGAAGATGCCACTGCTTCACCGCGGCAACGACGTTGAGCAGCAGTTTGTCGGAAAAATCCGCAAGCCGCGCCGGGCCATTGATCCGCTCGGCGATCATCTGCGCCAGCCGCTTCGGTAGCCCCTCGCCAAGCGCGGTCGCCAGTTCCTGCCGCGGATGTTCGCGGCGCGCCTGTTTCAGCACGGCGAGCAGGTCGACGTTGGGTGCCAGGTCGAT
The DNA here is from genome assembly GCA_036561845.1 of Tardiphaga sp. GTDB lineage: Bacteria > Pseudomonadota > Alphaproteobacteria > Rhizobiales > Xanthobacteraceae > Tardiphaga. The sequence continues at coordinate 54,193 of DATCUS010000202.1, read as the reverse complement.
GACAATGTCGAGGCCCTCGCGCCAGTAGGACGAGATCTGCAGCACAGCCGGGCCGCTGAGCCCGCGATGGGTGAACAGCAGCGCCTCGTCGAAGCTGGTCTTGCCGACGCTGACCACCGCGTCGACGGCGATGCCCGACAATTCCTTGAGCTGCGCCAGCGCTGCGACGTCGAAGGTCAGCGGCACCAGTGCCGCGCGCGGCGGCACCATCTTCAGGCCGAACTGCTGCGCGATCTTGTAGCCGAAGGGACTGGCGCCCATTTTCGGAATCGACGGTCCGCCGGTGGCGACCACCAGCGACGCGCCGCGATACTCGCCCTGGTCGGTGGTGACGACAAAGCCGCCATCTGTTTTCGCCACGCCGGTGATGCCGGCGCCGAGCCGCATCTGCACATCGCCCTTGCGGCATTCCGCCAGCAGCATGTCGATGATCTCAAGCGCGGAGCCGTCGCAGAACAATTGCCCGCGGGTCTTCTCGTGCCAGGCGATGCCGTATCTGTCGACCATGGCGATGAAGTCGCGCTGGGTAAACCCCTTCAGCGCCGACTTGCAGAACTGCGGATTCTGCGACAGGAAATTCGCCGGCGAGGTATGCAGGTTGGTGAAATTACAGCGGCCACCGCCGGAGATGCGGATCTTCTCGCCGGGTGCACGTGCCTGCTCCAGCACCAGCACCGAACGGCCGCGCTGGCCGGCGACGCCGGCGCACATCAGACCGGCGGCGCCGGCGCCCAGGATGATGACGTCATAGCTGTTGTGCGGACGGGCGCTCATTCGACCAGCAGCACGTCGACGGCGACCGCGAGCTTCTGCTTGCGCGAGCCGACGATGATGCCGTCCACCGGCGAGACGTCGGAAAAATCACGGCCGACCGCCAGGATGATGTGATCGTTCTCGACCAGGATATCGTTGGTGGGATCGAAGCCGACCCAGCCGAGCTCCGCGCCGCACCACACGGTGGCCCAGGCGTGGGTTGCGTCGGCGCCTTGCAGCCGCGCCTTGCCCTCAGGCGGGATGGTGCGCAGATAGCCGGAGACATAGGCCACCGGCAGGCCGAGGCCGCGCATGCCGGAAATCATGATGTGGGCAAAATCCTGACAAACGCCGTGGCGCTTGTCCAGCACCTCCGCGAGCGGCGTCGAGATCACCGTCGCCTTGGGATCGTATTTGAACCCGGTGCGGATGCGATGCATCAGATCGACGGCGCCTTCGAGAATGCCGCGCCCCGCCGGGAAGCTCACCGCAGCATAGGCGGTGACAGGATCGAGAAGCGGCACCAGCGGGCTGGCGAACACGTAGCCGATCGGCGACGCCGCGCTGAGGTCGTTCGACTTGAACGAGGCCTGCCGCACATTCTCCCATGGCGCGCTGGAATCGCCGCGGCCCGGCGCCCGGCGCGAGACGAACACGCGCGAGCGGCTGTCGATGCGCAGCACCTTGTGCGGCGCTTCGATCAGCACGCTTTCGGTCCGGGTGCCGAAGAAGTCGGTGCGCATGCTGCGGACCGCCGGTATCGGCTTGATCTCGACGCTGTGCGACACCAGTTGCTGGCCCGCGCTGTTCATCGGTTCGAGACGCAGCGAGCAGCGCGCAAAGCTGACCGGGCTTTCGTAGCTGTAAGTGGTGACGTGGCGGATATCGTAGATCACGCCAGCCCCGTCAGCTTTTCCGGCCGCGAGGCGTTGCCGCCATGCGGGAAATAATGCGAGCCGATGGCGTCGGCGAGCGTCAGCAGATCCTGCTCCAGCGCAAACAGCGCCTTGCTGTGAAACGCGTCGGCCTCGCCGGTGACCAGCGAGGCCTGCAGCGCCACGGCGAGCCGCTGCGGACGCTCGATCAGGCCGTTCTCCTTCAGCGACGGCAGCATCGCAATATGCTCGTTGAGCGCCGACACCTGGAACGCCACCGAGCGCGGATTGTAGGGGTCGAGCAGCACCAGATCGCGCACCGGCGCGCGCAACGGGCCGACCAGATAGCGCGAGCGATAGGTGATCTGGCAATCCACCAGCGTCAGCAGGATGTCGAGATCGTCGCTGCTCGCCTCGTCATAGGCGAACTGCCGGGCGAAGCGGGTGATGTTGATGGCGCGCTCGGCACGGCGGCCCATCTCGAGGAAGCGCCATCCGGCAGCCCGGTTCATGTTCTCCTGCGCCAGACCGGCGAAGCTCGCGAGCTCCTGCAGCGTCAGCTCGGCGGCGCTGACCACGCCGTCATCGTCCTCGACCTCATGGGACAATCGCTCGGTCATTTCGGTGATGACTTGCCAGGCGTCCGGCGACAGCCGTTCGCGCAACGAGGTCGCGGTGCGCTGCGCGGAGCGCACCAGAGACAGCGCCGAACCGAAGCGGTCTTCGCCCTGCAGCGCCTGCGCCGCGACCTTGAACGGTTGCGAGCGCGCGCCGAGCGAGGTCGCGCCCCAGGTCAGCAGCAGGCGCAGGATGCGCTCGACCGACTGCTGTGCGTTCTGCGCCTTGCCGGGATCGCGCTGGGGCACGCTGAGCGCGCGCACCAGCCGCAACGTCGCTTCGGCACGTTCGAGATAGCGCCCGAGCCAGAACAGATTGTCGGCGGCGCGGCTCGGCACCCAGCCGGCGATGCGGCGGATGCGCACGGTTTCCACCGTCGGCAGCAGCGTCGATGCCACGACCTCCTTGTCGGCGACCACCCAAACGTCCGCCGCACGGGCGCCGGCGCCCATCGACACCGCGCGTGCGTCGGGCTGATCGGCGATGCGGCAGAAGCCGCCGGGCATCATGGTCCAGCCATCGGGCGTCGCCGCCGCGAACACCCGCAGCACGAACGGCCGCGGCGCCAGACGGCCGTTGTCCCACACCGGCGTGGTCGACAGCCGCACCACTTCCTGACCGACATAGTCGATGCCGCGATTGTGGATGGCGTCCTTCAGCCGGTCGCGCTCGCGCGCCGACAGGTCGGCCGCCAGCACCGGCCCCTTGCCGGGGAATCCCGGCACCGACGCGCCATAGGCGCCCTCGATGGCGAAATCATCGAGCCGCGACAGCACCTCGTCGCGCGCCTTGGTCTGGCCGCACCACCAGGTGGCGATGTGCGGCATCTTCAGGTCCTCGCCGAGCAGCCGCTTGCTGAGGCTGGGCAGGAAGCCGAGCAGCGCGCGCGCCTCCATCACCCCGGAGCCCGGCATGTTGGCGACGACGGCGCCGTTCTTTCTGAGCACATCGATCAGGCCGGGCACGCCGAGCTGCGACGAGGCGTCGAGCTCCAAGGGATCGAGCGAGTTGGAATCGACGCGACGCAGCAGCACATCGAGCCGCTTCAGTCCGGCGACGGTGCGGATGTGGATGCGGTCACCGGACACCGCGAGATCGTCGCCCTCCACCAGCAGGAAGCCGAGATAGCGCGCCAGCGTGGCGTGTTCGAAATAGGTTTCGCTGAACGGGCCCGGCGTCAGCAGGCCGATGCGCGGCTCGTCGCGGTCGGCGGACGCGCGCAAGCTGTCGCGGAACGCCTCGAAGAACGGCGCGACGCGCTCGACGTTCATCGACTTGTAGAGATCGGTGAAGGCACGCGACAGCACCAGGCGGTTTTCCAGCGCGTAGCCCATGCCCGACGGCGCCTGGGTACGATCGCCGAGCACCCACCAGCGGCCGTCGGGGCCTCGGCCGAGGTCGGCGGCATAGACGTTGAGATAATTGCCGCCGGGCGGCGCGATGCCGCACACCGCGCGCAGATATTCCGGGCTGCCGGCGATCGCGGCGGCCGGCACCGCGCCCTCGGCGACCAGCCTGCCCGCGCCATAGAAATCGGCGAGCACCAGCTCGAGCAAGCGTGCACGCTGGGTCACCGCTGCGGAGATCTGCTGCCATTCGCTCTCGTCGATCAAGAGCGGCACGTGGCTGAGCGGCCAGCCCCGGTCGGCGATCTCGCCGGGCGCGCGGTAGGTGACGCCGGCCTCGCGCAGATGCCGGTCGGCAGAGCCGAACCGGCGTTCGATGTCAGCCGGCGCCAGGGCGCCGAAGGCGTCAAAGAACCGGGCCCAGACCTCGCGCGCCGTGCCGTCCTGATCGATGAACTCGTCGGGAATTCCGGGCAGCCGTTCGTAATCGCGGGTCCACTGTGCGACCTTGCGACTTCCCGGACGGGGCTTCTTCCCCTGGCCGGCCATGCCCGTCATCCGACTCTCCTGCCCAAACCGTGAGCATCCTCAATGCAGGAGCGGCGTCCGCAAGTCGAGGGTTAAAGGAAATTCCAGGCTGCGTTCTTCGCGCGGCATATCCATGGTACCCGGCGTGTGGCCGATCTCCTCGAATCGGGCCAGCCGGCGCGCCTCGGCCTCGTAGGAATTGACCGGCTTGGTGTCGTAGCTGCGGCCGCCGGGATGCGCGACATGATAGACGCAACCGCCGAGCGAACGCCTGTTCCAGGTATCGACGATGTCGAACACCAGCGGCGCATGCACCGGAATGGTCGGATGCAGGCCCGACGCCGGCTGCCACGCCTTGTAGCGCACCGCAGCGACGAATTCGCCGGAGCGGCCGGTCGCGGTCATCGGCAATGCGCGGCCGTTGCAGGTGATCAGATGACGCCCGGCGATGAAGCCGCTGGCCTTGAGCTGCAACCGCTCCACCGAGGAATCGACGTAGCGCACGGTGCCGCCGGCCGAGCTTTCCTCGCCCAGCACATGCCACGGCTCCAGCGCCTGGCGCACCTCCAGCGTGACGCCGCCATGGGTGACATGGCCGAACACCGGAAAGCGGAATTCGAGCTGCGCCTCGAACCATTCCGGCGAGAACGCATAGCCGGCGTCGCCGAGCTCGGCGAGCACGCCCTGGAAATCCTCCCACAGATAATGCGGCAGCATGAAGCGATCGTGCAGCGTGGTGCCCCAGCGCACGAATTTTCCCGTTTGCGGCTCGCGCCACATTTTTGCGATCAGCGCGCGGACCAGCAACTGCTGCGCCAGCGACATGCGCGGATCGGGCGGCATCTCCAGCGCGCGGAATTCGACCAGCCCAAGCCGGCCGGTGGTGCCGTCCGGCGAATAGAGCTTGTCGATGCAGATCTCCGAGCGATGGGTGTTGCCGGTGATATCGACGAGGATGTGCCGGAACAGCCGGTCGACCAGCCACAAAGGTGCCTTGACGCCGGGCGGCGGCACCTGCGCCAGCGCGATCTCCAGCTCGTACAGCCCGTCGTGGCGGGCTTCGTCGATGCGCGGCGCCTGGCTGGTGGGACCGATGAACATGCCGGAGAACATGTAGGACAGCGACGGATGGCGCTGCCAGTATAGCACCAGACTCTTCAGCAGATCCGGGCGGCGCAGGAACGGCGAATCCTCGGGCTTGCTGCCGCCGACCACCACATGGTTGCCGCCGCCGGTACCGGTGTGGCGGCCGTCGACCAGAAAGCGGTTGGCACCGAGCCGCGAGCGCGCCGCTTCCTCATAGAGGATCATCGTGGTGTCCACCGCCTCGCGCCAGCTCTGCGCCGGATGGATGTTGATCTCCAGCACGCCGGGATCCGGCGTCACCTTGATGACTTCAAGGCGCGGATCGAACGGCGGCGGATAGCCCTCGACGTGGACTTGGATCTGCATCTCCTCGGCGGTGGCTTCCAGCGCGGTGACCAGTTCGAGATAATCCTCGAGCTTTTCCACCGGTGGCATGAAGGCGCACAATATGCCGTCGCGGACCTCAATGGACATGGCGGTGCGCACCGGGCCGCGCTTCAACTGCTGCTCCTGCACCTTCTGCGCGGCCGCGAGACTCTCCGGCGACGGCTCGGCCTCGAACACCGGCAATTCGTCGCGCGGCTCCAGCGGATCCTGCTCGACGATATAGGGGAATTCCTCCTCCGGAATATGCGGCAGGGAGGCGATCGGCAGCCGCAGCCCAAGCGGCGAATCGCCGGGCGTCAGGAACAGGTTGCCGCGGCGCAGCTTCCAGCGCTCGGAGCGCCAGCGCGTGTCGGTCTTGCTCTCCGCATTCCAGCGCTGGATCGGCAGCACAAAACCCTTCGGCGTATTCAAACCCTGGTCGAACACTTTCGCCATCCGCGAGCGCTCTTCGGGATCGGCCAGCTTTGAGTCGCTCGGATCGACGTTGGGTGGCAGCCCGGCTTCCTTCTGCAGCCAATGCGCGGGGTCCTCGAACGCCGGCATGATGTATTCGGAGGGCACGCCGAGGCGCTTCGCGGCGCCTTCGGCAAACTTCTCGGCCTCGTTGACGCCGGCATCATGCTTGCCCTCGATGCTGGCGATCAGCGCGTCGTTCTTCCAGATCGGAATGCCGTCCTTGCGCCAGTACAGGCCGAAGGCCCAGCGCGGCAGGCTCTCGCCGGGATACCATTTGCCCTGGCCGAAATGCAGCAGCCCGCCCGGCGCGAAGCGCGTGCGCAGCCGGCGGATCAGGTCGTCGGCAAGACCGCGCTTGGTCGGACCGACCGCGGCGATATTCCACTCCGGCGATTCCAGATCGTCCATCGACACGAAGGTCGGCTCGCCGCCCATGGTGAGGCGGACGTCGTCGGCCTTGAGGTCGGCATCCACCCTGTCGCCGAGGTCGTCGAGCAGCTTCCACTGCTCGTCGGAGAACGGCTTGGTGATGCGCGGCGCCTCGCGCACGCGCTTCACCGACATGGCGAAGCCGAACTCGACTTCGGCGAATCCGACGGCGCCGGAGATCGGCGCGGCCGAGCGGTAATGCGGCGTGGCGGCCACCGGGATATGGCCCTCGCCGGTCAGCATGCCCGAGGTGGCGTCGAAGCCGATCCAGCCGGCGCCCGGGATGTAGGCTTCGGCCCAGGCGTGCAGATCGGTAAAATCGTTCTCGACCTCGCGTGGGCCTTCCAGCGGATCGATGTCCGGCCGCAGCTGAATCAGGTAGCCGGACACGAACCGCGCCGCGAGGCCGAGGTGACGCAATGTCTGGATCAGCAGCCAGGCCGAATCGCGGCAGGAGCCGGCGCCGGAGGCCAGCGTCTCCTCCGGCGTCTGGATGCCCGGCTCCATGCGGATGATGTAGTTGACCTGGTTGCGCAGGCGCGCGTTGAGGTCGACCAGGAAGTTGACGGTGCTCGGTGCCTCGCGCGCGATGTCGGCGAGATACTTTTCGAACAGCGGGCCGACTGGTTCCGTCGCCATATAGGGCGCCAGCTCGGTCTTGAGGTCGTCGGGATAGGTGAACGGGAATTTTTCCGCATAGGGCTCGACGAAGAAGTCGAACGGGTTGATCACGGTCATCTCGGCGGTGAAGTCGACCTCGATCTTCAGCTCGGTGGCCTTCTCGGGAAACACGTAGCGCGCCAGCCAGTTGCCCTGCGGGTCCTGCTGCCAGTTCACGAAATGGTTGGTCGGCGTCACCTTGAGCGAATAGCTCAGGATCGGCGTGCGGGTATGCGGTGCCGGCCGCAGCCGGATGGTCTGGGGTCCGAGATCGACCGGGCGATCGTATTTGTAATGGGTGACGTGGTTGAGCGCGACGAAGATCGACAATGGGCAACTCCAGCAGCTTTTTTAAGCAGAACACTGCGGGGGGTGCGGATCAAGGCCTAACAACGGGCACGCAGTGCCTGAAAGGGTGGCGCTGGCAACGCCCCGATCTCCACTGTCGTCGCCCGGCCGGGCGCGCACTTGCGCGTCTGGACCGGGCGACCCAGTAAACACAGGCGTTCGTGCGTGAGCACTAGCGCCGGCGTTTACTGGGCCACCCGCTTTCGCGGGTGGCGACAGCCGGAGCGCCTACATCGTCGCCCCAAGCACCCACGGCGCGAATTCCGCGCCGCCGAAATCGAAGCTCTCGCTCTTGGTCGGTTCGCCCGACGCCGTCTTCAGCATCTTCTCGAAAATGCGCTGGCCGCAGGCCTGCACGGTCTCGTCGCCGTCGAGAATCGTGCCGCAGTTGATGTCCATGTCGTCTTCCATGCGCCTGAACATCGGCGTGTTGGTGGCGAGCTTGATGGACGGTGCGGGCTTGCAGCCGAACACCGAGCCGCGGCCGGTGGTGAAGCAGACGAGATTGGCGCCGCCGGCGACCTGACCGGTCGCGGCGACCGGGTCGTAGCCCGGCGTGTCCATGAACACGAAGCCTTTCTTGGTGACGGCTTCGGCGTAGTTCAGCACATCGACGAGATTGGTCGAGCCGGCCTTGGCCATGGCGCCCAATGACTTCTCGAGAATCGTGGTGAGGCCGCCGGCCTTGTTGCCGGGCGAAGGATTGGCGTTCATCTCGGCGCCCTCGCGCTCGCAATAGGCCTCCCACCAACGCATCAGCCCGACCAGTTTTTCGCCGACCTCGCGGCTGACCGCGCGGCGCGTCAACAGATGCTCGGCGCCGTAGGTCTCCGGCGTCTCCGACAGAATCACCGTGCCACCGTGGCGCACCAGGAGATCGCTGGCCGCGCCGAGCGCCGGATTGGCCGAGATGCCGGAATAGCCGTCGGAGCCGCCGCATTGCAGGGCCACGGTGAGCTCGCTGGCGGAGACTTCCTCGCGCTTGACCTTGTTGGCATCGACCAGCGCCTCGCGCACGAAGGCGACGCCGGCCTCGGTGCTCTTGCGGGTGCCGCCGAGTTCCTGGATCTCGAGTTCGCGCAGCCGCCCGGCCAGCTTCTGCTCCTGCATCAGCCCGCCGATCTGGTTGATCTCGCAGCCCAGGCCCAGCACCACCACGGCGGAGAAGTTCACGTGGCGCGCGTAGCCGCCGAGGGTGCGGCGGAGCAGCGTCAGCGGCTCGCTCTGGGTCATGCCGCAGCCGGTCTTGTGGGTCAGCGCCACCACGCCGTCGACATTGGGAAAATCCGCCAGCGGATTGTGCCCGGTGAACGGGTTCTTCTTGAACACGTCGGCGACCATGGAAGCCACATGCGCCGAGCAGTTCACCGAGGTGAGGATGCCGATGTAGTTGCGCGTGGCGACGCGGCCGTCGTCACGCTTGATGCCCATGAACGTCGCCGGCAGGTCGAAATTCGGCGTCGGCTTGACGTCGACGCCATAGGCGTAGTCGCGCGAAAATTCACCCATCCCCAGGTTCTGCGTATGAACGTGCTGGCCGGGCGCGATCGGCTGCGTCGCAAAGCCGATGATCTGGCCGTAGCGGCGAATCTCCTCGCCCACCGCGATCGGCCGGATCGCCACCTTGTGGCCGGCCGGGATCCGCTCCGACGTCACCACGCCCGGCGCCACCTCGACGCCCGGCAGCAGACTCGACCGCGCGATCAGCACGGCGTCGTCTTCATGCAGGCGAATGACGGGGGATGGGGCCATGACGTTTCTCCGGTGTTCTTGTTGGGCGCTGGCCCTTGGAACGACTCTAGCGGAAAGAGGTTGGCGGCGTCAGCCCCGCAAATGCAGGGCGCCCTGCCCTTTACCGCTCAGGTCATTGATGCTCAGGGGATCGCGATCCCGCGGCGCGCTGCTCCCGTCAATGCGGTCGTCCGTTCTCCCCAGCGCGAAGCTAAGCTTCGCTAGGTGGGAGAAGGCGCCTTCGCGAAGCGAGAGCAGATGAGGGGTAGCCACAGACTCCGCGCTCGTGGCTACCCCTCACCCGGCCGCGCTAGCGCGCGTCCACCCTCTCCCACCTAGCGAAGCTTCGCTTCGCGCGGGGGAGAGGGGAAGAAAAGCGCGCAGCCTTGCGTCCTTACGCCTTGCCGCCGGAGCCCTTGCGGGTGTCGTTGACCCAGGACTTCGCGCCGGTAGCGAGAATGCCGCTGTCGTTGAGCAGGGTCACCAGCTTGAAGCCCATGCCGATGTTCTTGGCAGCACCTGCGGGGCCGGAGCAGTGGATGCCGGGATGCAGGCCGCGCTTGTCGCATTCCTTGATGAGCTTGTCGTAGATCTTCAGGATCTCCGGCTCCTCGCGGTCGAGCTTCGGCACCAGGCCGTAGGAGAAGCCGAGATCGGAGGGGCCGACATAGACGCCGTCGATGCCCTCGACGTCGAGGATGGCTTCCATGTTGTCGACCGCGGTCTTGGTCTCCAGCATCGGCAGGCAGATGATCTCGTCATTCGCCGTCTTCTGGTAGTCGCCGGCGCCGCCATACATGCCGGAGCGGATCGGGCCGTTGCTGCGGGTGCCGCGCGGCGGATACTTGCAGTACTGCACGAAGTTCTCGGCTTCTTCCTTGGTGTTGACCATCGGGCAGATCACGCCATAGGCGCCGCCGTCCAGCACCTTGCCGATGATGCCGGGCTCGTTCCATGGCACGCGGACCATCGGCGTCACCGGATGGGCACCCATGGCCTGGAAACACTCGACCATCGACATGTAGTCCTGCACGCCGTGCTGGATATCCACGGTGACGCTGTCGAAGCCGCACTGCGCCATCACTTCGGCGGAGAAGCCCGACGGGATCGCCAGCCAGCCGTTGACCGCGACCTTGCCCGACTTCCAGATTTCTTTCACTTTATTCGCCATTTTTGGTCCTTCTTTGCAGGTCGATCGATGTCCTCATGGTGAGGAGGTGCATCGACAGTGCTACTGCACCGCCGATGCACCGTCTCGAACCATGAGGATGTGGCCCATCCTTCGAGACGGCGCCAAGTGGCGCCTCCTCAGGATGAGGATTGCGCGTGGCAGCACACTCACGCATTTGCCTTCGCGATGGCATCCTCGCTGACGCCGACCTCGCGCGCGGTCTGCACGATGGCGCTCCAGGTCTCGTCGGGCAACGGCACGCCGTTTTTGGTGCGCTCGGCGCGGGTCGCGGCTTCGGGGTCACCGGGGACCAGCACGGCATCGACACCGGCGGCCGGCTTGGTGTTCCTGAAAAAGTCGATGTAGCGGGTGACTTCGCCGTCGAAGAAGTTGCCGGGATCGATGCGCTTGGGATCGATGTAGATCGAGAACATGCCGTTGGCGAACGGGCGATCGTATTTGGTGGCGCCGTTGCCGGTGAGCGCGCCGCCCAGCAGTTCGCAGATCAGCGCCAGGCCTGAGCCCTTGTGCTCGCCGAAGGCGCGGATCGCGCCGGTCCCCTTGGAATGATCGCGCGGGCCGTCCTTGTCGTGCGGGCCATACAGCAAAGCGGGATCCTCGCTGAGCGTGCCGTCGGCGGCGATCAGCGCGCCCTTCGGCAGCTTCTTGCCGCCGCGGCTGGCGACCAGCACCTTGCCCTCGGCGACCACAGATGTCGCAAAATCCAGCACCACCGGCGCCTGGCCGGGCCGGGGAATGCCGACGCAATACGGCGCGGTGGACAGCCGCCGTTCGACGCCGCCATAGGGCGCCACCAGCACCGAGCCCGCCGCGGTGACGAAGTGGATCGACACCAGGCCTTCGGCAGCGGCCATCTCGGCCCAGTCGCCGATGCGGCCGATATGCCCGGAGTTGCGGGTGGCGATGGCGGCGAGGCCGGCGGCCTTGCACTTCTCGATGCCGAGCCTCACCGCCTGCGGGCCGACGGTCTGGCCGTAGCCGAACTTGCCGTCGACCACCGCCAGCGACGGCGTATCGACGGGGATTTCGATGCTCTGGTTCGGCACGATCATGCCGGCCTTGCGCCAGCGGATATAGACGGGCACGCGGATCACGCCGTGGCTGTCATGGCCGGTGAGATTGGCGGTGGTGAGATAGGTCGCGATACGCCTCGCCTCCTCCTTGGAGGAGTCGGCGTGGGCAAAAACGTCGGCGACGAAATCGATCAGCTTGTCGACTGCAATGGTAACCATGGTTGGACTTTTGCCCTTGTTCTTGTCGTTTTCTTGCGCCGTCAGATGTCGGCGACGAGCGGCTTCTTGGCGTGGCCGCCGAGATAGGCGGCGGCGATGGCCTCGTTGCCCCACAATTCATCCGGTTTGCCGCCGAGCACGATACGGCCGGTTTCCAGCACATAGCCGTGATCCGCGACGGACAGTCCCATGCGCGCGTTTTGCTCGACAAGCAAGACCGTGGTTTTCAGGCGGATTTCCGAGATGATGCGGAACACCGCCTGCACGATGACCGGCGCGAGGCCGAGCGACGGCTCGTCGAGCAACAGCAGCCGCGGCTTGGCCATCAGCCCGCGCGCCACCGCCACCATCTGCAACTGCCCGCCGGACAGCGTCCAGCCCAGCGCATCGGAGAACTTCCGGATGTCCGGAAACAGGTCGAACATGGCGTCGGCCTCGCGCGACAGCTCGGACTTCGAGGCGCGGCGGTTGGAGCCGCCGAGCATGATGTTCTCCTTGACCGTGAGGCCGGGAAACACCCGCCTGCCCTCCGGCACGTGAGAAATGCCCAGCCGCACGATGGCCTCGGGGCCGAGCCCGGCAATCGACCGGCCGTCGAACAGGATCTCGCCGGCGGCCGGCTTGGCAAGGCCCGAGATGGCGCGCAGGGTGGTCGACTTGCCGGCGCCGTTGGCGCCGAGCAGCGTCACCACCTGCCCTTCCTCGACCGAGAACGACACGCCGCGCAGCGCCTCGATCTCGCCGTACAGCACGATCAGGTCGTTGATTTGAAGCAGTGCCATCACTCAGTTCCGAGATAGGCGGAGACGACATCCGGATGGCGCAGCACCGCCATGGATTCGCCGTCCGCGATGCGACGTCCGAAATTCAGCACAGTGATGTGCTGCGCGGCCTCGGAGACCAGCGTCATGTCGTGATCGATGATCAGGATGGTCAGGCCCTGCGCGGCGATGCGCTTCAGCAACTCGTGCAGTTCGAGCTTCTCGCTGGAGTTGAGACCTGCGGCGGGCTCGTCGAGCAGCAGCAGCGTCGGGTTGGCGGCCAGCGCGCGCGCAATCTCGATCAGCCGCTGATGGCCGTAGGAGAAGCTGGAGATCAGCTCGTTGGCGCGCGGGCCGAGCCCGACGAAGGTCAGCGCCGACATGGCGCGCGCGGTGAGCGCGGCCTCGCCGCCGCTGCCGATCAGCGCGTTGCCCGGCCGCTCGGCGCCGATGATGACGTTTTCCAGCGCCGACATCGAGCGGAACAGACGGATGTTCTGGAACGTGCGCCCCAGCCCCGCCGCCGCGCGCAGATGCGGCGGCATGGTGGTGACGTCGGTGCCATCCAGCAGCACCCGGCCGGCGGTGGCGCTGTAGAGCCCGGACAGCACGTTCAGCGTGGTGGTCTTGCCGGAGCCGTTCGGCCCGATCAGCGCATGGACGCCGCCGCGCCTGACGGCGATATCGACGTCGTCGACCGCCTTGAGGCCGCCGAAATGCTTGGCGAGGCCGGTGACTTCAAGAACCATCTCGCCGCCGGTCCTGGCCGGCGCGAGCTGCAGCGGCAGTCCGGGATCGGGTATGCGGACCTTGCCGCGGAAGCGGTCGAGGAAGGCGGTGACAAAACCCCAGATGCCGTCGGGCATGTAGCGGATGATCAGAATCACCGACAGGCCGTAGATCGCCAGATACAGACCCGGCACGCTCTTCAGGAAGCGCAGCCATTCCGGAATCAGGATCAGCAGGCCGGTGCCGATCGCCGAGCCGATCGGCGACGCCACGCCGCCGAGCAGCGACATGGTGAGGAACACGATGGATTCCGCGAAGGAGAACTGGTCCGGACTGATATAGGCAAAACCGCCAGCAAACAGCCCGCCGCCAAGTCCGCCGAGCACGGCGCAAATGGCGAAGGCATAGACCTTGGTGCGGAACACATCGATGCCGGCGACCCCGGCGGCGAGCTCGTTGTCGCGCACCGCGCGCATGGCGCGGCCGAGCCGGGTCTGCGGCAGGTGCCAGACCAAATAACCGATCAACGCCAGCATCGCGACGCAGAAGGCGAGATAGGATTGCTGGTGCTGAAACAGCGCCGGCCGCCCGATCTTGCCGACGCCGTCGGGCCCGTGGGTGAGCCAGATCGCATTGATCATCACCAGAGTGACGATCTGCTGGAACGAGATCGTGACCATCGCGAGATAATGCCCGCCGAGCCGCAGCGTCGACATGCCCAGCACCGCGCCCGCCAGCAGCGCCATGACGCAGCCGGCCGCCAGGCAGATCCAGTAGCTGATCTGGTAGTCGGACGTGCCGATCGCCACCGCATAGGCGCCGAAGCCGAAGAATGCCGCCTGCGCGAGGTTGATCTGGCCGCACAGGCCGAGCACCACCGACAGGCCGAACACGGCGATGGCGAAGGTCGTGGCCTGCATCAGGATGTTGAGGATGTAGCCGTCGAAGCTCATCGACGCGGCGAGCGCGACGACGATGGCGGCGCCGATGAAATACGGCGCGTGGCGGATCAGCAGCGGCGTGGTACGCGGCACGGCGGCGGGCCGGATGTTCTCGGTGGCGCTCATGCCTTTTCCGCCACGCGTTCGCCGAAGATGCCCTGCGGCCGGAAGACGAGGAACAGCACCAGCACCATGAAGGCGAAGGCGTCCTTATAGGGGACCGAGATATAGGCGGCGCCGAAGGTCTCGATGATGCCGAGCGACAGCCCGCCGATGATCGCGCCGGTGACGTCGCCGAAGCCGCCGATGATGGTGGCGGCAAAGGCCTTCAGCGCGATGGTCGAGCCCATCTGGATCGAGACGAACAGGATCGGCGCCACCAGGATGCCGGCGAGGCCGCCGAGCATCGCGGAATAGATGAAGGTGATCATGATCATGGTGGAGACGGAGATGCCGAGCAACGAGGCCATCTCCTTGTCCTGCGAGGTCGCCTGCAGCTTCTTGCCGAGCATGGTCTTTTCGAAGAACCAGTAATTGAAGATCACCAGCACGATGGTGACCGCGATGATCAGCAGATACTGGCTGTCGAGATAGACCGGGCCGAGCTGGATGCCGGGGGTCTCGAACCAGCCTTCCAGCACCTGAGGCTGCGGGCCGTAGATCGCCAGCACCGAATTGGCCATCAGGATCGAGGCGCCGATGGTGGCGATGATGACAGGCAGGTAGGTGCGATGGCGCAGCGGATAGTAGACGCCGAGATTGAAGATCGCGCCGAGCAGCGCCATGCCGGCCAGCGCCAGCAGGAACGACAGCCAGTACGGCAGCGCCAGATCGACGGCGAACACCACCATCAGATAGGCCGCGACCATGGAGAATTCGCCCTGCGCGAAGTTCACCACGTTGGTGGCGCGGAAGATCAGCACGAAGCCGAGCGCCACCAGCGCATAGACCGCGCCGATGCCGATGCCGGTAAACAGGAGTTGTAGCGCAAGATCCATGGAGAGGTGCTCGGTGGGAGATGGAGATAATGTGTGCGACACCCCGCAATCGGGCGGCGTCGCCTTCGTGCAACAATTTGTCATTCCGGGGCACGCCAGGCGGCGAAGCCGTCTGCGCGTGAGCCCGGAACCTCGAGATGTTCATCGTCCCATCTCGATATTCCCCGCTACTCCAATTGGAGTAGCTGAGGTTCGCTCGCGACTGGCGCCGCTCACGCCCCGGAACGACAGAGACTTAGTCGGTGAACTCGATGTGCTTGTCGAAGACGATGTTGCCCTTTTCATTCTTCACGATGTTGTAACCGTGCAGGCCGTCGCCATTCTTGTCGAAATTGTATTCGCCTTCGGCGCCGGGATATTTCTTGATGGCGAGAATGGCCTCGCGGATCTTCTGCGGATCGGTGGAGCCGGCGTTCTTGATCGCCGTCGCCAGCACGTTCACGGCGTCGAACGGCCACGAACTCTGGTTGTCGGGGGCCACCTTGACCTGATCGCGATAGGCCTTGCCGAACGCCTTGGCGGCCTCGCTCGACTCCTCGGCGTAATCGGCCACGCCATAGGTGTTGTAAAGCGCGGGACCGGCCAGCTTCAGCGCGGTGATGTTAACGATCGACGGCGAGCCGACCCACGGGATGGTGACGCCGAGCTGGCGCAACTGCCGGGCAAAGATGCCGAGATCGTTCTCGAAGGTGAAGTACGAGCCGAGGATATCGGCGCCCGACTGCTTGATCGCCAGCACGACCGGGGTGAAATCCTGGCTCTGGTTGGCATAGCCCTGATCGATGGCGATGGTCGCATCGAGCTTGCCCAGCGCCTCGGTCAGCGCCTTGCCGCCGGCGGTGCCGAACGCATCGGTGGAATGCAGCACGGCCCACTTCTTTTTGCCCAGCGTCTTGACGCCGTAATCGGCAATGACGCGGCCGGAATAGCTGTCGTTGGGGCGGAAGCGGAACAGCCAGGGATTGCCGAGCTTGGTGAGATTCGGATCGGTGCCGCCGAACATCACCGGCTTGCCGAGCTTCATGACGTCTGGTGCCATCGCATGCACCTGCGTGGAGCGGATCGAGCCGAGGAAACCGACGATGTCCGGCTGCGCGGCGAGCTTGGAGAACGCCAGCACGATGCCGGGATTGGTGGTCTGGTCGTCCTCGACGATCAGTTCGAGCTGCTTGCCGAGCACGCCGCCGGCCTTGTTGATGGCATCGAGCGCCAGCTTGGCGCCCTTGATGGCGTAACCGCCGGATTCTGCCGCGGGACCGGTGACCGGTGCGCACATGCCGATCTTGATGGTGGCGCCCTGCGCCCGCGCGCTGCCGATCAAATACGGTGCAGCAACACCGGCAGCCAGACCAGCCGTAAAGTCACGTCTTGTAAGCTTCATCGATTCCTCCCGTAAGAGGCCGGACTTGAGCGCCAGCCTTCTTTGACTTTTCGAGTTGAGCGAAAAATGTTGCGCCTGTCTACTCTCCCTTCGCCAAGCCCAAGCATGCACAAACTATATGCATGCCCGGCCCCACGCCTTACACGTCAAGGTCATCGTCCGGATCGCCGGCAATCGGCATCGTCAGCAGGCTGCCCTCGAGCAGATGCAGCATCGCCTGCAGATCCGCCAGCTTGCGCGCGCCGAACCTTCTGGCGATTTCGGCATAGATCGCCTCCGATGACGGCGCCACGGCTTCGATCAGTTTCACGCCGCTTGCGGTGATCGCCACAATATTGCGACGCAAGTCGGACTTCACCAGCCGCCGCTTGATCAGCCGGCGCGCCTCCAGATCGCGCAGGATTCGCGACAGGCTGGGGCCGAGCAGATAGGCCACGGCGGCCAGTTCGGTGACCTCGATCTCGCCGTGCGACGACAGCGCACGCAGGATCCGCCACTGCTGCTCGGTCAGCCCGTGCGCGCGCAGCGACGGGCGAAAATGCCGCATCACCGCTTCGCGGGCGCGCAGCAGCGCCATCGGCAGCGAGCGCGAAAAATCGCGCATCGGGATCGACGCGGTGATCGCCTTAACGGGTTTGGGTGACGGCATTTTCAGCACTTCGTTGGTGCGGCGCACAATATTCCGCGACGCATTTCGCTTTGAGGAAATCCATTTAACATGTTAATCGGATTGCCGCGCGGGAATTTTGCGCGCGGGATGCTGCCGACATGACGCTGAGCCATTCACAGATCCGCGCCGCCGCCGACCGCCTGCACCAGGCGGAAAAAAGCCGTGTGCAAGTCCGCCAGCTGTCGCAGGACCATCCCGGCATCACCCTCGCCGACTCCTATGCGATCCAGAAGGCGTGGATCGAGCTCAAGGTCGCCGAAGGCCGCGTCGTGCGCGGCCACAAGATCGGCCTGACCTCGAAGGCGATGCAGAGCGCACTGAACATCGACGAGCCCGACTCCGGCGTGCTGCTCGACGACATGTTCTTCGCCGATGGCGGGCTGGTGCCGTCGGACCGCTTCATCGGCACGCGGATCGAGGCCGAGCTGGCCTTCATCATGAAGCATCGGCTGAGCGGACCCGGCTGCACCATGTTCGACGTGCTCAATGCCACCGACTTCGTGGTCCCGGCGCTGGAAATTCTCGACACCCGCATCGAGCGCGTCGATCCCGCCACCAAGGCCACGCGAAAAATCTTCGACACCGTGGCCGACAACGCCGCCAATGCCGGCATCGTGCTCGGCGGCCGGCCGATACGGCCCATGGACACCGACCTGCGCTGGGTCGGCGCGATGGTTCACCGCAACGGCCAGCTGGAAGAGACCGGGCTTGCCGCCGGCGTGCTGAATCACCCGGCCACCAGCGTGGCCTGGCTCGCCAACAAGATCGCGCCGCTGGGCCTGGCGCTGGAGCCCGGTCAGGTGGTGCTGGCTGGTTCGTTCATCCGCCCGATCGAGACCAAAAAGGGCGACACCATCCAGGCCGACTACGGGCCGTGGGGTACGGTGAGCTGCTACTTCGCCTGACAACAACCAAGAAGCGAGCCGCGCGATGCCGCATTTCACTATCGAATATTCCGCCAATCTCGATACGCATCTCGATATCGGCGCGGTCTGCGAACTGGTGCGCAAGTCGGCGGTCGAAACCGGAATCTTTCCGCTCGGCGGCATCCGGGTCCGCGCCATCCGCTGCCCGCATTATGCCATCGCCGACGGCCGGCCGGGTCTCGGTTTTCTCGATATGCTGTTGCGGATCGGCGAGGGCCGCGACCTTGCCACCCGCCACAAGGCCGGCGAGCATATCTTCAAGGCGCTGTCCGATTATCTCGACCCGGTGTTCACCAGCAGTAATTTTGCGCTGTCGTTCGACATGCAGATCAACGACAAGGCCACCAGCTGGAAGCGCAACAATATTCACGATCTCCTGATCAGCGAGGCCCGGCATGGCTAAAGCCCCCATCGATCCCGCCGCCGTGTTCCAGGCCAACCGCGACCGCGCCGCGCCGCTGCTGAAGAAGCTGACCGCCGACGGCATCGGCCACATCATCGATGGCCAGATCGTGCCGTCGGTATCCGGCGAGGTGTTCGAGACCACGTCGCCGATCGACGGCGCGGTGCTGGCGCAGGTGGCGCGCGGCGACGCGGCGGACGTCGACCTTGCCGCGAAGGCCGCGCAACGCGCGTTCCGCGCATGGCGCGACATGCCGGCCGCCATGCGCAAGAAGCTGCTGCACCGCGTGGCCGACGCCATCGAGGACCGCGCCGACGACATCGCGGTGCTGGAATGCGTCGATACCGGCCAGGCGCATCGCTTCATGGCCAAGGCGGCGGTGCGCGGCGCGGAGAACTTCCGCTTCTTCGCCGACCGCTGCGCCGACGCCCGCGACGGGCTGAACATGCCGGCCGACGAACACTGGAACGTGTCGACCCGGGTGCCGATCGGCCCGGTCGGCGTGATCACGCCGTGGAACACGCCGTTCATGCTGTCGACCTGGAAGATCGCGCCGGCGCTCGCCGCCGGCTGCACGGTGGTGCACAAGCCCGCGGAATGGTCGCCGGTGACCGCCGATCTGCTGTCGCAGATCGTCAAGCACGCCGGCGTGCCCGACGGCGTGCTCAACACCGTGCACGGGTTTGGCGAGGAAGCAGGCAAGGCGCTGACCGAACATCCGGCCATCAAGGCCATCGCCTTCGTCGGCGAGACATCCACGGGTGCGGCGATCATGGCGCAGGGCGCGCCGACCCTGAAGCGCGTGCATTTCGAACTCGGCGGCAAGAATCCGGTGATCGTGTTCGACGACGCCGATCTCGACCGCGCGCTCGATGCGGTGGTGTTCATGATCTACTCGCTGAACGGCGAGCGCTGCACCTCCTCCAGCCGGCTGCTGATCCAGGACAGCATCGCAGACAAATTCATCGAACGGCTGACCGCGCGGGTCAAGGCGCTGCGGATCGGCCATCCGCTCGATCCCGCCACCGAGATCGGTCCGTTGATTCATGCGGGGCATTTCGACAAGGTGTGCTCCTATTTCGACATCGCGCGCCAGGACGGCGCCACCATCGCGGTCGGCGGCAAGCCACATGACGGCCCCGGCGGCGGCCATTACGTGCAGCCGACCCTGGTCACCGGCGCGCATAGCCAGATGCGGGTGGCGCAGGAAGAGGTGTTCGGCCCGTTCCTCACGGTGATCCAGTTCCGCGGCGAGGACGAGGCCATCGAGATCGCCAATGCAGTGCCCTACGGCCTTACCGGTTATGTCTGGACCGCCGATGTCGGCCGCGCGCTGCGCGTCGCGGATGCGCTGGAGGCCGGCATGATCTGGCTCAATTCGGAAAACGTCCGCCACCTGCCGACGCCGTTCGGCGGCATGAAATCGTCGGGCATCGGCCGCGACGGCGGCGACTATTCGTTCGACTTCTACATGGAAACCAAGCACGTCTCGCTCGCCAAGGGCACGCACAAGATCCAGAAGCTGGGAATCCCCTCATCCTGAGGAGCGGCCTTTTGGCCGCGTCTCGAAGGACGAGGCATCTGCTGCCTCATGGTTCGAGACGCGCGCAAGAGCGCGCTCCTCACCATGAGGGCAACAACAAAACGACGATAAGGAAACGCCATGCCGGTCCCGCAGCACATCTTCGATCCGCCCTTCAACATCCTGCGCGCCAGCCACGTCGTGCTCGACGTCACCGACCTCGCCGCCAGCCGCAGGTTCTACGAGACCACGGTCGGGCTGCATGTCGAGGACGCCGACAGCGACACCGTCTATCTGCGCGGCAGCGAGGAGCACCAGCATCACTCGCTGGTGCTGCGCAGGGCGTCTGCTGCGGCCTGCAGCCGGCTCGGCTTTCGCGTAGGCAACGACAACGACCTCGACAAGGCCGCGTCGTTCTTTGCCGCCAACGGCATCGTCTACGCCTTTGTCGAGCGCCCGTTCCAGGGCCGCACCCTGCAGTTCACCGATCCGTTCGGCTACCGCATCGAACTGGTTGCGAGCATGGAGAAGCGCCCGCATCTGCTGCGTCGCTTCGATCTCTACAAGGGCTGCCATCCGCAGCGGCTGGACCATTTCAACGTGTTCGCGCCCGAACTGCAGGACACGGTAGAGTTCTATGCCCGACTTGGCTTCCGCCTGACCGAATATGCCGAGGAGGACGGCGACGGCGGCCGCATCGCCGCGGCGTGGATGCACCGCAAGGGCAATGTCCACGACCTCGCTTTCACCAACGGCCGCGGCCCGCGGCTGCACCATTTCGCCTATTGGGTGCCGACCGCGATGAACATCGTGCATCTGTGCGACGTGATGGCGTCGAGCGGATACCTGACAAACATGGAGCGCGGCCCCGGCCGCCACGGCATTTCCAACGCGTTCTTCCTCTACATCCGCGATCCCGACGGCCATCGTCTCGAACTCTACACCTCGGACTACCAGACCATGGACCACGACCACGACCCCTTGCGCTGGTCGCTGAAGGACCCGCGCCGCCAGACCCTGTGGGGCGCGCCGGCGCCGCGCTCGTGGTTCGAACAGGGTTCGCCATTTCCCGGCCAGGCCGTGCGCGAGCCGCTGTTCGTGGCGGATGTGACCATTGCGGATTGAACTTATGATGCACGCTGAAGCCCGTGATCGCCCTCCCCCTTGCGGGGAGGGTCGGCCGAACGAGGCGATGCAAAGCATCGCTGAAGTGGAGGCCGGGGTGGGGGTGCCGCGAACACCAGAGTTTGTGGCACCCCCACCCCACCGGCCTGCGGCCGGCCACCCTCCCCGCAAGGTGGAGGGAAAGAAAGAGCTGCTTCCCGCGTATATTGGATGAGAACATGACCCCTCCCCGCCTCGCCACCTTCACCGTCAACGGCGCGCTGAAATACGGTGCCGTCACCGATCACGGCGTCGTCGATCTCTCGGCGCGCTACGGGCATTACCCGACGCTGCGCGAGGCGATCGCCCACGGAGCCCTGCAGCGGCTGATCGAGGCGGCCGCAAACCTCGCACCGGATTTCGCACTGGACGCCATTGCCCTGCAGCCGCCGATCCCTTCGCCGGAAAAGATCATCTGCATCGGCGTCAACTATCCGGACCGCAATGCCGAATACAAGGACGGCCAGGACGCACCGAAATTTCCCTCGATGTTCATGCGCACGCCGCGTTCCTTCGTCGGCCACGGTGCGCCGCTGGTGCGGCCACATGTGTCGCCGCAGCTCGACTACGAGGGCGAGGTGGCGCTGGTGATCGGCAAGGCCGGACGGCACATCGCCGAGCGCGACGCGCTCGACCATATCGCGGCGATCACCTTGTGCAACGAAGGCACCATCCGCGACTGGGTACGCCACGCCAAGTTCAACGTCACGCAGGGCAAGAATTTCGATTCCTCCGGCAGCCTCGGACCGTGGCTGGTGCCCTACACCGACGAAGCGCAGATCGCCGACATTCGCCTCACCACCCATGTCAACGGCGAGCTGCGGCAGGACGACCGCACCTCACGGCTGATCTTCGGCTTCCGCTATCTCCTGGCCTATATCTCCACCTTCACCACCCTGGTGCCCGGCGACGTCATCGTCACGGGCACGCCGACCGGGGCCGGCGCCCGTTTCGATCCCCCGCGTTACCTGATCCCCGGCGACATCATCGAGGTCGAAGCCAGCGGCATCGGCACGCTGCGCAACGGCGTGGTCGACGAGGCATGAGACGATGGACGGAGAGTGATAGGCGCTCTTCCTTCACCTCTCCCCGTTGGGGAGAGGTGACCGTCGAAGCGCAGCGAGACGGTCGGGTGAGGGGGCGCCTCACTTTCTACGGCGCGCAGCCCCCTCACCCGGAGACTTCGCTTCGCTCAGCCTCCGACCTCTCCCCAATGGGGAGAGGTGACTCAACATTCGCATCGAGCCGGGCTTCAACGACAAGGACGACATTATGACTGCAATCACCGGCGGCGAAGCCATCGTCCAGGGTCTTGTGGCGGAAGGCGTCGATACCGTGTTCGGCCTGCCGGGTGCGCAGATCTACGGCCTGTTCGACGCCTTCCATCAGGCACAGATGAGGGTGATCGGCGCGCGCCACGAACAGGCGTGCGGCTACATGGCGTTTGGCTACGCCCGCGCCTCAGGCAGACCCGGCGTGTTCAGCGTGGTGCCCGGCCCCGGCGTGCTGAATGCCGGCGCCGCGTTGCTCACTGCCTTCGGCTCCAACGAGCCGGTGCTGTGCCTGACCGGCCAGGTGCCGACGCCGTTTCTCGGCCAGGGCCGCGGCCATCTGCACGAGATGCCGGACCAGCTCGCGACGTTGCGCAGTTTTGTGAAATGGGCCGACCGCATCGACTATCCCGGCTCCGCACCGACAAAAGTGGCGCGCGGCTTTCAGGAGATGATGTCGGGACGGCGCGGGCCAGCAGCGCTGGAAATGCCATGGGATGTCTTCACCCAGCGCGCCGACGTGGCTGCATCGACGCCGCTGCCGCGCTTCGCCGCGCCGCTGCCGGACAGCGACCGCATCAAGGCCGCTGCCGCGCTGATCAAGGCCAGCAAGAACCCCATGATCTTCGTCGGCTCCGGCGCCATCGACGCCGCCGACGAGATCCTCGAACTGGCCGAGATGCTTGATGCGCCGGTGGTCGCGTTCCGCTCCGGCCGCGGCATCGTCAGCAATGCCCATGAACTCGGGCTGACCATGGCGGCGGCGTATCATTTGTGGCCGCAGACCGACCTGATCATCGGCATCGGCACGCGGCTGGAACTGCCCGCGTGGCGCTGGCCCTATCGCCCGGCCGGACAGAAGTCGGTGCGCATCGACATCGATCCGGTGGAGATGCGCCGCTTCGCTGCCGACGCCGCCATCGTCGCCGACGCCCAAGCCGGCACCGCCGCCTTGCGCGCCGCCGTGAGCAAGGCCGGCTTCACCAGAACGCACGGTCGCCGCGACACCATTCGCGAAGCATCCGCGAAAGCGCTGAAGGAGATCCAGGCGGTGCAGCCGCAGATGGCCTATCTCGACATCCTGCGCGAGGTGCTGCCTGACGATGCCATCGTCACCGACGAGCTGTCGCAGGTCGGCTTCGCTTCCTGGTACGGCTTTCCGATCTACCAGCCGCGCACTTTCATCACGTCGGGCTATCAGGGCACGCTGGGCTCCGGCTTCCCCACCGCGCTCGGCGCCAAGGTGGCGCAGCCGGACCGTGCGGTGGTGGCGATTACCGGCGACGGCGGCTTCATGTTCGGCGTGCAGGAACTGGCCACCGCGGTGCAGTTCAACATCGGCGTGGTCACTTTGGTGTTCAACAACAACGCCTATGGCAATGTGCGGCGCGACCAGTTGACCGTGTTCGACGGCCGGGTCACCGCCGCCGATCTGGTCAATCCGGACTTCGTCAAACTCGCCGAAGCCTTCGGCGTCGCCGCCGCGCGCGTCACCGCGCCGGATCAGTTTCGCCCGGCGCTGGAAGAGGCGCTGGCCCATGGCGGGCCAAGCCTGATCGTGATCGAGGTGCCCCGGGATTCCGAAGTGAGCCCGTGGGCGTTCATTCACCCGGCGAAGCCGTAACTTCTCTTTCTTCTTCCTTCTCCCCTTGTGGGAGAAGGTGGCGCGGACGAAGTCCGCGGCGGATGAGGGGTTCTGGGCTCCGGGGTCTGCGGCTACCCCTCACCCGGCCGCGCTGACGCGCGTCCACCCTCTCCCACCTTGCGAAGCATTGCTTCGCTTGGGGGAGAGGGAAGAAAGAGCCGAGCTGCTACACCACCTTGCGAAATGTCAGGTTGATGCGCTGGCGGCCCATCAGGGGATGCTCGCCATCGGCGAGCGGCGCCACGCCGTGGAAGGCCAGCCGCGCCAGGCCGCCCCAGACCGCGATGTCGCCGTGTTCGAGGCGATAGCGTTTCGTTTTATCGCCGCGCGCGAGGCCGCCGAACATGAACACCGCCGGCAGGCCGAGCGAGACCGAGACGATCGGTGCACCGAGGTCGAGCTCGTCCTTGTCCTGGTGCAATGACATTTTGGCGCCGGGCACATAGCGATTGATCAGGCAGGCGTCGGGCACGAAGTCCGCAAAGCCGCCCTGCTCCGCGGCGCGCCGCGCCAGAGCCAGAAACGACGCCGGCAGCGCCGGCCATGGCTTGCCGGAGTCGGGGTCGATGGCGTCATAGCGATAACCGCTGCGGTCGGTGACCCAGCCCTTGCTGCCGCAATTGGTCATCGCCACCGACATGGTGTGGCCACCCGGCGTCACCATGCGGCGGAACGGCGCCCGCGCCACGATCATGCGCAAGGCAGCGATGATCTCCGGCTCCTCCGCCCTGAACAATCCGCGCAGCAACACTGCGCCGTCGGCCATCACTTCCTGCGACGGACGGTCATCGGCCAGCGCGGCAAACAGGTCGGTCACGCGTCACTCATCTGGCATCGTGAAAGATCACACCCACGGTATGGCGGTGGCCGGAGCGGATCCGGCTGACGCCATGGCGCAGGTTAACCCGGTAGACGCCACGTGTCCCCTGCACCGGCCTGTGATGCACAGCGAAAACCACCGCGTCGCCACGGCCGAGCGGTACCACCTCCGGCCGCGACTGCATCCGCGGCCGCTGCTCGGTCAGCACGAATTCGCCGCCGGTGAAATCCGGCCCCGGTTCCGACAGCAGGATCGCCACCTGCAGCGGGAACACATGCTCGCCATAGAGATCCTGATGCAGGCAGTTGTAGTCGCCCTCGCCATATTGCAGCAGCAGCGGCGTCGGCCTTGTCTGGCCGGCGTCATGGCAGCGCCTCAGGAATTCGTCGTGATCGCGGGGATAGCGGGTGTCGATACCCATCGCCGCGTTCCAGCGGTTGGCCACTTCGCTGAGTGGCGCGTACAGCGCCGGCCGCAGCGCCGCGATTGGATCCGGCAGCGGATAGGAAAAATACTTGTATTCGCCGCGGCCGAAGCCGTGGCGGCCCATCACCACGCGGCTGCGGAAGCGGCTGTCGTCGGGATACAGCGCTGCGAGCGCGGCGCATTGATCCGCGGACAGCAGGTTGTCGATGACGGCGCAGCCGCGCGCATCGAGTTCGCTGGCGAGGTGGGCCCAGTCGATGGTGGCGAGGCGTGGCGATGCGGGCATGGCCACACGGTCAGGGCGCGGGGACTTTGTGGCGAGAGAAACCATGGCATCGCTCCGTGATGGCGGCCGCGATCATGATGATATGGCCATTGGGGCGATGGTGTGGAATTCGCGGCTGCGAGACCACCCGATTTCCGCGAAATGCCAGCCTCGTGTCCCGGACGCGGTGCGGCATTCTCAGGCGATGCGCTTGCATCGCCGACATGCCGCTCCGCAGATCCGGGACCCATCTTTCTTGGCTAAGATGCTGGACCCCGGATCAGCAGCGCACCACGCCGCGAAGCCGCGGCGCAGTGCGCCGCATCCGGGGAACGTCCCCCCGCAGATGCGGGGCGAGGGAAGAAGCTCACCCCACCACGGGCAGCGTCACGATGTCGTACCCCGACGCGATCTTGCGCTTCAGCACCGGGTCTTCCATTTCGTAGTCGAAGCGCGTGGCCGGGCGGATGCCGCCCTTGGCCGCAAAGGTGCCACCAAACATCGCGGTGCCCTCGGGCAGCGTGGCGCCGCCAAAGCCGAGCCTGATCAGTTCGGCGACCGGTAGCATGCCGGACAGCGTGCCTTCCTGGTACAACACGCGGGTGCCGTCGATGGTCGCCCATGAGCGCAGGATGATCTGATCCCAGTGGCCTTCGACCTCGGCGAGATCCCACAGCACCGGCGCCACCGGCTTGTCGCACATCTGCTTGGACACGGTGATGTTGTAGGTCTCCACCTTGCGGTCGGTATGGTCGGAGCCGACGCCCACATAGGTCTTGCCCTTGCCGCCAAACAGACAGAACTCGACCTCGCCGGAAGAGTCGCCGCCGGTGCATTCAATTGCTCCGTCGGTGGTGAAGCGGCGCGCGGAGCAACGATAGTAGATCGGCGTCGAGGCCGGCGGCGCGATGCCGATGGCCGCGAGTTCGGCGATGTGATGGTCGCGCGCCACGGGATCGCGGCCGGTCCAGCCGGCGATCACGCCCTGGGTGATGGACAGCGTCAGCGGCGTCGTGCCGCCTTTGGCGTCCAGCGTGAAGGCGATCGTCGTGGTCATGTGAGAGTCCTTTGCATAGGAGATATTGAGGCATCTCGATTGAAATCTGGCACCGGCAGTGCGCTCCCTCTCCCCTCCGGGGAGAGGGCTGGGGTGAGGGGGCACCGTAGAAGCGAAGGCGCCTCACCCGACCGGCTTCGCCGGTCGACCTCTCCCCGACGGGGAGAGGTGAAGTAAGCGAAGTTGCCCCTACCCGCGGATAACGTTTTCGAGGCCGGCAGCGAGTTCGAAGATGCGGCGGTCGGAGCCGGCGGCGCCGGCCAGCATCAGCCCGACCGGCACCTCGCCGTCGCGTTGCGCCGGCAGCGAGATGGCGCAGCCGTCGATCATATTGACCAGCGTGCAGTTGCGTAAGCTCATGATGTTGGCCTTCGCAAACGCCTTGTCGTCGGCCATGTCGGCGATGGACGGCGGCGCGTTGGCGGTGGTCGGCAGCACCAGCGCGTCATAGGGCGCGATGCGGGCCTCGGTGCGCGCAATCAGCGAGCGGCGCGCGGCGAACAGGTCGATATACTCGGCGGCGGTGATCGCTTCGCCGCGCATGATGCGCACCGACACCCGCGGATCGTATTCGCCGCCGCGGCTGGTCAGCAGGTAGCGGTGCCAGGCATAGCTTTCCGCGGCGGCAAAGCCGCCCTTGGCGCTGATCGGCCCGATGTCGAGGAATTCCGGCACCGCGATGCGCTCGATGATGGCGCCCTGCTTCTCAAGGATTGCCAGCGCGCGCTCGAAGGTCTTCGAGACCGCATCGTCGAGATCGTCGAGCGCAATCGTTGTCGGCACCGCCAGCCGCATGCCCTTGATCGAACGCGGCGCCAGCGGCGTGAAGGCCTCGTTGGCGAGCACGGCATCCATCGCCGCGCAGCACGCCACGGTGCGTGCCAGCGGACCGATGCTGTCCAGGGTCGACGACAGCGGCACGGCGCCGTCGAGCGGCACCCGGCGCTGGGTCGGCTTGAAGCCGACGACGCCGTTATAGGCGGCCGGAATCCGGCACGAGCCGCCGGTGTCGGTACCGAGCGCGCCATGGGCCATGCCGTCGAGCACCGACACCGCCGCGCCCGCCGACGAGCCGCCCGGGACAAAGCCGACATCGCGCTGCCAGGCGCCCTTCGGAGTGCCGTAATGCGGATTGATGCCGATGCCGGAATAGGCGAATTCGGTCATGTTGGTGCGGCCGATCACCACGAAGCCGGCGCGGCGCAGCCGCGCCACGGCCGGCGCGTCGGCCTCGGCAGGCGCGGAATCCTGCAGCACGCGGGAGCCGGCGGTGGTCACCTGGCCCTTGATGTCGAACAGGTCCTTGATCGAGACCGGGATGCCGGCAAAAGGCGACGGCGCCGCCTTGACCTTGCGCAGCGTATCCATGGCGTCGGCGGCGGCCAGCGCTGCGGCCTTGTCGACATGGATGAACACCCGCTCGCCCTCGCCCTTGGGATCGGCGATGTTGGCCAGACAGGCCTCGACCAGTTTTCGCGAGGTGGTGCGTCCGGCGTCGAGATCGGCCGCCAGGCTGGCGAGGGTGGGCTGGTCTGTCATGCGTCGGATATCCCGTTTCAGACCGCGGCGAATGACCGCTCACGGCGCGGCAGAGGTATCGCCCAAGTCGCCGTCGATTTCCAGATCGAGCAGCGCGGAGCTGAGCGATTTGCCATGCGCATCCAGCGCCAGCGACCGCGTCACACCGCCGCCCAGCGCCTGGTCCATGACGAAATTCAGCGCGGCGATGCCCGGCAGTTCGTAGCGCACCACGTCGCCGGCAACGATGCCGGCGAAATGCGCCCGGACCCGCGCGCTGGTGACCTGCGCCAGCAACAGCGGGTAGTGTTTGGGATCGTAGGCAATCACCGAGATATTCGAGATGTTGCCCTTGTCGCCCGTGCGGGAATGGGCGAGATCGCGCAGCTTCATCTCAGGCCTCCACAAAACGGACAGAGGGCGTGGCCTGCTCGCGCGGCAGCAGTACCGAGGCCACCGCCACCACCTCGCGCGCCGACTTGGTGGCGCCGCCGCCGCCGGCCGGGCCGTTGGTGTACAGCGTCTCCACCTCGTTGCCGATACGGACTGCCTCGCGCATGGTTTCGGTGCGCCCGGCGACGCGGACGCGGACCTCGTAGGGCTCGGCCCGGCCGGCGCTGAGTGCCGCGCCGTGCAGTGAATCAATGCCGATCAGGTCGAAGCGCAACTCGCTGGTGGCGACGCCGGTCAGCGCGAGGCGCTCGTGCACGATGTCCAGCGCCAGCCTGCCGCGCGCCACGGCGCCGGGGCCGGCATAGGAGATCTGGCCCTCGCCGATGAAACCGTCGACATAGCCGACCGAGACTTTCAGTGTGGCCGTGCGTGCCGTGCCGCGACCGCCGCCGACGCGGACGCGGTCGGGGCCGATCTGCTCGACCGTGACGCCGGAAAAATCCGCCACCACGTCGGGCTGGATATAGCGTCGGGGATCATGCACCTCGTAGAGCAACTGCTCCTTGCAGGTCGCCGCGGTGACTGCACCACCGGAGCCTGCGACCTTGGTGATCACCAATGACCCGTCCTCACCGACCTCGCCGATGGGGAAGCCGAGCCGCGCCAGACCCGGCACATCCTTGAAACCGGGATCGGCAAAATAGCCGCCGGTGATCTGGCCGGCGCATTCCAGCAGGTGGCCGGCGACGGTGCCCTGCCCGAGCAAATTCCAGTCGTCCATGGCCCAGCCGAAGGCATGGATCATCGGTGCGAGAAACAGCGCGGGATCGGAAGCGCGGCCGGTAATGACCACGTCGGCCCCCGCGGCCAGCGCCTGCGCCATCGGCGCCGCGCCGAGATAGGCATTAGCGGAGAGCACGCGGTTGCCGAGCTGGCGCAGGGTGCCGTCGATTTCCAGCAGCGGCAACTCGCTGTCCTTGCAGGCGTCCAGCACGTCGTCACCAACGATGGCGGCGATCTTCAGCGACAGGCCGAGCGCGCGCGCGATTTCCGCGGTGCGCCGCGCCGCCGCTTCCGGGTGCGCCGCGCCCATATTGGTAACGACCTTGATGCCCTTGGCGGCGCAGATCGGCAGCACCGCGCGCATCCGCTCTTCCAGCAGAGGATCGAAACCATAATCGGGATTCTTCATCCGGGCCTGCTGCGCCAGCGCCACCGTGCGCTCGCCCAGGCATTCGAACACCAGATACTGGATGTCGCCCTTTTCGGCGAGTTCGACGGCGGGCTCGATGCGATCGCCGGAATAGCCGGCGCCCGATCCAATTCTTATGCTGCGCAAGATCGTCCCGGCATGTTGGCTCCCTAAACTTTCTGCAGGTATTTTGCGCAAACCTACCCCGGCAGGTTGCAGAGACACAAGCCTCGCCACGCGACCAGCAGATACGGCCATGCGCCCACCGCGCTGGACCGTTGACCTGGGAACGTGGAATGTCCATCAAGACCACAACAGGGCCTTCGCGGTCCGATCCCAGGGAGAGAACGACGATCATGGCCGAACCGGCACGCGCGCGCCCCAAACCCACCCCGGAAACCCAGCATTACTGGGATGGCGCCAAGATCGGCGAGTTGCGGCTGCAGCGCTGCGACGCCTGCGCCAACGTGTATTTTCCGCCGCGCCCGTTCTGTCCCGCCTGCGCCTCGCGCAAGGTCAGCATGTTCAAGGCGTCCGGCAAGGGCATTTTGTACTCTTACGTGATCAACCACCGCCCTGCCGCGCCCGGCTTCACACCGCCTTACGCCATCGCCGTCGTTGAGCTCGAAGAAGGCCCGCGGCTAATGAGCAACATCATCGACTGCCCGCAGACTCCGGAGGCGCTCGAGCTCGACATGAAGCTCGAGGTGGCGTTCGAGAAGCTCGACGACGAGATCACCCTCCCCGTATTCCGTCCGGCGAAGGGCTGAGATCATGCGCAGGAACGCAGTCGCCGTCGTCGGCGCAGCCGAGACCACCGAGCTCGGCGTCATCCCCAACATGTCGCAGCTCCAGTTGCACGCCGATGCGGCATTGAATGCGATCGCCGATGCCGGCCTGAAGCTGTCGGATATCGACGGCATCGCCACCGCGGTGGAGACGCCGCAGCAGATCGCGCACTATCTCGGCATCACGCCGACCTGGGTCGACGGCACCTCGGTGGGCGGCTGCTCGTTCATGCTCCACGTCCGTCACGCCGCCGCGGCGATCGAGGCCGGCCTGTGCAAGACCGTGCTGATCACTCATGCCGAAAGCGGCAAGTCGATGATCGGCAAGCAGCCGCGCTCGACGCCGGCAGACAGCCTCAACGGCCAGTTCGAAGCCCCCTATGGCGTCTACGGGCCGCCAAGCATGTTTCCGATCCCGGTGCTGCGCTACATGAAGACCCACGGCATCACCCACGAGCAGATCGCCTCGGTGGCGGTGGTGCAGCGCGAATGGGCGGCGAAGAATCCGCGCGCCACCATGAAGGCGCCAATCACGGTCGAGGACGTGCTGAACTCGAAGATGATCGCCTATCCGTTTCGCATCCTGCAGTGCTGTCTGGTCACCGACGGTGGCGGCGCGCTGATCCTGACCTCGGCGGATCGCGCGAAGGATTTCCCGCACAAGCCGGTCTATATCCTCGGCACCGGCGAGAGCGTGGAAACGCCGATGGTCAGCCAGATGAAGACCTTCGACTCGTCGGCAGCTTTCCGCGTCGCGGGCCCGACCGCGTTCCGCGAAGCCGGGATCAGTCACAAGGACGTCGACCACCTGATGATCTACGATGCCTTCGCGCATCTGCCGCTGTATGGCCTCGGCGACCTCGGCTTCATGCCGCATGAGGAAACCGGAAAATTCATCGCCGACGGCAACACCCGCCCCGGCGGCAAGCTGCCGATGAACACCAACGGCGGCGGCCTCAGCTACATGCACTCCGGCATGTACGGCATGTACGCGTTGCAGGAGAGCGTGCGGCAGATGCGCGGCATCGCGCCCGCGCAGGTGCCGGGCGCCAGGATCTCGGTCTGCCATGGCGTCGGCGGCATGTTCGCGGCGTCGGGCACTGTGATTTTTACGAACGAGAAATAGCGGCATACGCGGTCTGCTCCCCCTCCCCGCTTGCGGGGAGAGGTGACCGTGCCCTACTTATTCAACCACCATCAAGGAAACTAGAATGGCCACCACCAAATCACTCGACGGAAAAGTCATCGTCGTCACCGGCGCCGGGCGCGGCATCGGCCGCGGCATCGCGCTGCTGTGCGCCGCTGAGGGAGCAAAAGTCGTGGTCAACGATCCCGGCGTCGGTACCGACGGATCGGGCGGCGCCAGCGCAGCACCGGCCGAGGAAGTGGTCGAGGAGATCCGCAAGGCCGGCGGCACCGCCGTCGCCAATTTCGAATCCGTCGCCGAGGCGATCCCCGCCAGCAAGATCATCCAGCAGGCGGTCGACACCTACGGCCGCATCGACGGCGTGGTCAACAATGCGGGCATCCTGCGCGACGCGATCTTCCACAAGATGTCCATCGACGCCTTCGAGATGGTCATCAAGGTGCATCTGATGGGCTCGTTCTACACCTCGCATGCCGCGGCACGCTATTTCCGCGAGCAGAACTCCGGCTCATTCGTGCACTTCACCTCGACCTCCGGCCTGATCGGCAATTTCGGCCAGGCCAACTACTCCGCAGCAAAACTCGGCATCGTCGGCCTGTCGAAGTCGATCGCGCTGGACATGCAGCGCTTCGGCGTCAACTCCAACTGCGTGTCGCCGTTCGCCTGGAGCCGCATGATCGGATCGATCCCGACCGAGACCGAAGCTGAGAAGGCGCGCGTCGAGCGCATGCAGCGGATGGGGCCGGAAAAGATCGCGCCGCTGGTGGCGTTCCTGCTCAGCGATGCAGCGAAAGAAGTCAGCGGGCAGATCTTCGCCGCGCGCATGAACGAGATCTTCCTGATGGGCCAGTCGCGCCCGCTGCGCTCGATCCATCGCAGCGAAGGCTGGACGCCGCAGACGCTGGCCGAGCACGGCATGCCGGCGCTGAAGTCGTCGTTCTACAAGCTCGACCGCTCGGCGGATATTTTCAGCTGGGATCCGGTGTAACGCACAACCAAGGTTCTTGTCCCGGACGCGGTGCAGCGCAGGTGATGCGAAGCATCGCCGACGACGCTGCTCCGCAGATCCGGGACCGTCCCAAACACCGTCTCCCGGACGGCCCCGGCTCTGCGAGGCAACACTTCGTGTTGCATCGCGTCCGGGGCACGTGCTCAACCGACTTGTGCATCGCGCTTGCCGCACGGCAGCATCGAATTCGCTGGCGTCGCTGTCACACCGGTATTTTAATCCCGGCATAAGCTGGGGGAAAATTAAAAACCGGGAGGACGATCATGCAGACTCAGTCTGAGACGCGCGATGCCGTGCCAAATCACCTCGACCGCCGAACCCTGTTGCGTGGTGCTGCCACCCTTGCCGCAACAACGCTGATCGCCCCCGACGCCATGGCGCGCACCTTCGGCCGCGGCGCCGAGCCGCAGCGTTATCCCGATCCCGACATCGTCGTCATCGACGCCAAGCGCTTCAAGGCCAAGGTCGGCAACACTGCGATCCAGCGGCTGTTCACCGGCTGCCTGTGGGCGGAGGGACCGGCGTGGAATGCGCAGGGCCAGTATCTGGTCTGGAGCGACATCCCCAACAACCGCCAGCTGCGCTACCTTGACGATGACGGCCACATCTCCACCCAGTTCCGCAAGCCGTCCAACGAAAGCAACGGCAACTCCTTCGACACCGAAGGCCGCCAGCTCACCGCCGAGCGCACCCGCCTGGTGCGCTTCGAACACAACGGCAGCACCACGGTGCTGGCCGAGAAGGCCGGCGACAAGCCGCTCAACGGTCCCAACGACATGGTGGTGCATCCCAACGACAAGTCGATCTGGTTCACCGATCCCGGCTATGGCGCCATCAGCATCTACGAGGGCCAATTGGCCAATACCGGCTCGGTCTCGCCCAACCAGAAGGAGGCGGTGTATCGCATCGACGGCCAGTCCGGCCAGGTGACGAAAGTCGCCGACGAGCCGTTCAAGCCGAACGGCCTCGCCTTCAGCGCCGACTACAAGAAGCTCTATGTCTGCGACACCGGCATCACGCATTATCCCAACGCCAAGAACGTGGTGTGGCAGTACGATCTCGACGGCGCCAAGCTCAGCAACGCGAAGCAGCTGGTCGACATGACGCTGGACGGCAAGTCCGGCTTCCCCGACGGCCTGCGCGTCGACACCGAAGGCAATCTCTGGGTCGGCGCCGGCTGGGTCGGCGAAGGCTATGACGGCGTCCACATCTTCGCGCCGGACGGCGCCCGCATCGGCCAGATCAAGTTGCCGGAAATCTGCGCCAACGTCTGCTTCGGCGGCAAGAAGCGCAACCGGCTGTTCATGACCGCGAGCCAGTCGCTGTATGCGGTCTATGTGGAAACCCAGGGCGCGCATTTCTGTTGAGGCTCCTTCTTTCCCTCCCCCTTGCGGGGAGGGTGGCCGCACGCAGTGCGGTCGGGTGGGGGTTGCCGCAAACTCCGAGCCCGCGGCACCCCCACCCCGGCCTCCACTTCGACGATGCTTACGCATCGTCTCGTTCGGCCGACCCTCCCCGCAAGGGGGAGGGCGACCGCTACCGCCGTCGCGCCCTACCCGCTATTCCGTAACCCCGCCGAGATGCCGTTGATGGTGAGCTGAATCCCGCGCAGCACCTGCTCGTCCGGATCGTGCGCGCGATGGGCCTTCAGCAACTCGACCTGGACGTGATTGAGCGGATCGAGATAGGGGAAGCGGTTGCGGATCGAGCGCTCGAGCAGCGGGTTGCCCTGCAGCAGGCGATCATGGCCCATGATGTCGAGCAACGTCTCGATGCAGGTGTGCCATTCCTGCCGGATGCGGCCAAAGATCTTGTCGCGCAGCGCGACGTCGGACACCAGTTCGGCATAGCGCGAGGCGATGGCGATCGAACTCTTCGCCAGCACCATGTCCATATTCGACGCCAGGGTGCGGAAGAACGGCCAGTCGCGGTGCATCTCCTGCAGAAACGCCATGCCCTTGTCAGGATGATCTTTCAGCCATTGCTCAACCGCGCTGCCGAAGCCGTACCAGCCCGGCAGCATCAGCCGGCATTGCGCCCAGCTGAATACCCAGGGGATCGCGCGCAAATCCTCGATGGCCCGGGTCTTCTTGCGCGAGGCCGGACGGCTGCCGATGTTCAGCGTCGAGATCTCGGTGATCACAGTCGACTCCCAGAAGTAGTCGACAAAGCCGTCGGTCTCGTAGACCAGGCCGCGATAGGCCTTGAAGGCCAGCGCCGAAAGCTCCTCCATCGCCTCCAGATACTCGGCGCGCGGGGCGCTGTGGCGTGGCGCCAGGAGGCTGGCTTCCAGCGTGGCAGCAGCGAGGATTTCCAGATTGTTGCGGCCGACCTCGGCGTTGGAATATTTCGACGAGATGATCTCGCCCTGTTCGGTGATGCGGATCTGGCCGTCCACCGCGCCGCCTGGCTGCGCCAGGATGGCGTCGTAGCTCGGCCCGCCGCCGCGCCCCACCGAGCCGCCGCGGCCGTGGAACAGCCGCAGCCGGATGTGGTGACGCTCGAACACGTCGATCAGGCCGATCTCGGCCTTGTACAATTCCCAGCCCGAGGTGACAAAACCGCCGTCCTTGTTGCTGTCGGAATAGCCGAGCATGACCTCCTGCACCGCGCCGCGGCTGTCGACGAGTCGACGATAGTCGTGCAGCGAGAACAGCCGGTCCATGATGGCGGCGGACGCCTGCAGGTCCTCGATGGTTTCGAACAGCGGCACGATGTTGATGCCGCTGCGGCCGGCGGAATCCACGAGGCCGACCTCCTTGAGCAGCAGCACCACCTCCAGCATGTCGGAGACGCCCTTGCACATCGAGATGATGCATTGGGGAATGACGCTGGCGCCGAACCGGGCATGGGCCGCTGCGGCCTCGCGGAACAGCGCCAGCTCGCCCAGCGCCTCGTCGCTGTATTTGACAAAGGGCGATGCCAGCGGGCGCGTATTGCGCAGTTCGCCGGTCAGCAGCGCAATGCGGGCGTCTTCGCCCAGCGCCAGATAGGAGGTGCCGGGCATGGCGGCATCGATCAGCTCGGCGATGGTGCGCTCGTGCACCGCGGAATTCTGCCGGATGTCCAGGCTCGCCAAATGGAAGCCGAAGCAATCCACCGCACGACGCAGCTGGCGCAGCCGCCCGCGCGCGATCACCCTGGAATTGTTGGAGATCAGCGAGCGATGCAGCACGTCGAGATCGGCCTTGAACTCCGCCGCGCTGCCATAGGCCTCGGCGACGCCGACCGGATGCCGGCTGGCTTCGACGCCGAGCGCATGCGCCGTCGTCGCCAGCCGCGCATAGATTCCGGACACCGCCAGCCGATAGGGTTCACCGGCGCGATGGGGCGAGGTGTCCGGGGAGCGCTGCGCCAGCGCGCGCAGCTCGTCGGAGACATCGGCGAGATGCGCGGCGAGCGACAATTCGGAACCCAGCACGTGCAGTTCGTCGAGATAGAAATTCAGCGCCCGCGCGCTCTGTAAAGCCAGCGTGCCGCGCATCACCTCGGCGGTGACGAAGGGATTGCCGTCGCGGTCGCCGCCGATCCAGCTCCCCATATGCAGGAACGAGCCCAGTTCGCCATCCATCCCGGTGGCCTCGTCGGGCAGCTCCGCCTTCAGCCGGTCTTCCAGTGCATTGTGCAGTCGCGGCACCTCGCGCAGGAATGTGTAATCGTAGAACGACAGGCCGTTGGCCACCTCGTCGAGCACGGTGAGCTTGGTCCGCCGCAGCAGATTGGTCTGCCACAGCGTCACCACGGCGCGGCGCAGCTGTTCCCCCAGCAGATCGTCCTCCTCGGGGGTCAGCTGCATGCGCTCGCGCTTGTCGAGCAAGGCGGCGATCTCCATTTCGCGGTCGATGGTGCTCTTGCGCCTGACCTCGGTGGGGTGCGCGGTCAGCACCGGGCTGATCAGCGCCTGGCCAAAGAACCGGCGCAGCGCCGTGGCATCGATGCCCGCCGCGTGCGCGCGGCCGATGGCACCGGCCAAGGAACCTGGAATGGCAGCGCCGTCACCGGCACGCTGCGCGCGCATCCGCCGGATATTGTTCTGGTCCTCGGCGATGTTGGCGAGATGCGAGAAGTAGCTGAAGGCGCGCACGATGCGCACGGTCTCGGGCGTCGTCATGGCATCGAGGATGGTCTCCAGCTCACGCCGCGCCGGCAGGTCTTCGTCGCGATGGAAACGGATCGAGGTGGTGCGGATGCGTTCGACCAGGTCGAACACCGCCTCCCCTTCCTGGTCGCGCACGGTGTCGCCGAGAATGCGGCCGAGCAGCCGGATATCCTCGCGCAGCCTGGCGTCGGCCTCGAGGGCGGCAACATCCTCACTGCGGTTGGCTATGACATCCTGGTCGAGTGGCATGATTCTGGACACGCGCATCCTCCAAAGCTTGCCGGCCGCTTTTGGTCGCAAGTATTTTGCGGCGGTGCAAGATCAGATGCAAACCGCGGGCCGCGCCGGCGCTATCAGTCCGTCACGGTTGAATGACTCGGCTCGCACCGTGACGGCCGGACCCGCCTTTCGCCGCCTCACCGGTAGTGCGTTGCCAATTGCCGGAGCGATTGCGCAGGCAGGCGCTAAATCATTGCGATCCAACGACGATCAGGCGTAAGCAGGAGCTGGAGGTGCGTTTATTGAAGCAGGGACTGAGTCTGTCCACGCGGCTGACGATCGCAATCGTGGCACTGGTGCTTGCCACGGCCGGAACCGTCGGCCTTCTCAGCTACCGCAACATTGCGGCCATCGCCATCCCCCGTGCACTGGTGCGGCTGGATGCCCATGCCCGCGCCCTCGCGGTCGATCTGGCCAATCTCGTGGCGAATGCCCGTGCCGACCTCAAGGGATTTCGCCACATCATCGGCCTCGACGAGGTGATTGCCCTCAGCCGCGACCCCGCGGCTGCGCAAGCCGGCTCCCTCTCCGTTGCGCAATGGCGCGCCCGCATCGCGCAACGACTTGCCGCCGAGCTCGACGCCAAGCCGAACTACCTCCAGTTCCGCATCATCGGCCTGGCCGATGGCGGACGGGAACTGGTCCGGGCGCAGCGGCCGACGGCAGGCGGCGCAGCCCGCATCGTTCCGGACGACGAACTGGAGCGCAAGGCAAATCGGGCGTATTTCAGGCGGACCATGGCGGCGCGCGACGGCGAGATCGTGGTATCGGCGGTGGAGCTCAATCAGGAAAGCGACACGATCGAAACTCCCCGGGCGCCCGTGGTCCGCGTGTCGACGCCAGTTTTCGGACAAGATGGCCAGGCGTTCGGTATGCTGATCATCAACGTCGATATGCGTTCGGCTTTCAAGCGGCTCGACGAAGAGACCAGCCTGGATTCCGCCACCTATGTGGTGAATGAGCGCGGCGATTACCTGGCGCACCCCGACGCGAGCCGCGAATTCGGTTTCGAATTCGGCAAATCCTACCGGATCCAGGACGACTATCCCGGACTGGCGCGCGCAGTCGCGACCGGCGAACAGCCGCCAGATCTCTTCGCGGACCGCAGCGGAAAACGCTTCGGCGTGGCCTTCGCGTCTGTCCGCCTCGCCGACGGCCCACGCGTCTCGGTGGCTGAAACGATTCCGCAGGACAAGATCGTCGGCGTCGCGCTCGCCGCGCTGCGCGACTCCAGCCTGATCGGCGGGACGATCGCCGTCCTCGGCGCCGTGCTGCTGGCGGTGGCATTCGCTCGCAGCCTGATCCGACCGCTGACCCAGATGACCACCGCGGTGGCGGGGTTCTCGCAGGACGCGCCACTTCTGGTTCCGCTGGATGCCAGGGGCGAGATCGGCGTACTGGCGCATGCGTTCAAGAAAATGGCGCAAGAGGTCCACGAAAGGACCGCGGTGATGCAACACGACAGGGAGGTGTTCGAAAGCATCATGGCGACCATGGCCGAGGCCGTTCTGCTCGTCGATATTGACGGAACGGTGATCTACGAGAACGCCGCAGCAACCGGCATCCTCAAATCGCCCATCGCCGGCGAACGACCGCCATGGACCACCGCCTTCGAGGCATTCCATCCCGACGGGGTGACACCGCTTCCGCCGGAGCAATGGCCAAGCCGACGCAGCCTGCGCGGCGAAACCGTCGATGGATTCGAGGTGTGCTTTCGCCCCCACGGCGTCGACAAGCTCAAACATCTGTTATGTGGCGCTCGTCCCATTCGCAATGCAGCCGGCATACAGACCGGCTCGGTCGTCGTGTTCCGCGACGTCACCGAAGCCAAGGAGACCGAGCGGCAGCTGCATCAGTCGCAGAAGCTCGATGCGATCGGCCAGCTGACCGGCGGCATCGCGCATGATTTCAACAATATGCTCACGGTGATCACCGGATCATCGGAAATCCTGCTGGAAGAATTGACCGACAGGCCGACCCTGTTGACGATCGCCGGCATGATCGTGGAGGCCGCCGATCGCGGCGCAGAGCTGACCAAGCACCTTCTCGCTTTCGCACGCAAGCAGCCGCTGCAGCCGCGCAATATCGACGTCAACACCATGGTGCTCGATACCGTGAAACTGCTGCGGCCGTCGCTCGGCGAGCAGATCGAGATTGAAACGACGCTGGAGCACGACGCCCAGCCTGCTCTGATCGATCCGTCGCAGCTTTCCGCTGCGCTGCTCAACCTTGCGGTCAACGCCCGCGACGCGATGCCAAACGGCGGCAAGCTGCTGCTCGAGACCGGCAACGTGGTGCTCGACGACTCCTATGCCCAGAATAACGTCGACGCGGTCCCCGGCCCCTACGTCATGATCGCCGTCAGCGACACCGGCATCGGCATCCCGGCCGACCTGCGCGACAAGGTATTCGAACCGTTCTTCACCACCAAGGCGGTCGGCCGCGGAACGGGGCTGGGCCTGAGCATGGTCTATGGTTTCGTCAAGCAGTCCAACGGACACATCAAGATCTACAGCGAGGAAGGCTATGGCACCACCATCAAGCTGTACCTGCCGTGCGCCAGTGCGCAGTCGCAGGCGGCCGAAATCGCCGCGCCGATCGAAGGCGGCAGCGAGACCGTCCTGGTGGTCGAGGACGATCCGCTGGTCAGCACCTTCGTTGTCACGCAACTGCACAGCCTTGGCTACGGAACCCTGACGGCATCAAGCGGCGCCGCGGCACTTGCACAGATCGACGGCGGCGCCGCGTTCGATCTGCTGTTCACCGACGTGATCATGCCTGGCGGCATGAACGGCCGCCAGCTCGCTGACGCCGTGATGCAGCGCCGGCCGCAAATGAAGGTTCTTTACACATCCGGATATACCGAGAATGCCATCGTGCACCACGGCCGTCTCGACGCCGACGTGCTGCTGCTGCCGAAACCCTATCGCAAGTCCGAACTGGCGCGCATGGTGCGTCGTGCGCTGACGTCGGATCACGTTACCGCGGCCGGCAATGCCTCAAACCTACGTTCGGACGCGAAGGCGGGCTGACAATCCTGCCCGCCTCACCCCTTCGGCTTGAACG
This sequence comes from Tardiphaga sp., assembly GCA_036561845.1. Lineage (GTDB taxonomy): Bacteria > Pseudomonadota > Alphaproteobacteria > Rhizobiales > Xanthobacteraceae > Tardiphaga. The sequence continues at coordinate 14,082 of DATCUS010000202.1, read as the reverse complement.
CGGCGAGAATGCGATCGGCCTCGACCCGCCAGTCGGCACTGCGCGCGAAGCCCGGCGTGCCCTTGGTGCCGAACAGGCCGTCATCTGCGAGGTCGGCAACCCAGCCCTGGCGCTCCGCGGTGCCCTCGGCGGACCACGGCATCAGGCCGATCTCGCGCACCGTCTCGGCAACCTCGCGGACTTCCTCGCTGCGGCGACGACCGTGCTCGATCACCCGCTGGAAGAAATAGGCGCCCTGCTTCTCCCAGTCGATGCTCGGAAACGTCTCGGTGAGCGAGGCGAGCAGCGCGTCCTCGACGCCGTAGGCGCGCGCAGTGGTGAAGCTTTCGATCACCATGGCCTCCATGCCCTTGATTATGATGCTGCGACACATTTTCGTCGCTGAAGCGGTCCCGAGCTTGTCGCTCGCGACCTTGGCGTCGAAGCCGAGTTCGTTCAACAATGGCGCCAGTTCGCCCGCGCCGGGGCCGCCGAGCAGCAGCGGCACCCTGATGCGATACGGCGGCACCGAGGTCATCACCGCACCCTCGACATAGCGTCCACCGCCACCGTCGATCAGCGCCGCCGCGCGCTGCTTGGCACCGGGCGAGGCGGAGTTGAAATCCAGGAACCAAGCCTGCGGCTGCAGGCCGGGCACGCAGGCCTGCGCCGCCGGCACGGTCTGGCTCGCCGTCACCGCGGAGATGATGAAGTCGGCGTTTGCCGCGAGATCGGCGTGCGACGCCGCCAGCGTGACGCCGTGTGCCGCCGCATGCTCCTGCAAGGCGGCGGCCTGCGCGCCGCCGAGCTTGGTGTCGTAGGCGCAGACGCGCAGGTTCTGCTTGCGCAGATCCTCGGCGAGGATGCGCCCGACCTCGCCGTAGCCGACGAGGCCGATGCGCCACTGGTTCGAGGCATTCGGCATGACGCTTACTGGACCTTGATATTGGCCTGCTTCAGGATCGGCCCCCACTTGTCGGCCTCGGCATGCATAAAGGCGTCGAACTCCTTGGGCGAACTGTTGGCCGGCGAGGCGCCGATCTTCTTCAGCGCCTCCAGCACGGCCGGATCCTTCAAGGCCGTCGCGATGTCGGCGTGGATCCTGGCCACCAGCTCCGGCGGCATGTTGGCGGGTCCGAGAAAGCCCCACCACACCGCGGTGTCGTAACCGGCGACGCCTGACTCCGCCACCGTGGGCACGTTGGGCAGCGCCGGGGACCGCGTCGCGGTGGTCACGGCAATGGCGCGAACCGCGCCCCCGTCAAGCTGCCCCATGATCTCGGGCAACGGATTGATGCTGATCGGAATGTCGCCGGCCATCACCGCCGTCAGCGCCGGGGCGCCGCCCTTGTAGGGGATCGAGACGATCTTGACGCCGGCCATGTAGTTCAGCAACTCGCCGGCCAGATGCGCCGAGGTGCCGTTGCCCGACATGCCGTAGGACAGCGCATCCGGCTTGGCCTTGGCCTGCGCCAGCAACTCCTGCAGGTTCTTGGCCGGATTATCCTTGGCCACCACGATGGCCAGCGGCGAATAGGCGACTTCGCTGATCGCGGTGAAATCCTTGAACGTGTCGTAGGGCAGTTTCGGGTAGAAGAACTGGTTCAGCGGATGACCCGATGCCACGAGGATCAGCGTGTAGCCATCGGGCTTGGCCTGGGCCAGCGCCTGCGAGGCGATGGTGCCGCCGGCGCCGGGCCGGTTCTCGACCACAGGCTGCTGGCCCCAGGTCTTCGACAGCGACTGGCCGACGGTGCGCGCCAGCACGTCGACGGCGCCGCCAGCCGCATAGGGCACGAAGATCGTCACCGGCTTGGTCGGAAAGGCATCGGCAGCCAGCGCGGGCTGGCCTGCCTGGCCAGACAAAGCAAGCGCGAGCGCGCCGCCGATGAGCATTGTACGGGTCAGCATGTTGCAGTCCTCAAAATAGGTGGCCTGTCGGCGCATGGCGCCATGTCTAGCCTGTCGCCACCCCGGCGTCAGCCCCTAGATGGTCCGCCCGGCCCTCGCCCAATAGGGATCGCGCAGCCTGCGCTTGAAGATCTTGCCGGAATCCTCGCGCGGCAGATTCGACTGGATCTCGATCTGCTTCGGCACCTTGTAGTCCGCCAGTTGCCGCTTGAGTTGGCTGCGCACCGAATCGAGATCGAGCACCACGCCCGGCTGCGGCTCGATCACCGCCATCAGCGCCTCGCCGAACTCCTCGTCGGGGATGCCGAACACCGCGCAGTCGTGCACGCCGGGCACCGCATGCAAGGCGGATTCGATTTCGGCGGGGTAGATGTTGACGCCGCCGGAGATCACCATGTCGCGCTTGCGGTCGCAGATGAAGACGTAGCCGTCTTCGTCGATATAGCCGACGTCGCCCGAGGTGATGAAGCCGTCGCGGTCGATCTCGGCGCGCTTCTCCGGCTTGTTGTGATAGGTGAAGTCCGGATTGCCCGCGATGCGCGAATAGATCTCGCCGATCGCGCCCTGCGGCAGGATCCCACCATCGTCTCCGACGAAACGCAATTCCGCGCCATCAGCGATCTTGCCCACCGTGCCCGGCTTCTTCAACGCGTCCTCGGAATTGGCGAAGGTCACCGCGCCGGATTCCGTCGAGCCGTAGAATTCATAGATCACCGGACCCCACCAGTCGATCATCGCCTTCTTGACGTCGGGCGGGCATGGCGCCGCGGCATGGATGACATGACGCAGCGACGACACGTCATATTTCGCACGCACCTCCGCCGGCAGCTTCATCAGACGGATGAACATGGTCGGCACCATGAAGATGGTGTCGATCTTCTCGTCCTGCACGATGCGCAAAAACTCTTCCGGCTCGAAGCGCGGCATCATCACCAGCGCGCCGCCGAGACGACCGGCACGCAAAGCAAATGCGTTCGGTGCGGAATGATATAGCGGCCCGGGCAGCAGCGCCCGCGCGCCCTGCTTGAGGCCGTAGACCCGCGCACGCATCTGATCGGCCGACGCCGCCTGCGCCGGCGTCGGCGCAAAGCGCCGCACGCCCTTGGGATGACCGGTGGTCCCTGACGTGTAGATCATGTTGTGGGGTTGGGGGACGGCGGGGCCGTCATAACTCGCCTGCTTGGCCAGCCAGTCTTCCAGATCGAGCGCCCCCTCGGGCGTGCCGATCTGCGCCGGGTCGACCTTGTAATTGCTCAGGATTTCCGGCGGCGGCGCGACGCTCAGCGTAACGATGCCGGCGGGGATGGCATCGCGCAGCTGATGCAGCATGTCAGCATGTGCGACCACCACCCTGCTGCCGGAGTCCGCGATGACATAGGTAATCTCTTCCGGCTTGAAGTGCCAGTTGACCGGCACGCCATAGGCGCCCAGCCGGGCCACCGCATAGGCGACCTCGATGAATGCGATGTCATTGCGCATCAGGATGCTGACGCTGTCGCCCGGCTTGACGCCGAGCCGCGACAGCCCGCCGGCAATGCGGCCGGCGCGCTCGGCGATCTCATCGAAACCGCGCCGGCGCTCGCCGCTAATGACGCCGTGGAACAGGGATGAGGACATGATGCGCTCAGTCCACAAAACGTGGCGCGCGTTTCCCGATATTGGCGCGCACCGCCTCAAGCTGGTTCGGCTGGCCCATCAGCGCCATCTGCTCGACGGATTCTGCCAGCAGCGCCGGGCCGGGATCGATCGAGAGATTGTTGAGCATGCGCTTGGCGGCGCGGATCGCGTCCGGGCTCTTGCCGGCAATCTCCAGCGCCAGCGCCAGCGCCTCGGCGCGCGGATCGTCGCAGATGCGGGTGGCGAGGCCGTAGCCCAGCGCCTCCTGCGCCGAGAAGATGCGCCCGGTATAGGTCAGTTCGCGCAAAACATCGTCGCGCACCAGAGAGGCCAGGATCGGCGTTCCCGCCATGTCCGGCACCAGCCCCCATTTGATTTCCATGATCGACATCCGCGCATCCGGCGCCAGCAGGCGGATGTCGGCGCCGAGCGCCAGCTGGAACCCGCCGCCGAAGGCGACGCCATGGATCGCGGCGATCACCGGCACCGGCAGTTGGCGCCAGCCCCAAACCGCCTGTTGGGCATGATTGGCGAGGCCATGGGTGCGCGCGGCAAGGTCGCGCCTCTGGCCGCCGCCGAGCCCTTCACCGCCATTGTCGTTCATGGCGGCGAAGCGGCCCATGTCGAGGCCGGCGCAGAATGCCCGCCCCTCGCCGGACAGCACCACCGCGCGCAGCCCCTTTTCGCGGCTGAGGCGGTCCGACGTCGCCACCAGCGCCTCGAACATCGCGGCATCCAGCGCATTCATCTTGTCGGCGCGGACCAGGCGCACGTCGGCGACCCCGTCCGTAATGGACACCGCGACGCGATCTTGCGGGTCTTTCATTGGGCGTTTCCTCCCCAGACTTGTTTTTGTTATCCGCTTTACAGAAAAGCGTTGTCCGGATTTAGTCAATCAACTAATTAACCCGCCGCATCCTCTTAAAGCAGGACACTCCCATGTTCAATCCGCAGCTTCTCGCCGGTCGCAATATTCTGGTGACGGGGGGCGGTACCGGCCTCGGCAAGTCGATGGCATCAAAATTCCTCGAACTCGGCGCCGAGGTGCACATCTGCGGCCGACGCAAGGGCGTCTGCGACGAGACCGCCACCGAGCTGATGGCCGAGTTCGGTGGCAAGGTCACCAGCCACGGCGTCGACATCCGCGATTCCGCCGCTGTCGATGCGATGATCGAGGGAATTTTCGCCGACGCCCCCCTCACCGATCTGATCAACAACGCGGCCGGCAATTTCATCTCGCGCACCCAGGACCTGTCGCCGCGCGGCTTCGATGCGGTGGCCAACACCGTGATGCATGGCACCTTCTACGTCACCCATGCGGTCGGCCGTCGCTGGATCGCCGGCAAGGTCCCCGGCAACGTGGTGTCGATCACCGTGACATGGGTGCGCAACGGCAGCCCCTATGTGGTGCCCTCGGCCATGAGCAAGTCGGCGATCCACGCCATGACCATGTCGCTGGCCACCGAATGGGGCCGCTACGGCATCCGGCTCAATACTATTGCGCCCGGCGAAATTCCCACCGAGGGCATGAGCAAAAGGATAAAGCCCGGCGACGAGGCCGGCGCCCGCACCAAGGCGGCCAACCCGATGGGCCGCGTCGGCAAGATGGAGGAGCTGCAGAACCTCGCAGTGTTCCTGATCTCCGGCGGCTGCGACTGGATCAATGGCGAGACCATCGCCATGGACGGCGGCCAGGCGCTGGCCATGGGCGGCAACTTCTATCAGCTGCGCGACTGGAGCGATTCCGACTGGATGGCGGCGCGCGATGCCATCAAGGCGCAGAATGAGAAGGACAAGGTGGCGCGGGGGTGATCTCCATCACCGTCATCCTGAGGTGCTCGCCGCCTTCGGCGAGCCTCGAAGGATGCGGCGGCATGCGACGGCGCTTGCGGCGCATCCTTCGAGGCCGTCGCAAGGGCGACGGCGCATCCAACCGAAACGCAATTGCGTTTCGGCGAGGATGACGACTTGATTTGTGGCGGCAACGGCCCTGCACCCCGTCCCGGGACGACGGCGCGATTGACGCGCGCTCAGCGCGTGCCGGCCATCGTAGCGGTCGCCGACATCGTGGTGCGCTGCGCGGAAATGTTGCCGGTGGTGAAATCGACGACAATCGTGGTGGCGTTGAAGCTCGCCGTGCCGGTGCTGGCAAAGGCGTCGTCGGTGGCGACGGCGGTTGCCGAGGCGCCGGCGTCGGCGAAGGTGAATGTGACCTTGCCGTCTTCCCTGCTCGCCATGTAGCCCTGCCCGCTTTTCAGGCCGGACGCGCCGCCGCCGCCCGCGGTGGGCATGCCCTTGCCGCCACCCCAGATCGTATCCCAGGCCTGGACGCCGCCCGGCCCGCTGACCTGGATGTCGCTCGACCAGCTGTCGGCATTGCCGGTGGCCGAGATGGAGAAGCCAAACGCCTGCAGCGTGCTGGTGAACGTCACCTTGGGCACGGTCGGTTCATAGGGCTTCAGATCGGCTGCGGTCAGCCCGGTCAGCCCGGCGAATGCGCGGGTGATTTTTTCGTAGGACGCTGCCACGGTCTGGGCCTTGGTGGCAGGCGTTCCGGTGGCCGGGCCTTTCGCAGCCTGAAGCTGCGCCGAGAGGTTGTCGGCGGCGACCTGCTCGGTCCGCGCCCGTGACAGCGTGGCCTTGGCGTGATCGGACAGATCGACGTTGTCGAGCGGATCTTTCGAGGTGGCCGCGGAATCCGGCGTCACCGCTGCTGGCACCGGGTCGGTGTCCGCCGTGGACGCCGCCGCGTTGCCCAGCAGCAGCGCCACTGCCTTGCTCGCCGATGAAAACGTGGCCGCCACCGCCGTCATGAATCGCTCTCCGCGCCGTTGGCGGTACTTTCCGGGTGGAGGCTTAATACCACGTTAAGTTGCATGGCCCCGACGTGTGACGCAGCGCAGCACAGCGAAAACTTGTCATTCCCGACTATCAACATCACACTCCCCGCAACGATAAAATCGCGGGGGGATACCATGTCTGTTCAAACAGCGGCGACGCTGGCCGACGTCATCCGTGCGCAGGCAAAGGCGCGCGGCGATTCCATTGCGTTCGAATTCGAGGGACGCTCGACCAGCTACACAATGCTCGATGCCAATGCCAGCCGCGTCGCCAATGCGCTGGCGGCGTCCGGCATCAAGCCGCATGAGCGCATCGCCTATCTCGGCAAGAACAGCGACATCTATTTCGAATTATGGCTCGGCGCCACCAAGGCCAACGTGGTGATCGCGCCGGTGAACTGGCGGCTCGCCGCGCCCGAGATCGCCTTCATCGTCGGGGATTGCAAGGCCGCGATGCTGTTCGTCGGGCCGGAATTCATCGATCTCGTCCGCGGCATCCAGGCGCAACTGCCTGACGTCCGCATCGTCATGACCACCGAAGGCGGCGCAGCGGAGTGGCCCGACTACGCCGCCTGGCGCGACGCGCAGGGCGACACCGACCCGATGGTCGCGCTGACCGCCAACGACATCGCGATCCAGCTCTACACCTCCGGCACCACAGGCAAGCCGAAGGGCGCCATGCTGTCACACAGCAATTTCCTGTCGCTGGTGCGGATCGCCGATCTCGACAACCCCGACTGGAACAAGTGGACGGAGGACGACGTGTCGCTGGTGGCGATGCCGGTGTTTCATATCGGCGGCTCCGGCTGGGGCGTGTTCGGACTATACTACGGCGCCAAGGGCGTGATCATGCGCGAGTTCGATCCGACGAAAGTGCTGGATTTCTTCGAGCGTTTCGGCATCACCAAGCTGTTCATGGTGCCCGCCGCCATGCAGTTCATCGTGCGGCAGCCGCGCGCCCGCGAGGTCGACTTCTCGCGGCTGCGCTACATCCTGTACGGCGCCTCGCCGATCCCCGCGGCCCTGCTGAAGGAATGCATCGCGGTGTTCGGTTGCGGCTTCGTGCAGCTCTACGGCATGACCGAGACCACCGGCACCATCGTGGTGCTGCCGCCGGAGGATCATGTGGAGGGCCGCGCCTGCATGCGCTCGGCCGGCAAGGCGCTGCCCGGCGTCGAGCTCGCGATCCTCGACGCCAATGGCGAGCGGCTGCCGCCCGGCGAGGTCGGCGAGATCGCCACCCGCTCCGGCTCCAACATGGTCGGCTACTGGAATTTGCCCGACGCCACCGCGCGCACGCTGGGCGCCGACAACTGGCTGCGCACCGGCGACGCCGGCTACATGGACGAGGACGGCTATCTCTACATCCACGACCGCATCAAGGACATGATCATCTCCGGCGGCGAGAACATCTATCCCGCCGAGGTGGAGAGCGCGATCTGCGACCATCCTGATGTCGCGGAGGTCGCGGTCGTCGGCGTGCCCGACGACACCTGGGGCGAGGCGGTGAAGGCGGTGGTGGTGCTGAAGCCCGGCAAGACGTTGAGCGCCACCGACCTGATGGGCTTCACCCGCGAGCGCATCGCCGGATTCAAGACGCCGAAGTCGATCGACTTCATCGCCGCTTTGCCGCGCAACGCCTCGGGCAAGATCTTGCGCCGCCATTTGCGAGATCCCTATTGGGAAGGCCGCGAGCGGCAGGTGAATTGAAATGGCACCCTCATCCTGAGGAGCGCGCTGTTTGCGCGCGTCTCGAAGGATGAGGTCGCTGCTGCCCTCATGGTTCGAGACGGCGCAAACGCGCCTCCTCACCATGAGGGGCGACCACGCCCGCGGTCGGCACAGAGTAGCCACCAAGAAAAAGGCCCGCTTGCGCGGGCCTTTGAATTCAGTTGGCCGGATCGCCGTATGATCAGGCGGTCTTGGTGGCGTAGGTCGAGACCTTGGAGATGTTCTCCTGGGCGGTCTTGGCACCCTCGGTCACCAGCTTGCCGAGATATTCGGTCGACGACTTGGCGCGCGCGGCCAGCACTTCGCCGTGCGAACGCACGAGGTCGGTCTGGATCTGCACGGCTTCGTTGAGCGACTTGGCCGAGGCGAGCTTGTCGATGCCGGCGAAGAAGGATTCGACATCCTGATACATCGCGCTCTGGATGTTGCGGCTGATCTTGGCGGCTTCGCCAACCGAATTGGTCACGGCGGTCTCGATCGCAGCAGTCACCTTCTCGGAATTGGCATAGATGTCGCCCACCTTCTCCTTGGCGGTGCCGGCGGCGCGCTTGACGAAGTCACGGGTTGCCTCAGGGACTTCCATGGTCTGGAAGTTCTTGAACGCATCGGTCATCGGCGCGAAGGCCTGCTTGACGCTGTCCAGCATGGCATTGGTTTCGGTGGTCATGTTCGTCTCCATCCTCAGGGTTGTGAGCTATGGGCTCGACCCGTCCGTTCGGCCCGGGGTGGTAGCTTTATGACATGGTGAATGGTGCATTGCAATATTGATGGTGCGTTGCGACATCACGAGTCCGTGATATGCTTAACATAACGGCGGTTGCTGCCTACCGTTGCATCAATGCCGAACGGCGCCCGGCAGGCCGTAGGCTTCCATCTGGGCCTGGACCTGCGCCACATTGTGCCCGAGCACCACGATATCGTGGGTTTTCCCGGCGGTATCCCGCACATGGTCGCGTAACAGCGCTTCCGCCTTGAAGCCCAGCCCCTCGAAGATCGCGATCGCGCCGACCTGGTCGACTGTCATCTGAACGAGCAGTTTCTCCAGACCGTCGCCCAATGCGAGGGCAAAGGTCTCCTGCGACAGCGCGCGCCCGACCCCGAGCCCGCGCACATCGGTGGACACCACCGTGCGGATTTCTCCCACATGGGGCGACCACGACAGTGCGTCGCAGACCACGGTGCCGCACCCCACCACCCGCCCTGCACGCACCGCGAGCAGGCTGGTGATGGCGCCGCGCTCGATCTCCTTGATCCAGGCCGCCAGCACCCTGGGCTCGCTGATGTTGCGCGGCAGGAACAGCAGATCGTGCACCGGCAGGGCCTGCGCGAAGGCCTGCACCTCGGCTTCGTCCTCCGGACCCATCAGCCGGAATTCGATTTCCCCGGCCTCGGTCGCCACGCTGCGCGGGTAGGTCCGCAAATCGAGCTCGCTCATGTCGACCTCTCCCCCAGCCAGGCATCCAGCTTTGGCCACAGCCGCTTGATGGCATTGGCGCCGGCCACCAGGCTGACGTGGCCGCCCTTCAGGATCACCTCCTGCTTGTCCGCCGAACCAACCCTGGCGACCAGGTGCCGCGCCGCCTCATAGGGCACGATGTGATCGTGCTCGGCCACCGCATGCAGCATCGGCACCCTGATGCTGGCGAGCCGGGCGGCATGGCCGCCCACCGACATGGCATCGTTGAACAGCTTGTTGTCCCACATCAGGTCGCGGGTGATCTCGCGAAAATAGCTGCCGGCCAGCGGCAGCGTATCGGTCGCCCAGCGGTCGAACATCCGGTAGGATTTCACATACTCGTCGTTCCAGATGTTCTCCCACAGCTGCACCTGGCTGGCGGCGCGCGACGCCGGGCGCAGCATCTCGAACGATGTCAGGATCATCTCCGGCGGCACGTTGCCGACGCTGTCGACGAGGCGGTCGACATCGAAATAGCGGCGGTCGGAAAAATTCTGGAACAGCTTCATCTCGCGGAAGTCGATCGGCGTGGTGAAGCAGATCAGGTTCTTCATCGGCCCGTCGGCGAAGATGGCGCCATACAGCAGCGACAGCACGCCGCCGAAGCAGTAGCCGATCACGCTGACGTCGGTCTCGCCGGAATCCTGCTGCACGCGGCGCATGCAGTCCGGAATGAAATCGAGCACGTAGTCGGCGATGCCGAGCGACTTCTCGTCCGGTCGCGGCGGCGCCCAGTCGAGCATGTAGACGTCGTAGCCTGACTTCAGCAGGAACTCGATGAAGCTCTGGCCAGGCACCAGATCGAGAATGTAGCCGCGGTTGGTGGTGGCCATCACGATCAGGATCGGCACGCGGAAGATCTCGTCGGCCAACGGGCGGTAGTGGTACAGATTCATGGTGCCGCGGCTGTGCAGCACGTCCTTCGGCGTCGCGCCGAGCGGCGGTCCGGATGAGGCAATGTATTCGACGCCCTTGATGCTGCGCTGGATGGCGCGCTGCACCTCGACCTGGATACGGTCCGGAATCGACGCCAGATCGAACGCCGGTGCGTTCATTTGCGCTCTCCCGGCTTGACCTCGCCGGCTGCAGGCGGACGCCGCGTGCGCGGCGGTTTCGGTGCCGGCGGCACGTCGGGCGCGCCGGAAACAGGACGGGCCTGCAGCAGCAGAGTGATCTCGGCGAGCTGGCTCTCGATCGCCTGCAGGCGCTCGCCGAACTGCGTCATTTGCGACCGGCTCGGCAGGTTCATGCCGGCGAGATACTTCTCCATCAGTTCGCTGAGCTGCTTCTGCGCGCCCGCAGAGACTCCGCCGACCTGATGCACTGCCTTGCTGAATTCAGGCGACGCCATCGCCTGGGTGGCGAAGGCGTTGAAACCCTTTTCCATCTCGCCGAGCATGGCGCGCCATAGCTCGGCCGGGTCGCTGCTCTTTTCCGCCATGGCTTCCTCCGCAGCACCGTCGGGTGCCGAGGGCCCCGCTCTTCTTCTTTGCCCATTCGATACCGTCGCGACGGTAGCGTCAATATGACAACTACGATTGTGACAGCGCCATTTGTGACAGTTATCATTTATGACAGTTATACGGTGTCGTGACTTCTATACCGGCGAAATTTGTGTCATAGGATTGCAACATAATCGAGGACATGCCGTGCTGACGACTCTTGCCCCACATTCGCAACACGCCCAGCCGATCGCGCACAAGCCGCGGCATGATCGCCAGCCGAGGCTTGCCCGCAGCAACGGCATCGAGCTGTGCTACGAAATCTTCGGCGCCGACGACGCCCCGCCGATGGTGCTGATCATGGGGCTGGGCGCCCAGATGATCCACTGGGACGACGGATTCTGCGAGGCGCTTGCGGCGCGCGGGTTCCGCGTCATCCGTTTCGACAACCGCGACATCGGCAAGTCCACCAAGATGACCGGCGGCAAGCGACTGACCGCGACGGAACTCCTGAAGCTGCGCTTTCTCGGTACTCCGGTGGCCGCGCCATATAACCTCCATGACATGGCGACCGACGTCATCGGCCTGCTCGACGCGTTGCGCATCAAGTCGGCGCATATCGTCGGCGCCTCGATGGGCGGCATGATCGCCCAGGAGATCGCCATCACCTTCCCGGAGCGGATCCGTACGCTGACCTCGATCATGTCGACCACCGGCGATCTCAGGCTGCCGCAGCCGAGCCGCGAGGCGGCCGCGCTGCTGCTGGCCCCGCCCGCGGTGGGCTACGATGAATTCGTCGCGCGCTTCCTGCAGACCTGGCGCTTGCTGCGTGTCGGCCGTTTTCCCGAGGACGAAGCGCTCGATCTCGATCGCGCCGAGCGCACCTATGCGCGCGGGATCAATCCTGCCGGCGTCGGACGCCAGTTGCGCGCCATCCTTGCGTCCGGCAGCCGCAAGGAACGGCTGCGCACGGTGAAGGCGCCGACGCTGGTGATCCACGGCACCGTCGATCCCCTCGTCCACCCCGCATCCGGCCGGGCCACCGCCGCCGCAATCCCCAATGCCGAGTTGCTGATGATCGACGACATGGGCCATGCGCTGCCGATTCCCATGTGGCCCCAGATTGTCCATGCCATCGCCACGCACGCGGGTGGCGTGAAGTAACCGAATTCATAGCCGTCATCCTGAGGTGCTCGCCGTAAGGCGAGCCTCGAAGGATGCGGCGGCGAGTGTATGGCCCATCCTTCGATGGCCGTCGCAAGCGCGACGGCACCTCCAGCCGAAGCGCATGGCGCTTCGGCTGGGATGACTCTGGAGTGTGTAGCGAGATGCCGTCTCCTACCCGCCCGCCCACACATCCAGCACGTAGCGATTGCCGGTGCCGAGATCATCGATCCACCGCGCGGCGGCGACTGCATCAGCGCCGGCGCGTTCACTGTAGATCTTCATCAGCGCCGCCTTGACGTCGGGCTCCATCCTGCCGCCGTCGCCGCAGACATAGATGATCGCGCCCTGCCCGATCAGTTGCCAGACGCGGTCCTGCTGCGCGGCAATCAGATGCTGCACATAGGTCTTCGGCCCCTCGCCGCGCGAGAATGCCACGTGCAACTCGCAGATGCCGTCGGCAACGAATTGCTTCAGTTCGGACTCATAGAGAAAGTCCTGATCGGGATGGCGGCAGCCGAAGAACAGCAGCGCCGGCCCCAGTGTCGCGCCATCGGCCCTGAGCGCCGCGCGCTCCTGCAGGAAGCCGCGAAACGGCGCCAGCCCCGTCCCCGGTCCGATCATGATGATCGGCAGCGCGGGATTATCCGGCAACCGGAACCCAGCCCTGGTCTCGCGCACCGTAGCCAGCACGGTATCGCCGGCGCGACGGCCGGCGAGATAGTTGGAACAGACGCCCTTGTAGAGGCCGCGCCCGGACTGCGCCGCTCCGGCGACCACCGCGACAGTGACGCTGCAGCGCGACGGATCGATGCGCGGCGACGACGAGATCGAGTAATAGCGCGGCGCCAGCAGTGGCAGCATTTCCAGATAGGCGTTGAACGGCAGTTCGCAGGCCGGGTGTTCCTCGAGCAGGTCGAACACCGACTTGCGCCTGCCCAATACTTCGGCGCGATAGCGCTCGCTCGCCGCGGCATCGTCGCCGACAAAAGCCAGCAGCCTGGGTTTGGTCACCGGGCAGCGGGTATGCTCCGCCATGACCTGGATCTGCTTTCGCGTGGCGACCTGCTGCAGCTCGACGAATTCGGTCAGCAAGCGGCCGACCGAAACCGCATCGCCCACCGGCAGTTGCGCGCGACGGCCCTCCGCCACCTGCAGCCGGATCTGGTCGACCGGCAGAAATCCGAACCGCCGCGCCACCGCATCGACCAGCACTGGATCGTTTGACGGCACCACGCTGAGATGATCGCCGACACGGTAGCCGGCGCCCGCGGGCAGCTGCACCTCGATATGCCGCGTCGAGCGCGACGATCCGTTCTGCAGTTCACGGTTGACCAGCACCTTCATGGGCGCGGCGCCGCCCAGCGCCACCACCGCATTGACCGCGCCGGGCGCCACCGGCTCGATGGCATACAGCGGCGCATCGTCCGCGCTGCGGTCGAAACTGGCGTCGAGGCCGAATTCGCTCACCGCCAGCGGCCGCAATTTCGCGAACCAGGATTCGAACTGCCCCTCAAGATCGTCGCGGGCATCGCCCTCGCCGCGGACGTAGGCGTTACGCGCGCCGTGGGCGGTCAACTGCTCGTCGATGAAGCGCGGGATCGACTGGTAGGTGGCGGTCCAGTCGCTGTTGCCGCAGCCGAACACCGCGTAGCGCACCTTGGCGAGGGCGTCCTTCGGCAGGTCGCTGCCGAGCCATGCGACGAATTCGGTGGCGTTGTCCGGCGGCGCGCCGTTGTAGGAGGCGCAGAAGATCAGCACGCCGCCCTGCTCCGGCAGCCTGCCGACGAAATCATCCAGCGGCGCCAGCGTGGTGGCAAAGCCGTTGACCGCAGCGAGATCGGCAACGCGGCTCGCCAGTTCCTCGGCGGTGCCGAGATTGGAGCCATACAGCACCAGCAGCGGCGTGTTGTGCGCCGGCCGCGCCCGCACCGGGACGGTC
>DATCUS010000201.1:0-14549 GCA_036561845.1 Tardiphaga sp. | reverse complement strand
CACGCGCGCCGGCTGGACCGCCTTCGCGCTCGCCATTGTCTTCATGGCCACCATGAGCGCGCTGATGATTTTGGCGCCGCGGACGCTGATCGGGGCCTTCATCGATACCGGCGACGCCGGAAACGCCGCCGTCGTCAATTTTGCGGTGTCGTTCCTGTTTTGCGCCGCCGTCTTCCAGATCGCCGACGGCGCGCAGTCGGTCGGCGCCGGCATGCTGCGCGGCCTGCAGGATACCAGGATGCCGATGCTCTTCGCGCTGGTCGGCTATTGGGGATTCGGCATGTCTCTCAGCCTGCTGTTCGCCTTCCAACTCGGATTCGGTGGCGTCGGCATCTGGATCGGGCTGGCCAGCGGGCTCGTCGTGGTGGCGATCATGATGATCAGGCGCTGGACGATGCGGGCGAGGCTGGGGCTGGTGAAAGTGTAGTCAGCGGCAGTCGCTGTCGTCTTCCCCTCTCCCCCGCGGGCAGCGAAGCTGCACGAAGGTGGGAGAGGGTGGCTTCGCGAAGCGAAGACGGGAGAGGGGGCGCCGCGCGCTCGGAAAGAAGAGCCCCCTCTCCCGGCTCGAATGCGCTTCGCGCCTTCGATCCACCCTCTCCCGCCAGCGCCGCTGCGCGGCGCCGCGGGAGAGGGGAAACAAGAGCGTCCGCGCTTACGAAACCTTCCGGATCCAGTTGTGCGGATCGGGCGCGCGGCCGTACTGGATGTCGACCAGTTGCTTGCGCAGGCCCATCGCGACCGGGCCGGCTTCACCGCCGTTGATGACGAAATCGCCGCTCGCGGAGCGCACTGTGCCGATCGGCGAAATCACCGCCGCGGTACCGCACGCGAAGGCTTCCTTCAGCCTGCCGCTGGCGGCGTCGGCGCGCCACTGGTCGAGCGTGTAGAGCTCTTCGCGCACCTGTGCGCCCGAATCCCGCGCCAGCGCGATGAGCGAATCGCGGGTGATGCCGGGCAGGATGGTGCCGAGCGGCGGGGTCGACAGCGAGCCGTCGTCGAACACGAAGAAGATGTTCATGCCGCCGAGTTCTTCGATGTAGCGGCGCTCGACCGCATCGAGGAACACCACCTGATCGCAGCCGTGAGCGGTCGCCTCGGCCTGCGCGCGCAGGCTCGCCGCATAGTTGCCACCGCATTTGACGGCGCCGGTGCCGCCGACCGCGGCGCGCGTATAATTCTCCGACACCCAGATCGACACCGGTGCCGGGCCGCCCTTGAAGTAGGAACCGACCGGCGAGGCGATGACAGCGAAGATGTATTCCGCCGAAGGCTTCACACCGAGGAAGATTTCGCTGGCGATCATGAAGGGTCGCAGATACAGGCTGCCCTCGCCGCCGGGGATCCAGGCGCTGTCGATGCGCACAAGTTGCTCGACGGCTTCGACGAAGGTCGGCTCGGGCAGCGGCGCCATCGCCATGCGATCGGCTGAATTCCGGAAGCGCCGGGCGTTGGCGTCGGGGCGGAACAGGTTCACGCCGCCGTCGTCGCGCCGGTAGGCCTTCAGGCCTTCGAAGATCTCCTGGGCGTAGTGCAGCACGGCTGTGGCCGGATCGAGCGGGAAATCGGCGCGGGATCCGATGCGTGCGCCGTGCCAGCCTTCCACGTCGTTGTAGCGGACAATAGCCATGTGCTCGGTGAAAACCCGGCCGAAGCCGGGGTTCACGAGCTTTGCCGCGCGGTGCTCTTCGGTAACCGGATTCGCCTCGGGCTGGATGTCGAACTTCAACAATGCCGCGCCATCGATCTTGTCGAACGAAATTCCCATGGACCTAACTCCTGGCTTGCGACGCAGCGGTTGGGCGGCAGCGCCGGTGTTTCTACGCTCACTTCGCGCTTCGCAACACCGGATTGTTGCCGGCCATCTGCTTTTGCGGATGACGCGAAATTCAGTATGGTGGGGCGGTTGTCGCTCGACAATCGCCGGTGGTGGATGTGCAGCCAAGCTGCATATCCGTTGTATCGGACGTTTCGGACCGCCGCGCGGCGAAAGTTCTAATATTTCGTCGCGATGGGTTGTTTTGTAAGATTGAACCCAAGATATGTCAATATGCCTGACATAAATTTCAAGAACGCCGCTTCAAGATCGGTTGACGCGGCCGCCGGCGAGCCGCCCTCCGCAGGGGCGCCGAAGCCGCGCTGGGACGTCATCGAGCTGTTGTTCTTTGCCTATCGCGATTTCGTCGGCGATCCCGATCATGTGCTGGATGCCTTCGGTTTCGGCCGGGCGCACCACCGCGTGGTGCATTTCGTGTACCGCTATCCCGGGCTGAAGGTGGCCGACCTGCTCGACGTGCTGCGCATCACCAAGCAGTCGCTGGGGCGGGTTCTCAAGCAATTGCTCGACGAAGGGTATATCGTGCAGAAGGCTGGCGCCGCCGACCGGCGGCAACGTCTTCTTTTCGCCACCGCCAAGGGCGAAGCGCTGGTAGCCCAACTGGCGGGCCTGCAGACCGACCGCATCACGCGGGCGCTGCGGGATTTCAAGCCGGCGGAGGTCGAGGCGGTGAACCGCTTTCTGATCGGGATGATCGATCGCGAGGATCCCGACAAGGTGCTGCAGGAAATCCTCGGGGCCGAGCCCGAACGAACCGCGGGATAGCAAGGGAATGATGCTGAACCTCGCTGCCAAACGAACGCTGCAGCCGTCCGATGACGCGCCGCATCTGCTGCTGGTCGACGACGACCGCCGCATCCGCGATCTGCTCTCGCGCTTTCTGGCCGGTGAGGGCTACCGCGTCACCACCGCCGCCAGCGCAAAGGACGCCCGCGCCAAGCTGCTCGGGCTGAATTTCGACATGCTGATCCTCGACGTGATGATGCCCGGCGAGACCGGCTTCGAACTGGCGCGCTTCATCCGCACCTCCTCGGCGGTACCGATCATCATGCTGACCGCGCGCCACGAGGCCGAGGCGCGCATCGAGGGTCTGCAGATCGGCGCCGACGACTATGTCGCCAAACCGTTCGAGCCGCGCGAACTGGTGCTGCGGATCGGCAATATCCTCAAGCGCAGCGCGCCGGCGCCCGTCGAGCGGCTGGAGTCGATCGCCTTCGGGCCGTACATCTATCATCTCGAGCGCGGCGAGCTGCGCCAGGGCGAAGAGATCATCCATCTCACCGACCGCGAACGCGAGATGCTGCGCGTGCTGGCGGCGGCTCCCGGCGAGACCGTGCCGAGGGGCGCGCTGACCGGCGGCGATGGCACCGCCAACGAGCGCGCCGTCGACGTGCAGATCAACCGGCTGCGCCGCAAGATCGAGCACGACCCAGCTAACCCGCTGTTCCTGCAGGCGGTGCGCGGCATCGGTTATCGCCTGGTTGCGGCGCCGTGACGGATCTGACGTTCGGTCCATCACCGCTGCGGATCTTTCTGACCTCTCCCCGCTTGCGGGGAGAGGTCGACGTGAATGCGCGCAGCGCGTTCGCGTCGGGTGAGGGGGACTCTCGAGTGAAACTCCGGCTCCCCCTCACCCGGAGCCTCGCTGGCGCGAGGCTCCGACCTCTCCCCGCGGAAGTGCGGGGAGAGGTTAAGCGAGCGACCCGCCCATGAGTACTCTCGACACCAGCCTCACGCTGATCCGCACCGCCGCGGGGCGTGTTTCTGCGGCCAATGGCTGGATGGGCCGCCGCTTCAACAGCTTCATGCCGAAGGGGCTGTATGCGCGCGCGCTGCTGATCATGATCGTGCCGATGGTGATCCTGCAGTCGGTGGTCGCCTTCGTGTTCATGGAGCGGCACTGGAACACGGTGACGCGACGGTTGTCGCAGGCGGTGGTGCAGGACATCGCGGCGCTGATCGATGTCTATTCGGTCTATCCGCAGGACAAGGACCGCACCCAGTTGCGGACCATCGCCCAGCAGCGGCTCGGCCTGGTGGTGGACTTCCTGCCCACCGGCGACTTGCCGGCGCCCGGCCCGAAGCCGTTCTTCTCGTTGCTCGATCAGGCACTGTCGGTGCAGATCGGCCGGCAGATCGCGCGGCCGTTCTGGATCGACACCGTCGGCCGCTCCAATGTGGTGGAGATCCGCATCCAGCTCGACGGCGCGGTGATGCGGATCTTCGCCCAGCGCAGCGCCGCCTATGCGTCGAATTCGGAGATCTTCCTGTTCTGGATGATCGGCACCTCGTCGATCCTGCTGATCGTCGCCATCCTGTTTCTGCGCAACCAGATCCGCCCGATCCTGCGGCTGGCGGACGCTGCGGAAAGCTTCGGCAAGGGTCGCGAGGCGCCGAACTTCCGGCCGCGAGGCGCCCGCGAGGTGCGCCGCGCCGCCAATGCCTTCATCGAGATGAAGGCGCGCATCGAACGCTCCATCGAGCAGCGCACCGCCATGCTCGCCGGGGTCAGCCACGACCTGCGCACCATCCTCACCCGCTTCAAGCTGGAGTTGGCGCTGCTCGGCGACAGCCCGGAAATCGACGACATGCGCAAGGATGTCGATGAAATGGCCGGCATGCTGGAGGCCTATCTGGCGTTCGCGCGCGGCGACAGCGGCGAGCAGGCGCAGCCGACCGACATGGCGGCGGCGCTCGAGGAATTGCGCAGCGACGCCGAGCGCAACGGCCACGCCGCCACCGTACAGTTTCACGGTCTGCCGGTGGTCACGGTGAAGCCGGCGTCGTTCAAGCGCTGCCTCGGCAATCTGGTCTCCAACGCGGCGCGCCACGCCAACGCCATTGCCATCACCGGGCATCGCGACCATCGCTATCTGACGGTGACCGTCGACGACGATGGCCCCGGCATTCCCGCCGACATGCGCGAAGAGGTATTCAAGCCGTTTCTGCGGCTCGACGACGCCCGCAACCAGGACGAGGGCGGCACCGGCCTCGGCCTCGCCATCGCCCGCGACATCGCGCGCTCCCACGGCGGCGACATCACGCTGGGTGACAGCCCGATGGGCGGCTTGCGCGCGACGGTGCGGGTGCCGGTGTAGGGTTTTTAGACGCCCTAAACTCGGTGTCGTCCCCGCGAAAGCGGGGACCCATAACCACCGGCTTTTGTGAGTCCGCGATATACTTGCGACATCAATCTACCCGCCACTCGGTGACGGCGTGTATGGGTCCCCGCTTTCGCGGGGACGACACGGAGTTTGCGGTTGTTACTTCGCCAGTTCCTGCGAGCGCTTGGTCGCGGCCGCGACGGCCCGCTGCAGCAGCGGCGCAAATCCATCCGCCGCCATCAGCACTTCGAGTGCCGCTGCGGTGGTGCCGCCCGGCGACGTGACGTTCGTGCGCAAGGTCGCCGAGTCCAGCTCCGAGCGATGCAGCAACTCCCCGGAGCCGGCCACCGTGGCGCGCGCCAGTTTTGTCGCCAACTCCTCCGGCAGGCCGGCGGCAACGCCGGCGCGCGCCAGTTCTTCGGCCAGCAGGAACACATAGGCCGGGCCCGAGCCGGATACGGCGGTGACCGCATCCATCAGCGCCTCGTCCTCGACCCATTCCACCGCCCCGGTGGCATGCAGCAGCGCATCGGTGATGGCGCGCTGGTGTTCGGTGACCTCGGGATCGGCGACCGCCACGGTAATGCCGCGACCGATGGCCGCCGGCGTGTTGGGCATCGCCCGCACCACATGGCCGCCGCAGACCTGCGAGATCGCGGCGATCGGCACACCGGCCATGATCGAGATCACCAGCGTGTCCGGGCCGGCGAATGATTTCAGCATCGCGCCGGCCTCGCGAAACATCTGCGGCTTCACCGCGACGACGAGCGTGGAGACGGCGCCGACATCGGCGGCGAGGGGGTTGATCTGCACGCCGCGCGCGGTGAGAGCAGTGATCTCGCTGGACGGGTAAGGATCGATCACCGCGACGTCGCAGCCGTCGAGGCCCTGCGCCAGCCAGCCGGCGAGCAGCGCGCCGCCCATCTTGCCGGCGCCGGCCAGCACGATGGGGCCGGTGATGTGAGCGAGCGGTTGCGTGGTCGATGAGGTCATTGCAGGGTCCCGATAAGCGAAATGCGCCAGGACCCTATCATCGGGTCGCGATCGTGTCCCGGGCGCAATGCAGCGTGAAACGGCTGCGTTGCAGAACCGGACACGTGCGAGGACCTAGACGAGGCTTTTCTTGAGAAAGAAGCGCTGCCCGCCGCGCGGATAGTCGTCGAGTGCGCCGAAGAGCTGATAGCCCTGCTTCTCGTAGAATTCGCGGGCCTGAAACCAGTAGGTATCGAGCCACACGCCGACGCAGCCGCGGGCGCGCGCGATCTCTTCGGCCTGGGCGAGCACCCTGGCGCCGAGATCCTGGCCGCGAAATCGCTCGGGGATCACGAACAATTCGATAAAGCACCAGTTGTAGGCGGTCTTGCCCCACAGCCCGCCGGCCGGCTCACCGGTCACGGGATCGTTGATCAGGATCGCCAGCGGCTGATAGCCGGACGGTCCGACCGACTTGTCGTTGTAGGCCATCAGCGCCTTCACCACGACGTCGCGGTGGCTGTCGTTCGGCTTGGCGGGAACGACGATGGTCGGCTGCAATGTGGTCACGGTTGGTTCACGCCTCGCCCATGGTATCGAACATCGCGGCGGACATCGCTTCGGATGCCGTCTTGCCCGCCCACACCACGAACTGCATCGCCGGATAGTAGCGCTCGCAGGCGTGGATGGCGCCGACCAGCATGGCCTCGCACTGCGCGGTGGTGGCGGTGAGGCCGTCCGGCAGCACCAGCGCCTGCCGGAACATGATCATGCCGGTGTGAGTCCAGATATCGAAATGGCCGACCCACATCTGTTCGTTGATCGCGGCGATCAGCCGCTGCACCTCCGCGCGGCGCGCCGTCGGGATCTTCATGTCGAAGGCGCAAGCCAGATGCAGCGCCTCGATCTCGTTCATCCAGGTGAAGGAGAGTTGATAGTCGGTCCAGTCGCCCTTCGAGATGATCGTGACTTCATCCTCGCCGGATCGCTCGAACGACCAGTCGTGATCGGTGGCGATATCCTCCACCACGGCAAGCGGGTTGTTGCGTGAATCAATAGTGCCTTCGAGGAGGGACATGCCGTCTCGACCTTGCCTTTGTGGGATACGACCCAAATTTGCTGATACGCGCGGCCGGCCGATACGCAACAATCTCGGTGTGCCGCTGCTTGCTGCAGTCTCCGTGACGTTGGAGCTTGCGAGTTTGAAGTGATGTGATTTGCGGAATCGGCGCAACGGCACTGCGAATCCATCCACAGGCAAACATGACATCATCCACAGCTCATCGCATCCCGATGAGAACAAACCGGAATCGGATTCCCGGCATGCGAGTCCGCGGCGTTGCGCTCACGCGGCGCGAGTCTGGTTCAGGGCGTTAACCGTTTGATTCGGGCGGATGCAGAGTGAGTCCGCGCGACGGGTGCAAGCGCGAACAGAAGGATTCCACCATCCTGTGGATGGTGGTTGCCGCCCCGGCGGGGTTTCGGCATAGTTCCTGAAAGCCTGCCGATGGTCACCGAGAGCAAATCCAATGAACGAGATCGAGTCCGACGCCTCTCAAGCCGAAACTGCCGGCGTCGCTCATCCCCGGTTCGCCAAGCCGCAGCGCGTCGCCTTCGTGCAGTCGTCGTGGCATCGCGACATCGTGACGCCGTGCTGGTTATCGTTCCTGGCCGAGATCGAGGTGCGACATATTCAGCCCTCCCAGGTCGATCTGTTCGAGGTGCCGGGCTCGTTCGAGCTCCCGCTGCATGTGCAGATCCTCGCCAAGACCCGACGCTACACCGCGATCGTGGCGGCCGGCCTGGTGGTCGACAGCGGCGTGCGCGGCTATGTCGCCGATACTGTGATCAAGGCATTGATGGAAGTGCAGCTGCGCACCGAAGTGCCGGTGTTCTCCGCGGTGGTGACGCCGGAAGAACTCGTCACCACTGACGAGAGCGTGGATTTCCTGCGACAGCATTTTGCCACCAAGGGAGCGGAGGTGGCCGCGGCCTGTGCCAACACCCTGCTCAGCCTCGAGCGGCTGCGGGGTCAGGTGGCGGCGGGGATTGTGTAGGACGCTTTCTTCCCCTCTCTCCCGCGCGCAGCGCAGCTGCGCGAAGGTGGGAGAGGGTGGCTCAATCGAGCGAAGCGAGATTGAGACGGGAGAGGGGGCTTACGCGTGTGTGTCTTGCCCTCTCCCGCCTTCGCTTCGCGAAGGCACCCTCTCCCGCTGCGCAAAGCTTCGCTTTGCTGGGGAGAGGGGAAGAGGTGCGCGACTTGGTTTTAGTCGAACAGACTCGACACCGACTCTTCCGCGGCGGTGCGGGCGATGGCTTCGCCGATCAGCGAGGCGATCGACAGCACGCGGATATTCGGGGCCTTGACCACGGCTTCGGTGGGCTGGATCGAGTCGGTGATCACCAGTTCCTTGAGCTTGGAGCCGGCGATGCGCGCCGCGGCGCCGCCGCTCAACACGCCGTGGGAAATATAGGCGTAAACGTCCTTGGCGCCGTTGGCGAGCAGCGCGTCGGCGGCGTTGACCAGCGTGCCGCCGGAGTCGACGATGTCGTCGATCAGGATGCAGGTGTAGCCGTCAACCTCGCCGATCACGTTCATGACTTCGGATTCACCGGCGCGTTCGCGGCGCTTGTCGACGATTGCCAGCGGCGTGTTGATGCGCTTGGCGAGGCCGCGGGCGCGTGCGACGCCACCGACGTCGGGCGACACCACCATGACTTTGGAAAGGTCGAACTTGTCTTTGATGTCACGCACCATCACCGGCGATGCGAAGAGATTGTCGGTCGGAATGTCGAAGAAGCCCTGGATCTGTCCGGCGTGCAGGTCGAGCGTCATCACGCGGTCAACGCCGGCGTGGGTGATCAGGTTGGCCACCAGCTTGGCGGAGATCGGCGAGCGCGATCCGACCTTGCGGTCTTGGCGGGCATAGCCGAAGTAGGGGATCACCGCCGTGATGCGGCGCGCCGAGGCACGGCGCAGCGCGTCGGTGACGATCAGCAGTTCCATCAGATGGTCGTTGACTGGATAGGATGTCGACTGGATGATGAAGACGTCAGAGCCGCGGACGTTTTCCTGGATCTCAATGAAGATTTCCATGTCGGCGAAGCGCCGGACGCTGGCCTTCGTCAGCGGCAGTTCAAGCCAGTTGGCGATCTCCAGCGCCAGCGCCGGGTTGGAATTGCCAGCCACCAGTTTGATGGAGCCGTTCTTGGCCGACATCGACGCGTCTCCCCGGGTCTTGGTGGACACAACGTTCAGCATATCGGAATACCCACGGGACTGGCTGCCTTCGACGAGCGAGGTGATATCAAGGACGGGCCTCTGCTGGCAACCCGTAGGCAGGGTTTTTCCTGCGTAAATTCAAGCCTTCAGCGTTAACGCGCGCTGAAGCTCGCGGTGCTGTCGGCGAATGCCGTCGGGCGCGGCAAGAGGTCGTCGGCACGGGCGATCGCCGGCCCGTCGCCGCGCGTTGCGGGAGCCGCGGGTGCAACTTCCGGTGTAGTTCCGTTGATCATGCCGCTCAGCCCGGTGAGGCCGGCCTGTGCGATCCTTCGCAGCACGACGTCATCCACGTTGGCCCAGGCATCGCGGCCGGCCTTGCCGGTGGGTTCTTCGCCCGACAGGCGCAGTGCGCGCTGCTGGTCGCGGTCATAGACGTCCCAGACCCAGGCGATGACGGTCTTGCCGCCGCGGATCTGCGCCGCGAGGTAGCTGCGCACCCGGTAGGCAGCGGCATCCTGGCGCGAAACGACCGCGAGGTTGCGCAAGCGCGCTTCGCTGTCGAGCTGGCTGACCAGGCGGTCGAACAGCTGCGGCGGCGGCCCGTCGATGGAGTCGAAGGCCACGGTGGCGCCGGTGGCGAGGCTCGCCTGCGCGTTGGACGGGTTGCTTGCGCCGACATTGGCGCAGCCGCCCAGCGGACTGCCCAGCCCGCACAGCGCCGCCAGCAGCAGCACGGCGCGGGCAAGGCGCGGTGCCGTCCGGTTGGCTGTCAGTGTGGCAAGGCGCATGCAACGTCCCGACTTCGATGACGGCCGTCAGCAGGCCATCCGATCGGTCGAGCGATATCGTTAAAATGCGTTAAGGTCTAGGGCAGGCCGGACACGATGCACGGCAAGGTGACCGAACCGCTCCGACATGCGGACGTTTTGCGTTGAACTTGAAGCATTTCGCGTGAGCTCAGGGTTCCAGCACGATGGCATGGATCTGGCGGCCGTAGTCGGGCTCGCGCCGATGAACCGAGCGGCGATAGCTGTAGAAGCGCTCGTCGGGGTAGGTGTCGATGCCGGTATCGTCGATCTGGCCGACGCCGGCGCGCTGCAGTCGCATCCTGATGAAACCGGCGAGATCGAACATCGCATGGTTTTCGCGCGTCGAGGCAACGAAGAAATCGGCGTGACCGGCAGCGGCGGCGACGAAGCGCGCGACGAATTCGGCGCCGACCTCATAGCTCGGCTGGCGGATCAACGGCCCGATCGCCGCCACCATGCCGGCACGGTCGGCACCGAGGCTTTCCATGGCCTGAATCGTGGATTCCAGCACGCCGGTGAGGGCGCCCTTCCAGCCGGCGTGGGCCGCGCCGATGACCCGCGCTTTGGCGTCGGCGAACAGTACCGGGCCGCAATCGGCGGCGGTGACGCCGATCGCCAGCCCTGCGACCCGGGTCACGATGGCGTCGACCCGTGGTCGCGTCTCGCTGTCCCACGGGGCCTCGGCGACCGCCACGTCCGGTGAATGGACCTGGTAGGCGGTCAGGAAATGTTGCGGCTCGACGCCCATCTGTGCCGCCATGCGCCGGCGGTTTTCCAGCACGTGGCGGGGATCGTCATGGGAGCCGAGCCCGCCATTGAGGCCGGCATAGATGCCTTCCGAGACGCCGCCGTCGCGGCTGAAAAAGGCGTGACGCAGGCCGGGCACCGACGCCAGCAGGGAGGACGTAAAGCTCATGATGCTGTCGCCTCGGCGTCGTCGCTCAGCGCGACCAGGCTGGGAATGGCGGGATCGGCGATGCCGATCACCTTGAACATCGAGCCCATGCCGCCACGGCCGGAGTCGGTCAGGCGCTTCAGCGCACCGGAAATATCCTCCGACACCTCCACGCTCGCCTTGGCCATCAGCGTCAGCGCGCGGGTCTCGATGCCCAGCCGTTTCAGAAAATCGCCCTGGGTCACCGGACCGTGCACGCGGGCGCCGACGTCCTCGGCGGCGCGGGCCAGCGCCTGGAAGTCGACATGGGCGGTCACGTCGGCCTGGCCGGGGTTTTTCAGCGGGTCAGTGAAACTGTGACGGGCGATGGCCTGGAAGGTGTCGCCGGCGTCGGAGCGCAGGTGGCCGTAATCGATGATCAGCGCGGCGCCGCCCTCGTCGCGCACGCGGCTGGCGATCTTCATCATCTCGGCGTCGGGCCGCCATTCGAACACCGCGCCACTCGGCGCCGCGCGCACCAGAGGCGGCAGCAGCAGTTCGAAGCGCGGGATCGGATCGGCGGAGGCGCCGAATTGCAGCCGTCCGTCGTCGGTGATCTCCACGGTGCGCTCGTGCCAGCCGGTGTCGCGCTTGATGGCCTGGTGCACCGGCAGCACGTCGAAATATTCGTTGGCGAGGATCACCGAGGGGCCGGCCGGCACGCTGTCGAGGCTGTCGTGCCACTGCACGCTGCGGGCACCCTGCAGGGTGGCCTTCTGCTTTTCACGCAGCACCGGGTTGATCTCGACCAGATGAACGTTCAGCGCCTGGTACAGCGGCGGCAGCACCCGCAACGCGCGCAGCGCGTCGGCCATCATGGTGCCGCGGCCGGGACCAAGCTCGATGAGCTGCAGCAGCGGCGGCGAGCCGATGGCGCGCCACACCGATGCCGCCCACAGGCCGAGCAACTCGCCGAACATCTGGCTGACTTCCGGCGCGGTGGTGAAATCACCCTCGCGTCCCAATGGATCGCGCGAGACGTAGTAACCGTAGCGCGGATGGGTCAGGCACAGCTGCATGTAGCGCCACACCGGCATCGGGCCGGCGGACTTGATCAGGCGCTTGATTTCATCCTGCAGCGGCGAGGACTCGGTCACATCATGCTCTTGTCAATTTCAATTCAGGCTGGAGCGGCGGTCGGCGCAAGGCCGTGATCATCAATACAAGTCCAACCACAATCATCGGCAGCGACAGCAGCATGCCCATGGTGAGGCCGCCCCACAGGAAACCCAGTTGCGGGTCCGGCTCACGGAAGAATTCGCCGACGATACGCGCCAGCGCATAAAAAAAGATGAAGCTGCCGAGGATCAGGCCGGGCCGCTTCAGTGCGCCGGCGCGGATCATCAGCGCCAGGATGACGAACAGCACGATGCCCTCGAGGCCGGCCTCGTAGAGCTGGCTGGGATGGCGCGGCAGCGGCCCGCCATTGGGAAACACCATGGCCCAGGGCACGCTGGCGTCGGCCGGGCGTCCCCACAATTCGCTGTTGATGAAATTGGCCAGCCGCCCGAGCAGCAGCCCGATCGGCCCGACCGCGCAGGTGAGGTCGCCGAGCGACAGCACCGGCAGGCCGCGTTTCCAGCAGAACGCCATCACCGCCACGACGCAGCCCATGAAGCCGCCATGGAACGACATGCCGCCCTTCCACAGTTCGAGGATCTCGGCGGGGTGGGCGATGAAGAAGTCGAGATTGTAGAACAGCACATAGCCGGTGCGGCCGCCGACAATGATGCCGAGCGTCACCCACAGGATGAAATCGTCGAAATCCAGCAGCGAGATCGGCGAGGGGCCGCCCCACAGCCGCTCGCTCTTGATCAGCGCGCGGGCATAGACCCAGCCGAGCACGATGCCGCCGATATAGGCCAGCGCGTACCAGCGGATCACGATGGGCCCGAGCGCGATGGCGACCGGATCGAACACGGGAAAGGTGATGGTGAGAAGGGGCATAGTCTGGACTTACGATTCAAAGCCGCGTCGGTAAAGCACTAGCAGGCATTTGCGACGAATTTGGCGGAGCTTCTGTGGCGCAATGCGCACCGAAGGCGTGGCGGGCTTGATCTGCACGGCCGGGATCGCCATTGTCAGGCATCAGTTGCCGCCGACCGGAGTTCCGCGACCATGACCCAGACCAATAATCGGTTTTTCGACGAGATCGGCCGCCTGATGAACGATGCCGCCGGCGCGGCCCAGGGCGTCAAGCGCGAGGTCGACTCCGTCGTGCGCAACCAGGCCGAAAAGATCCTGCGCGACCTCGATATCGTCAAGCGCGAGGAATTCGAGGCGGTCAAGGACATGGCGCGCCTTGCGCGCGAGGAGAACGAGGCCCTGAAGGCGCGCATCGCGGCGCTGGAAGCCAAGCTCGGAGCAGGCGAGGCACCAGCCACCTGACACGGCGAACGACCAAGTGTCGGCGCGGTCGCCAGACCGGTCAGGTCTCGATGTAATCCGCAATACTGGTAGGGGCGGGCACCGGCAGGCCGTCTTCCTTCAGACCGTCGATATGAAAGCGGATCGCGTCGCGGATCTCGATTTCGACGGCCTTCACGCTGTCTCCTGTCGCAACGCAACCGGGCAGGTCCGGTACATAGGCTGAATAGTTGCCGTCAGCCTTTTCGATCACTACCGCGTAGCGCATCAGCGTCTTTCCTTCAGGCCGGCTTGTTTCAAAATACTGGCAAACGTCCCCGGTGCAAGGTCATCGGAGGGGCGGCCGGCGACAGTGACGCGGCCCCGCTTCAGCAAGTGCTTGTATTGCCGATGACTTCCCCGAGTGGCGACCAGAAACCAGCCGTCGTCCTCGATTATGCGGATGGCGTCACGAACTTTCATCGCCGGCCCGGAACTTGATAGGATGCGGCGATCCTATCCCGCGCCGGATACCGGGCACAAAGCGCAAAAATCCCCCCGTTTTCCTTGTCTTTCTGGGGCTTTGGGGCTAAAAGCCCGGCACGTCTGCAGCCCCCGCACCCCTGGAGGCTTGCTGCGACGACGAAACGGGCCGCGTTGCGGCCTTTAACTTTTTGGAAAACAAGGACTTAAACGATGGCGACCGTCAAGGAATTGAAGGCGACCGTACGTTCGGCAGGCGGCAAGGGGGCCGCACGGGCAGTACGGCGCACCGGCCGCGTGCCGGGCGTGATCTATGGTGACAACAAGCCCCCCGTGTCGATCTCGGTCGATGACGCCGAACTGCGCCAGCGCATTCTGGCCGGCCGCTTCCTCACCACCATCTACGACATCGAGCTCGATGGCGCGAAGCACCGCGTGATTCCGCGCGACTTCCACCTCGATCCGGTCCGCGACTTCCCGCTGCATGTGGACTTCCTGCGGCTCGGCGTCGGCGCCACCATCCGCGTCAGCGTTCCCCTGCATCTGAAGAACGCGGAAACCGCTCCGGGCGTGAAGCGCGGCGGCACCCTCAACGTCGTCACCCACACCCTCGACCTCGAGGCCTCCGTCGACAACATTCCGCAGTTCATCGAAGCCGACGTCGGCCAGCTCGACATCGCCGGCTCGCTGCACATGTCGGACATCGCGCTGCCCACCGGCGTGAAGTCGATGTCGCGTGAAGACCTGACGCTGGTCACCATCGTGCCGCCGTCCGGCTACGGCGAAGAGACCGCCGCGGCACCCGGTGCGGCTCCTGCGGCCGGCGCTGCGCCAGCAGCCGCTG
>DATCUS010000200.1:0-12696 GCA_036561845.1 Tardiphaga sp. | reverse complement strand
TCGGCATTCTCGATGCCGGCAATGGTCGAATTGAACAGATAGGTGGCGCGGCCGAGCTTGGGGTCCAGCTTCACACCGTCCTGCCGGCAATCGATGTTGGCCGAGCCGAGACGGGTGAGCAGGTCCTTGAGCGCGAAGGCTTCCTCGACCGAGGCGAGATCGCCGACCAGACCGCCGATGCGGTTGCCCGGCACGCCCTTAACCTTGGCGGCGATGGCGGCGAACGCCTCCGGCCAGCTCGCGGGACGCAGCTTGCCATCGACGCGTACATAAGGCCGGTCGAGGCGCTGGGTCTTCAGGCCGTCCCAGATGTAGCGGGTCTTGTCGGAGATCCACTCCTCGTTCACGTCCTCATGCAGGCGCGGCAGCACGCGCATGACTTCGCGACCACGGGTGTCGACGCGGATGTTGGAGCCGACGGCATCCATCACGTCGATGGATTCGGTCTTCACCAGTTCCCACGGACGGGCGTGATAGGCATAGGGGCGCTGGGTCAGCGCGCCGACCGGGCAGAGGTCCACCACATTGCCCTGCAGCTCCGAGGAGAGCGAGGCTTCAAGATAGGTGGTGATTTCCATGTCTTCGCCACGGCCGATGGCGCCGAGCTCGGCGACGCCGGCGACCTCGGTGGTGAAGCGGACGCAGCGCGTGCACTGGATGCAGCGCGTCATCGAGGTCTTCACCAGCGGGCCGATATACTTGTCCTCGACCGCGCGCTTGTTCTCGGCATAGCGCGAGGTGTCGACGCCATAGGCCATGGCCTGGTCCTGCAGATCGCACTCGCCGCCCTGGTCGCAGATCGGGCAATCCAGCGGGTGGTTGATGAGCAGGAACTCCATCACGCCCTCGCGGGCCTTCTTCACCATCGGAGACTTGGTGAGGATGACCGGCGGCTCGCCATTCGGGCCGGGGCGCAGGTCGCGCACCGACATGGCGCAGCTCGCCTGGGGCTTGGGCGGACCGCCCTTCACCTCGACGAGGCACATCCGGCAATTGCCGGCGATGGACAGCCGCTCATGGAAGCAGAAGCGCGGAATCTCCGCGCCCGCCGCCTCGCACGCCTGCATCAGCGTGTACTCAGGCGGAACCTCGACCTCGATGTCGTCGACGATGATCTTGGCCATGATGCTCTCTCACTCCGCCGCGACAGGTATCGGGTCGGAATGCGGGTTCGCCGAATACTGGTCGATCCGCTTTTCGATCTCGGGCCGGAAATGCCGGATCAGGCCCTGCACCGGCCACGCCGCGGCATCGCCGAGCGCACAGATAGTGTGGCCTTCGATCTGGGTGGTGACCTGAAGCAGGAGGTCGATCTCGCGCTTCTGCGCGCGCCCCTCCGCCATGCGGTCCATGACGCGCCACATCCAGCCCGTGCCTTCGCGGCACGGCGTGCACTGGCCGCAGCTCTCATGCTTGAAGAAGTAGCTGATGCGAGCAATCGCCGCGACCACGTCGGTGGACTTGTCCATGACGATGACGCCGGCGGTGCCGAACGAGGATTTGACGGCGCGGGTGCCGTCGAAATCCATGATCAGGTCCTGGCAGTCCGCCGCCGGGATCAGCGGGCACGACGCGCCGCCGGGAATGATCGCCAGCAGGTTGTCCCAGCCGCCGCGGATGCCGCCGCCATGCTTCTCGATCAGCTCGCGGAACGGAATGCTCATGGCATCCTCGACCACGCAGGGGGTGTTGACGTGGCCGGAGATGCCGTAAAGCTTGGTGCCGACATTGTTGGCGCGGCCGATCGAGGCGAACCAGGCGGCGCCGCGGCGCAAGATGTCCGGCGCCACCGCGATCGACTCGACGTTGTTGACCGTGGTCGGGCAGCCATAGAGGCCGACATTGGCCGGGAACGGCGGCTTCAGCCGCGGCTGGCCCTTCTTGCCTTCGAGGCTCTCCAGCAGCGCGGTTTCCTCGCCGCAGATATAGGCGCCGGCGCCGTGGGCGACGTAGAGGTCGAACGGGAAGCCGTGGACATTGTCCTTGCCGATCAGCTTGGCCTCATAGGCCTGGTCGATCGCCGCCTGCAGATGCTCGCGCTCGCGGATGAACTCGCCGCGCACATAGATGTAGCCGACATGGGCGCCCATGGCGCAGCCGGCGATCAGGCAGCCTTCGACCAGCAGGTGCGGGTCGTGGCGCATGATCTCGCGGTCCTTGCAGGTGCCGGGCTCGGACTCGTCGGCATTGACCACCAGGTAGCTCGGCCGGCCGTCGGCATTGTCCTTGGGCATGAACGACCATTTCATGCCGGTCGGGAAACCAGCGCCGCCGCGGCCGCGCAGGCCGGAGGCCTTCATCTCGGTGACGATCCAGTCGCGGCCCTTGTCGAGAATGGCCTTGGTGCCATCCCACGAACCGCGGCTGCGGGCGCCCTTGAGGCCCCAGTCCTCGAGGCCGTAGAGGTTGCGGAAGATGCGATCTTTGTCGTCGAGCATGGCGTCCTCGATCAGCGATTGGCTTGCATGGTGGCGAGGATCGCGGCGCAGCCGCCGAACACCACCGCCCACAGCAGGCTTGATTCAAGCGTCGCGTTGAGACCGAAACGCTGCAGCAGGAAAATGAAGACGGCCGCGGTCGCCGTGTGCAGCAGGATGGTGCGCCAGTGCTGTCGCATGATGTCGCTGCTCCCCGTGCGGCCGGTCATTTCTTGCCCTTTCGGGTCGCGTCGTCAGCGGGCGGCTTCGGCGCCGGGCTCTCGCGCTCGGAGGCGCCCTTGGTCGGCTTCTTGGCGTCGGCATCGGCCAGCACCGGCTGCTTGGCGTCTTCCTCCTTCGGCGCGGCGGCATGAACCATGGCGCCGCCATCCTTCAACGTCGTCGGACCGCCTTCGGGGGCTGCGAACTGGCGGCCGATCTGCGAACCCGGCTTCGGCGGCGTGCCGGCGGCGAAGCCGTCGAGCAACTTGTTGAGACTGTCCTTGGTGAGATCCTCGTAGGTGTCGCTCCAGATCATCGCCATCGGGGCGTTGACGCAGGCGCCGAGGCACTCGACCTCCTCCCAGCTGAAATCGCCGTCAGCCGACAGGTGGAAGGGATCATGGTGGATGCGGTGCTGGCAGACGTCGATCAGGTCGCCGGCGCCGCGCAGCATGCAGGGCGTGGTGCCGCACACCTGGACGTGGGCCTTCTTGCCGACCGGCTGCAGCTGGAACTGGGTGTAGAAGGTCGCGACCTCGAGCACGCGGATATAGGGCATCTCCAGCAGGTCGGCGACGACGCGGATCGCCGCTTCCGACACCCAGCCGGCGTTCTGCTCCTGCGCCCGCCACAGGATCGCAATCACCGCCGAGGCCTGCCGGCCCGGCGGATATTGCCCGATCTGCTTCTGCGCGAACGCCAGGTTTTCCGCGGTGAAGGCGAAACTCGCGGGCTGCAGTTCTTTCGGTGCCAGGCGGCGGACGGACATGTCTAGACTCTCATTGAGCGCGGCGCGCCGCGCTCGCATTCAGGCTGTGGAAACGGTCCTGCCAGAACGTGCTCGAAGTGCCGAACACGTTGTAGCCGACATGGCTGGACACCTTGATGCGATCCAGGATCGACAACTCGGTGACGGTCTCGAAACGGTTGATGCGCGGATCGTACACGATCAGCTGCAGCGGCGTTTGATCCAGGATAAAACGCGACACCGCATGCAGCCGATCGTTGCCGTGCTCTTCGCACATGATGACCGAGTCGCATTGCAGCAATCGCGTGCCGCCCTTGATCGCCTCGATCTCGACGCCTTCGACGTCGAGCTTGATCAGGAACTTGTCGGTCGGCGACACCCTGCCCTCGTCGAGCAGGTTGTCGAGCGCCAGCACCGGCACTTCCTCGCCGCCGGCCGCGGCGGCGCCGGCGATGCTCAGCGCCTCATGCTTGGTGCCGGACAGCCGTGCCGTACCGCGTTCGGCGCCGATGGCACACTTCATCGCCTCGAAGCGGCCGCCATTGAGTGCGGCGTTGCCGGCAAGAACGGCAAAATTCTGCGACGACGGCTCGATGGCGAGCGCCCGGTGCGCACCGAACGGCTTGCTCGACACCAGCACCGACCAATAGCCGAAATTGGCGCCGCAATCGAGCAGCGTGTAGTCGACGTCGACGGCGTCCCTGAACAGCAGCTCGAGCTCGTCCTCGTAGGAGAACGTGCGGTTGAGCAGCTTGCTCCAGTAGCCGTCGCCATAGGGAAACGCGAACTGCGCATCGGGATTGAGCTTCACCACGATGTCGCGCGCGGGCAGCGTCCTGCGCAGCAGGTTGGCGCACATGTTGTAGCCGCGATGGTAGAACAGCGAAGACACCTTCGAGCCCGCCACCAGCGCCAGCGCCGCCGTGCGTTCCCAGGGGTTTGCACCCGCAAGAACGCCTGACGCCCGGTCAAACTGGATGGGAGGCTGCGCGGATGTCACCGATCGACCTCGCCGAACACGATATCGAGCGAGCCGAGAATGGCGGAGACGTCGGCCAGCAAATGGCCCTTGCAGATGAAATCCATCGCCTGCAGGTGCGCGAAGCCCGGCGCGCGGATCTTGCACTTGTAGGGCTTGTTGGTGCCGTCGGAGACCAGGTAGACGCCGAACTCGCCCTTCGGCGCCTCGACGGCGACATAGACCTCGCCTTCCGGCACGCGAAAGCCTTCGGTGTAGAGCTTGAAGTGGTGGATCAGCGCTTCCATCGAACGCTTCATCTCGCCGCGGCGCGGCGGCGACACCTTGTGGTCGTCGACGACCACCGGGCCCTGCCCGTCCGGCGCGCGCAGCTTGGCGATGCACTGCTTCATGATGCGCACCGACTGCCGCATCTCTTCCATGCGGATGCAGTAGCGGTCGTAGCAGTCGCCGTTCTTGCCGATCGGGATGTCGAATTCCATCTCGTCGTAGCATTCGTAGGGCTGCGCCTTGCGCAGATCCCAGGCCGCGCCGGAGCCGCGCACCATCACGCCGGAGAATCCCCATTCCCAGGCCTGCGCCAACGACACCACGCCGATGTCGACGTTGCGCTGCTTGAAGATGCGGTTGCCGGTGAGCAGCGTCTCGAGATCCTGCACCACCTGGAGGAACGGATCGCACCACGCGTCGATGTCGTCGATCAGCTTCGGCGGCAGGTCCTGGTGCACGCCGCCGATGCGGAAATACGCCGCATGCATGCGCGAGCCCGAGGCGCGCTCGTAGAACACCATCAGCTTCTCGCGCTCTTCGAAGCCCCACAGCGGCGGGGTCAGCGCGCCGACGTCCATCGCCTGGGTGGTGACGTTCAGCAGATGCGACAGGATGCGGCCGATCTCGCAATACAGCACGCGGATCAGCTGGCCGCGGCGCGGCACGGTGATCCCCAGCAGCTTTTCCGCGGCGAGGCAGAAGGCGTGCTCCTGGTTCATCGGCGCGACGTAATCGAGGCGGTCGAAATAGGGAATCGCCTGCAGATAGGTCTTCTGCTCGATCAGCTTTTCGGTGCCGCGGTGCAAGAGACCGATGTGCGGATCGACGCGCTCGACGACTTCGCCGTCGAGCTCCAGCACCAGCCGGAGCACGCCGTGCGCCGCCGGATGCTGCGGGCCGAAGTTGATGGTGAAATTGCGGAGGGCCGGTTCACCCATGGCTAGCTCCCAGCCTTGTCGGTGGCCTTCTCATCGCCCGGGATGGTGTAGTCGGCACCTTCCCACGGCGAGAGGAAATCGAACTTGCGGAATTCCTGGTTGAGGCGAACCGGCTCATAGACCACGCGCTTCTCCTGGTCGTCGTAGCGGACCTCGACGAAGCCGGAGAGCGGAAAGTCCTTGCGCAGCGGATGGCCGTCGAAACCGTAGTCGGTGAGCAGCCGGCGCATGTCGGGATGGCCGGTGAAGATCACGCCGTAGAGATCGTAGCACTCGCGCTCGAACCAGTCGGCGCCCGGAAACACCGAGATGATCGATGGCACCTGGGTGGTCTCGGAGGCCGCGGCCTTGAGCCGGATGCGCGCGTTCAGCGTCGGCGACATCAGGTGGTAGACCACCTCGAAGCGGTGCTCGCGGCCGGGATAGTCCACCGCGGTGACGTCGACGAAGCTGACGAAACGGCAGCCGGGATCGTCGCGCAGGAAGCGCACGACATCGACAATCTTCGCAGCTTCCACCCTGAGGGTCAGGTCACCGAAGGCCACCGACGCGCCGGTGATGCTACCCGGAAGCGCCGTCTTGATGGTTTCGCCAAGACTGGAAAGATCAGTCACTTATGTGTCTCCAGATCGCTCAGACGTCGCTCAAGGGCACCGAGCCGCTCTTCAAATTCGCCGGTCACTATCTTGCTGAGCAGACTGTCGGCGCTCAGCGCATGACGGAATGTCACCAAGGTGTCGTCCATTTTATCGAGGCGAGAACTCAGCGAATTCAAGTTCTTATTGATCGCTTGAAAATTCGCCGAATTCTCGGCCCGCATTTCTTTCAACAAAGGAATGATCATGTCTTCCGGATCAGCCATCTGCCTCTCCTGATTAACGCTCAATCGTCCCCGTCCGCCGGATCTTCTTCTGCAGCAGCAGCACGCCGTAGAGCAGCGCTTCGGCGGTCGGCGGGCAGCCCGGCACGTAGATGTCGACGGGCACGATGCGGTCGCAGCCGCGCACCACCGAATAGGAATAGTGGTAGTAGCCGCCGCCATTGGCGCAGGAGCCCATCGAGATGACATAGCGCGGCTCCGGCATCTGGTCGTAGACCTTGCGCAGCGCCGGGGCCATCTTGTTGGTCAGCGTGCCCGCCACGATCATCACGTCGGACTGCCGCGGCGAGGCGCGCGGCGCGAAGCCGAAGCGCTCGACGTCGTAGCGCGGCATCGACACCTGCATCATCTCGACGGCGCAGCAGGCCAGGCCGAAGGTCATCCACATCAGCGACCCCGTCCGCGCCCAGGTGATCAGGTCGTCGGTGGCGGCGACGAAGAAGCCCTTGTCGGACAGTTCGGCATTGACCTCGAGGAAATACGGGTCATTGGCGCCCACCGGCTTGCCGGTGTTGGGATCGATGATGCCGGTCGGCGCCCTGGAGACCAGCGGCTGCGCGCCGAGCGGACGGGCCGACGGCGTCGGCTGCATTGATGTGGACACGGGGCTCAATCCCATTCGAGCGCGCCTTTCTTCCATTCATAGGCGAAGCCGACGGTGAGCACGCCGAGGAATACGATCATCGACCAGAAACCGGTGACGCCGAGCTTGCCGAAGGCCACCGCCCAGGGAAACAGGAACGCGACTTCAAGATCGAATATAATGAACAGGATCGCGACCAGGTAGAAGCGCACGTCGAACTTCATGCGCGCGTCGTCGAAAGCATTGAATCCGCATTCATAAGCGGACAGCTTTTCCGGGTCCGGGCTCTGATAGGCGACGATGAAGGGGGCGATCAGCAGCGCCGCCCCGATGACGGTCGCGATGCCGATAAAGACCACGAGTGGAAGATAGTTCTGCAAGATGCCGTTCATCGGCGATCCCTTACCCCGCGGCGCCCGCCCGCAGATTCGAAGACATTGGAATTATTCGAGGCTTAGCGCAGCGCAACAGGGGGCGCAAGACACGCAACGTTGCCGTGCTGCGCAGTCCCCTGCACGGCTGGACTGCGCCCGGCGTTGACCTGCAACGGCAATGTTCCGGAATGCCGCCCCGGCGGTTGGCGCGGCATTGCGGGCAGTTCGCCGGATCCCGCTTCCGCAAGCTGCAACCGGGGCCGCCCCACGAGGCAGCCAGGGAGTCGTGACCGATTCTCGGGCCGCCGCCTGTGAAGCGTGGGGATCGAATTGGACCGTTATGAGAGCAGATGGGGAGGAACCGGGAGATATGCCAAACCAGACATCGCCAGCCATTCCGAGGAATGGCGCGAGAGACGGGACTCGAACCCGCGACCTCTGCCGTGACAGGGCAGCGCTCTAACCAACTGAGCTACTCCCGCGTGGATCGTCTGCAATCCCGCAGTGAGGCTGGACATAAAGGGGTGACCAATTGAAGTCAAGGACGTTGCGAAAGCCCTTTTTTATTCGGCCTTCGATCACCGCCAATGCGAATAAGTGGCTATTTGCAGGCCAAACAGCGTAGTCAGCCGCCCCCCGAATCGTTTAAGCCCTGCGGGCCTTAGGTTTCTATGATCACACCAACGAGGAGGGCCAGATTCATGGCGAAAAAAGCAGTTACCGCGACACCGGCCGCAGCAAAGAAGGCCGCCGCACCCGCCACCGTCACCCTCAAGCACCTCGCCGCCGCGCTGGCCGAGGAGCATGAGTTGTCGAAGAAGAAGGCAGAAGAAATTCTCGGCGACATGGTCGGCCGCATCACCAAGCACCTCAAGAAGGGCGAGCGGATCCGCATCGTCGGCCTCGGCATCCTCCAGGTGCGCAAGCGCGCCGCCCGCATGGGCCGCAATCCCGCCACCGGCGAAGCGATCCAGATCAAGGCCAGCAAGAAGGTCGCGTTCCGCGCCGCCAAGGAGCTGAAGGAAGCCGTCTAGGCGCCTTCCGACGATTCGACGGTCCGGGCCGCCGCACGGCGGCCCGGACCGGTGCGCCCTCCAGCCCCGCGGTGAGGCCTGTGACGTCCATCGAGTTCACACACACCGTGACCGAGCGCTTCCTGCGCTACGTGGCGATCGACACCCAGTCCGATCCGGCCTCGACGACCTGCCCGTCCACCGAAAAGCAGAAGGATCTCGGCCGCCTGCTCGCCGCCGAGTTGCAGGAGATCGGGCTCGCCGACGCGCATATGGACGCGTTCGGCTACGTCTATGCGACCATTCCCGCCACGTCGGACAAGGCCGTGCCGGTGATCTGCTTCTGCTCGCACATGGACACCTCGCCGGACTGCACCGGGAAGGACGTCAAGCCGCAGATCGTCAGCAATTACCAGGGCGGCGACATCGTGCTGCCCGGCGACCCCACGCAGGTGATCCGCGCCGCCGACAACCCGGCGCTGGCCGAGCAGATCGGCCACGACATCATCACCTCCGACGGCACCACCTTGCTTGGCGCCGACAACAAGGCCGGCCTCGCCGAAATCATGGACGCCGCCCGCTTTCTGATCGCCAATCCCCAGATCAAGCACGGCACGATAAAAATCCTGTTCACGCCGGACGAGGAGATCGGCCGCGGCGTCGACGAGGTCGACCTGCAAAAGCTTGGCGCCGATTTCGCCTACACGATGGACGGCGAGACCGCCGGCCATATCGAGGACGAGACGTTCTCCGCCGACGGCGTCGTGATCACCATCGAAGGCGTCAGCACCCATCCCGGCTTCGCCAAGGGCAAGATGGAGCACGCCATCAAGATCGCCGCGGCGATCGTCGACCGCCTGCCCAAGGACTCCTGCTCGCCGGAGACCACCGAGGGCAAGGAAGGCTTCCTGCATCCGGTCGGCATTTCCGGCGCACTGGAGAAAGCCACGCTGAGCTTCATCGTGCGCGATTTCACCGACGCCGGTCTCGCCGAGAAGGAAGCGCTGCTGCATGCCATCGTCGACGACGTGATGCGCGACTATCCGCACTCGTCCGCCTCGCTGGAGATCAAGCATCAGTACCGCAACATGAAGCAGGTGATCGACCAGCACCCTGACATCGTCGACTACGCCATGGAGGCGATCCGCCGCGCCGGCCTTGAGCCGAAGCGCACCAGCATCCGCGGCGGCACCGACGGCTCGCGGCTGTCGTTCATGGGCCTGCCCTGCCCCAACATCTTCGCCGGCGAACACGCCTTTCACGGCCGCACCGAATGGGTCAGCCGGCAGGACATGGAGAAGGCCGTGCAGACCATCGTGCATCTGGCGATGATTTTTGAAGAGCGGAGTGCAGGCGCGGTATGAACCGCACCGAGCATCTCGCGAGACAGCGCACCAATCTCTACGATGCAAGCAAGCCGGGCGGCGGCTTGCGCATCCGGGACGCCTGCTCGAAGGCGTAGCCCAGACGCAGAAGCTTGTGCTCGCTCCAGGCCCGCCCCGCGAAAGTGAGCCCAAGCGGATAGTCGGGCGTATCCTTGTCGCCGCTCCCCGAAATGAAGCCTGCAGGCACCATGACGCTGGGATAGCCCGCCTTGGCGGTGATCGCCGCGCCGGTGCTGCCGGCGAACAGCACGGCATCGAGCCTGTGCCGGTTCATGTAGGCATCCATGCCGCGCGTCCTGGCGGCGCGCAGGTCCATGGCGCGTGCCGACTTGTATTCGCGCTCGCTCAGGTCGCCCCTGGTGTCCTCGGCGGCGAGGAACAGGTCCTGGCCGAACCGCAGCGCCTTGCCGGCGTTCGCCGCGTTGAAAGCCACGATGTCGGCCATGGTCCTCATCTCCGTCTCAGTCGCCCACTCCGTCAGATACAGGTTGAGATCGCGCTTCAGTTCGTAGAGGAACACGACCCACTGCATCACCGCATTGCCCTTGGTGCGGCTCTGCGGATTGCGGTTGAGCACGGCCATGGTCGTGCCCGGCCCGGCCAGCCAGCCGGCCGTCGGCATGCCGGCGCGCACGATGACGGCGCCGAGGTCCTCCATCACCTTGACCGCGTCGGCCATCACCCTGGCCCAAGGGGCTGGCAGCTTGCCGTAGAAGCTATCGTTCAGCGGATCGGCAGGGTCGCTCGGCACGCCGATGCGCGCGCCCTTCATCGCATCGCATGCCAGGCCAACGGTGTAATCGCGCGGCCGCCGCTGCCGTTGCGTCGCCGGATCGCGCGGGTCCTTGGCCGCCAGCACGTTCAGCAGCATCGCCGCGTCGCGCACCGTGCGCGTCATCGGTCCCGCGGTGTCCTGGCTGTGCGCAATCGGCACGATGCCGGCGCGGCTGATCAGCCCGACGGTCGGCTTGACGGTGACGAGGCCATTCTGGCTGGCGGGGAACAGCAGCGAGCCCGAGGTTTCCGTGCCGATCGCGGCCGCGCACAGACCGGCCGCCACAGCGACCGCCGACCCCGAACTCGAGCCGCCCGGGGACACGACCGGGTTTCCCTGATCGTCCATCAGCGTCGGCGCGTAAGGGTTTTTCACCTGACCGCCCAGCGACGAGTAGCCCGCGGGCATGTCGATCGCGAGCATGTTGGCAAATTCCGTCAGGTTCGCCTTGCCCAGGATCACCGCGCCGGCGTCCCGCAGCAGCCTGACGACGGTGGCATCTTCCCTGGCGCGCGCGCCCTGCAGCGCCAGCGAGCCCGCCGTCGTCGGCTGTTTGTCACCGGTCGCGATGTTGTCCTTCACCAGGATCGGGACGCCCGCCAGCGGCCGCTCGACCGACGGCCTGGCGTCGTCGAGTCTGCCCGCGATCGTGAGCGCGTTGGGATTGAGCTCGCGCACCGCGTTGAGCATCGGCCCGTCGCGGTCGCAGGCCTCGATGCGCGCCAGATAGCCTTCGGTCAGCGCCGTGGCGGTGACCCGCCCGCCGGCCAAAGCCTGGATGATCTCGCTCATCGGCGTGTCGTCCAGCTTCGGCATGGTCGGCGCGTCGGCATTGGCGGCAGCCGCGGCGAGGCGCGCATCGCTGGGGGCTGGCTTCCTCATCGCGTGCCTCTTGGGCTGACCTCGATATGGACGTGCCACGCTCCGTCGGCTCGGCCGACGCAGGCGTTTTCAATATTGGCGCCCGCGATCGTACGCGCATCTTCATCGCCGTGACAAATACGCGGTATCGCAGTGCTGGACGGGATTGTTCGATCATCGAGCCGCGCGACCGCCAATGCACGCCCGGTCTGCACACTCTTTCGCGATCATGCGCACTCTCTGCTACCTCCGCGCGCATGCAAATGAACTTCGTAGAGAAATTCAGCGGCTCGCGGCCGATTGCCCGCGCTGGCGGTGTGACGATTTGCCGGGCTGAATCCGGCGCGGTTTGATGCACTGGTCCGTTCATGACGAACGGAAACAGCCAGTGATCGATTCGACCGACGACGCGCTGGCTTCTCTGCTGAAACCCGCGCGCCTGACCCACGTCGTCGACATCGGCGCCAATCCCATCGACGGCGATGCGCCCTACAAGGCGATGCTGGAACGCCGCCTCTGCCGCGTCACCGGATTCGATCCGCATCCCGAGGCGCTGGCCCGGCTCAACGCAGCCAAAGGCGACCTCGAAACCTACCTGCCCTATGCGATCGGCGACGGCGCGCGGCATACGTTGAAGATCTGCCGCGGCATCGGCTTTGCCAGCCTGCTGCAGCCTGACGAAAAAGCGCTCAGTCACTTTCCGCGCTTCCCGGAACTCGGCCGCGTGATCGGCGAATCCCCGCTGAGCACGCAGCGGCTGGATGACATCGCTGAACTCGCGCCGTTCGATCTGCTGAAGATCGACATTCAGGGATCGGAACTGTCGGTGTTCCGCAACGGCCACGCCCGGCTGGCGCAGGCCATTGCCGTTCACACCGAGGTATCCTTCGTGCCGCTGTACAAGGATCAGCCGGTGTTCGGCGACGTCGATCTGGAACTGCGCAGCCTCGGCTTCATTCCGCACATGTTCGCGGCCATCAACCGGAAGATGATCGCGCCGATGCTCGGCGCCACCCCGGCCGTCGCCCTCAACCAGCTGGTCGAGGCCGACATGGTCTATGTGCGCAATTTCATCGACGCCGAGGCGATGGACAGCGAGCAGCTCAAGCATCTCGCGCTCGTCGCCCACCATTGCTACGGCTCGTTCGACCTCGCGGTGAACTGCCTGCATCACCTGGTCCGCCGCAAGGCGGTCGCCGCCGACGCCGGCAATCGCTACATCCAGCGGCTGCCGGCGGGCCGCCCGGCGCC
>DATCUS010000199.1:0-44486 GCA_036561845.1 Tardiphaga sp. | reverse complement strand
GGCTTGGGCACAGGCACGCTGCGGCCGGTCAGGTAGGCCTGGGCCGGTGCGGCGCAGAGCAGCAACACCAGCAAGGCGGCCAAGGCGTTAGGCCATTGGTCGCATCCCGATCTTCCACAAGGCCATTTCCGCAGCCGGTTCCGCGCGCTAAAGTTCATCTCAAGTCCTTGCCGGAATGGAACTCCTGAACGGAGGCCCGACAAGACAAGTCATATCGCGGAGGAACGTTCGAATGCTCGGGTTGATGCAAGACTGGCCTATGCTGTGCCATCGGATTATCGATCATGCCGCGATGGTCCATGGCGAGCGCGAAGTGGTCACCCGCTCGGTCGAAGGCCCCATCCATCGTACGAATTACGCCCAGATCCGGACCCGCGCCCTGAAGGTCGCGCAGCGCCTCGACCGCGACGGCATCAGGATGGGCGACCGCGTCGCCACCATCGCCTGGAACACCTGGCGCCACCTGGAGACGTGGTACGGCATCATGGGTCTCGGCGCCATCTGCCACACCGTCAATCCACGGCTGTTCCCGGACCAGATCGCCTGGATCATCAACCATGCGCAGGACCGCATCGTGATGACCGACCTGACTTTCATTCCGATCCTCGAAAAGATCGCCGACCAGTTGCCCAGCGTCGAGCGCTACATCGTGCTGACCGACAAGGCGCACATGCCGCAGACCACGCTGAAGAACGCGGTCGCCTACGAGGACTGGATCGCCGAGGTCGATGGCGATTTCGCCTGGAAGATGTTCGACGAGAATACCGCCGCGGCCATGTGCTACACTTCGGGCACGACAGGCGATCCCAAGGGCGTGCTGTATTCGCACCGCTCCAACGTGCTGCACGCGCTGATGGCCAACACCGGCGATTCGCTGGGCGCCAATGCCGCCGACACCATGCTGCCGGTGGTGCCATTGTTCCACGCCAACAGCTGGGGCATCGCGTTCTCGGCCCCGTCGATGGGCACCAAGCTGGTATTCCCCGGCGCCAAGATGGACGGCGCCTCGATCTACGAACTGCTCTCGACCGAGAAGGTGACGCATACGGCCGGCGTGCCGACGGTCTGGCTCATGCTGCTGAACTACATGACAGCCAACAATCTCAAGCTGCCCGACCTGCGCATGGTGGTATGCGGCGGCTCGGCGATGCCGCGCTCGATGATCAAGGCCTTCATCGACATGGGCATCGGTGCCCGCCACGCCTGGGGCATGACCGAGATGAGCCCGATCGGCACGCTTGCCGCACTGAAACCGCCGTTCGACAGGCTGGAGGGCGACGAGCGGCTCGACGTGCTGCAGACCCAGGGCTATCCGCCGTTCGGCGTCGAGATGAAGATCACCGACGACGCCGGCAACAAACTGCCGTGGGACGGCAAGACGTTCGGCCGGCTCAAGGTGCGCGGTCCATCGGTGTCAGCGGCCTACTACCGTGTCGATACAGAGATTCTCGACGAGGAAGGCTATTTCGACACTGGCGACGTCGCCACCATCGACAAGCACGGTTACATGCGCATCACCGACCGTTCCAAGGACGTCATCAAATCCGGCGGCGAATGGATCTCGTCGATTGATCTGGAGAACCTTGCGGTCGGCCATCCCAAGGTGGCAGAGGCTGCGGTGATCGGCGTC
Source organism: Tardiphaga sp. (assembly GCA_036561845.1). GTDB lineage: Bacteria > Pseudomonadota > Alphaproteobacteria > Rhizobiales > Xanthobacteraceae > Tardiphaga. Next base: position 42,856 of record DATCUS010000199.1, on the reverse strand, counting down.
TATCATCCCAAATGGGACGAGCGGCCACTGCTGATCGTGCAGCTCAAGGCCGGCGAGAGCGTGACCCGCGAAGAACTGCTGGCGTACATGGACGGCAAGATCGCCAAGTGGTGGCTGCCCGACGACGTGGTGTTCGTCGAGGCGATCCCGCACACGGCCACGGGCAAGATCCTGAAGACCGCGCTGCGCGACCAGTTCAAGACCTACAGCCTGCCGACCGCGGCGGCGTAAGGCGAATTGCCTGAAGGTGGTATGCTTCATCTCTCCGCTTGCGCGGAGAGGTGAAGTCGCCCTTGAATTTCGCTGCCGGAAGTGGTCTTCAACGGGCAGATTGCGGGTCCTTCCGCGTTGCACCCCGGCAGAAATTCGATCCATGGCCCGCAGGTTTTCCGCGCCCTACCAGATGGAGCCCGTGTCCAGCCTGGCATCGTGGGCGCGGCGGCTGGCAGTCTTCGCAGCAGTGGCCGCGGTGGTTTCCATCGCCATCGTCCGCTTCGGGTTCCTTGAGGTGAAGCCGGCGCTGGCGACGTTTTTTGGCGCGCTTGGCTTTGCCTGCCTGTCCATCCTGGTGGCGCTGGCCGGCTTCGTGGCGATCTGGCGCAACGGCACGCGCGGCATGAGCCGGATCCTGTTCGCGCTGGCGCTCGACGTCGTCATCCTGGCCTACCCCGCCTACCTCGCTCTGCAATACCGCAAGCTGCCGGCGATCCACGACATCACCACCGACCCGATCGATCCGCCACGCTTCGAGGCGCTGGCGCGGCTGCGCGCCGGCGACGGCACCAATACCGCGGTCTATGCCGGGCTGTACTCCGCCGAGTTGCAGCGCGCCACCTGGCCGGACATCGAGCCGGTCGATCTGGATATCCCCGTGCAGCGCGCCTATGACGTGGTGCATGCGATCGTCACCAAGCGCAAATGGCTGATCATCGACGAGCGCCCGCCGCAGCCACCGCGCCGGCCCGGCCGCATCGAGGCGGTGGCGCGCACGCCGATCATGGGCTTTCGCGAGGACGTCAGCATCCGCGTGACCCCCGACGGCGAGGGCTCGCGCGTCGATATCCGCTCCTCGTCGCGCTATTTCGAAAGCGACCTCGGCAGCAACGCCGCGCGCGTGGCCAAGCTGATCGAGGATATCAACACGGCGGCGGAAAACACGCCGGCGCCGAAGAAGGCGGTGGCGCCGAAGGCGCCAGCGAAAGCGGTGAAGAAGTAGCTTGTGCCCGTGTCCCGGGCGCGGCGCAGCACGAGCAAAGCGAAGTGCTGCGCCGCAGAACCGGGACCGTTGCGGGGGCTCCGGAGTTTGGGGCGGTCCCGGCTCTGCGACGCAGCGTTTCACGCTGCATCGCGTCCGGGACAAGAGGGCTACGCCATCCTGTAGCTGCCCGATATCACCGCATCGCCGTCCGTCGCCACGATGCCGCGGCCGACCAGATCTTCCAGATGCGCCAGCACCGAATAGCCGGCGGCGCCGGTGAGGCGGGGATCGATGCCGATATAGATCGCGCGCACCAGGGTGGGAATATCGGCTTCGCCCTTGGCGAGGCGGTGCAGGATCGAGGCCTCGCGCGCCTTGCGGTGGCGGATCAGGAAGCGGACGTATTTCTGCGCTTCGGGAATCTCGGGGCCGTGCCCGGGGAAGTACAGGTCTTCCGGCCGCGCGGCCAGCTTGTCCAGCGAGGCCATGTAGTCGATCATCGAGCCGTCCGGCGGCGCCACGATTGACGTCGACCAGCCCATCACGTGATCGGCGATGAACAGGTAGCCGCGCTCCCGCCAGGAGAAGGCCATGTGATTGGCGGTGTGACCGGGTGTTGCGACACCCTGCAGCGCCCAGCCGTCGCCCTCGATGGTCTCGCCGTCGACAACCAGGACGTCGGGTTGAAAGTCGCGGTCGGCGCCGGATTCCGGCGAATGCATCTCGCTCTCGTGGCGCGGCCGCGAGGCGCGGTGCGGGCCTTCGGCATAGACCGTCGCGCCGGTGGCCGCCTTGAGCGCGGCGGTGTTCGGCGAGTGGTCGGAATGGGTGTGGGTGACGATGATGTGGGTGACGGTCTCGCCCTTCACCGCATCGAGCAGCGCCTGCGCATGGGCTTCGTCGCGCGGACCGGGATCGATGATCGCGACCTTGCCCTCGCCGATGATGTAGCTGTTGGTACCGGTGAAGGTGAACGGCGACGGGTTGTTGCACAGGATGCGGCGAACCCCGGGGCGGACATGGTCAACGACGCCAGGCCTGAGCGGATAGTCGCGGTTGAACGGGACGTCGTCGTTGTCGCTCATGGTCGGTCCTTCCGCGCCTGTATCCGGCCGGTCACCGGACGCCCCGATGACTAGCAACCCTTGGCGGGAAATCAAACAGCCGCAACTCGCTGCAGCTATGCGCCAGCCACGCGATCCGGGCTGAAGATCAGCGAGCGGTGGACGCCGACGCCCGCCATCGCGCCGTCTGCCACCGCGAAAGCCACCGAGCCCATCGGACGCGCCACGTCGCCGCAGGCAAAAATGCCGGGAACGGACGTCTCCTTGAAGGCATCGGTCTGCAGGAACGGCCCCATCGGGCCGTCCTCCATGACGCAGCCAAGCTGCGCGCCGAGCGGCGACGATGGACCCGTGCGCGTCAACGTGAACATGCCGTCGAGCGCAATGGTGCGACCGTCCACGAGTTCGACATCGAGGGACGCGCCGGAGAGCCGAACGATCGGCGCGCGCTCGATGGCGACGTTACGCGCCTGCAGTTGGGCAAGCTGCCCGGCGTCCGGCGCGAAGGCGTCGTTGAGAAACAGCGTGGTCGATCCCCAGTCCGGCAGCATCAAAGCGTGATGCATCGACATCTCCGAGGAGGCCAGCACGCCGATGCGGCCCTGATCCAGTTCATAGCCGTCGCAATACGGGCAATGGAACACGGTCTTGCCCCAGCGCTCCGCCAGGCCGGGAAGCGCCGGCAGCGTATCGGCGACGCCCACGGCGAGGATGACGCGCCGGCCGTGATAGCGTGCGCCGCCCGCGGTGCCGATCGAGAAGCCGTCGGCCGCGCCTTCGCCGGAGGTGGCCTTCGTATCCGCCCATTCCACAGTCGGATAGGCCAATAGTTGCTGGCGGGCATCGGCGGCAATGTCGCCGGGGGGCCGGCCGTCCTGGCCGAGAAACCCATGGGCATGGGCGGCGAAGCGGTTGCGGCGCTGGCCGGAATCCATCACCAGCACGCGGCGGCGGGCGCGCGCCAACTGCAGCGCCGCGGACAGGCCGGCATAGCTGCCGCCGACGACAATGGCGTCAAAGGTCATTTCTTCTTCTCCTGCATCCTGTTGCGATGGCCGACCGCGCGTGCGTGAAAATCCGCCGCGAGCTGCGCCAGCGTGACGTCACCGAGCCGGCCGATCAGGACGGCCTCCGCATCGGCAAAGGCCGAGGTGAGCGCGCGGTTGACCGCCTGCTCGACGAGACAGGACGGGCTTTCGAGATGGATGCCCATGGCCATCAGGCCGGGCTTGCCCAGCGCGTCATAGATGTCCTTCAGCGTCACCGCCGAAAGATCGCGCGCGATCTGCCAGCCGCCGCCATGGCCCTTTTCGGAGCGCACCAGGCCGGCCTCGCGCAATCCGGCCATGGTGCGCCGGACCACCACGGCATTGGTGGCCATGCACATCGCCAGCTCGGCCGAAGTCATCGGCCGGTTTTGCTCGGCCATGTGCAGCAACGCGTGCAGCGTGGCGGACAGTCGATTGTCTCGTCTCATGTAACTTATGATGATACATGAAAGAGCGACCGTCAAGCCGCATGGCTTTTGAAGCCCTCAAAACAAAATGCCCGGCGCGAGGCCGGGCATTTCGAAACACGGAAGGCGAGATCGGCTAGCCGAACGCCTGGATGCCGGTGATGGCGCGGCCAAGGATCAGCGCATGAACGTCATGCGTGCCCTCGTAGGTGTTCACCGTCTCAAGGTTCTGGGCGTGGCGCATCACATGGTATTCGACCTGGATGCCGTTGCCGCCGTGCATGTCGCGGGCCATGCGGGCAATGTCCAGCGCCTTGCCGCAATTGTTGCGCTTCATCACGGAGATCATGTCCGGGTGGAAATTGCCCTCGTCCATCAGGCGGCCGACGCGCAAGCTACCCTGCAGGCCGAGCGTGATTTCGGTCAGCATGTCGGCGAGCTTCTTCTGCACCAGCTGGGTGGCGGCGAGCGGACGGTTGAACTGTTTGCGGTCCAGCGTGTACTGGCGGGCGCGCGCCATGCAGTCCTCGGCGGCGCCGAGCACGCCCCAGGAGATGCCGTAACGCGCGCGGTTGAGGCAGCCGAACGGCCCCTTCAGGCCGGACACATTGGGTAGCAGCGCTTCTTCACCAACCACCACGCCGTCCATCACGATTTCGCCGGTGATCGAGGCGCGCAAGGAGAGCTTGCCGCCGATCTTCGGCGCCGACAGGCCCTTCATGCCCTTCTCGAGGATGAAGCCGCGGATCTGGTTGTTGTGTTCGGCGGACTTCGCCCACACCACGAACACGTCGGCGATCGGTGCGTTGGAGATCCACATCTTCGAGCCGGTAATGCGGTAGCCGTCGGCGCACTTCTCGGCGCGGGTCTTCATGCCGCCGGGATCGGAGCCGGCGTCAGGCTCGGTGAGGCCGAAGCAGCCGACCCACTCGCCGGAGGCGAGCTTGGGCAGGTACTTCTTGCGCTGGGCGTCATCGCCGTAGGCGTAGATCGGATACATCACCAGCGACGACTGCACCGAGTTCATCGAGCGGTAGCCGGAATCGACCCGCTCGATCTCGCGCGCCACCAGACCGTAGGCGACGTAGCTGGCGTTGGCGCAACCATATTCCTCCGGCAGCGTGATGCCGATCAGGCCGAGTTCGCCCATCTCGTTGAAGATTTCGCGGTCCGTGTGCTCGTTGAGATAGGCATCGGTGACGCGCGGCAGCAGCTTGTCCTGCGCATAGGCGCGCGCGGTGTCGCGGATCATGCGCTCGTCTTCGGTGAGCTGGTCATCCAGCAGGAACGCGTCGTCCCACTGGAAATTCGTCGGGGCCGGCTTGTCCTTGGTCTGGGGGCGCACGCTCATCAAAATCCCTTTCACATCATCAACGCCGGCGCTTGCACGCCGCGCGCATGTTAAGTCTTTGGCTTATCGCCATCAAGCTGTTCATTGCAGACGATCTCGATGCCGAAACCCGAGAGGCCCTTGTAGTCGTGCACCGACGATGTCAGGTGACGGATCGAGGTGACGCCGAGATCGCGCAGGATCTGCGCGCCGACGCCGATCTCGCGCCATTGCCTGTTGCGGTCGGCCTCCGCCGATTTCGGCGTGTCGAGCGGCTCGACAGGAACCCCGGCGGCGCCGTCGCGCAAGTACACCAGCACGCCGCTACCGGCCTTTTTGAAATGTTCCAGCACCGTCTGCATCCGCGCCGGGCCAGCGAAGATATCCTTGACGATGTTCGGCTTGTGAAACCGCGTCAGCACGTTCCTGCCGTCGCCGATGCCGTTGTAGACAAAGGCGGCGTGAGCGATGGAATCGAACGGCGAACGGTAAGCATAGCCCTGCAGCGGGCCGATCGGGCTGTCGGTGGTGAAGGTGGAGACGCGTTCGATCAGTTTCTCGCGCGCCTGGCGATAGGAAATCATGTCCGCGATGGTGACGTGCTTGAGCTTGTGTTTCGCGGCGAACGCCACCACCTGCTCGCCCTTCATCACCGTGCCGTCGTCGTTCATCAACTCGCTGATGACGCCGACCGGGGGCAGGTTCGCCAGCTTGCACAGGTCAACCGCGGCCTCGGTATGGCCGGAGCGCATCAGCACGCCGCCCTCGCGCGCGATCAGCGGAAACACGTGGCCGGGCCGCGCGAAATCATTGGCGCCCGCATTCGGGTTGGCCAGCGCGCGGCAGCAGGAGGCGCGTTCGTCCGCCGAGATGCCGGTGCCGTTATCGGGCTTGTAGTCGATCGACACAGTGAAGGCGGTGGTGTGGTTGGAATCGTTGTTGGCAACCATCGGATCGAGCCGCAGCCGGCGCGCATCGTCGACGGTGATCGGGGCGCAGACGATGCCGGAGGTATGGCGGATGATGAAGGCCATCTTCTCGGCGGTGCAAAGCGTCGCCGCAACGATCAGGTCGCCCTCGCCCTCACGGTCGTCGTCGTCGGTCACCACGACGATCTCGCCATGAGCAAAAGCCTGCAGGACTTCGGGAATTGAATGGGCCATGGCGTGCACTCTGATGTCTTCTGGAGACCATATGGCGCACAGCGGGGAACGGCGCAACCCGCGGCCGCGCGTAGGGCCATGCGGGTTCGCTATGCGGAATGGAGGGCGATTCCGTCCTGTTTTCCGCAGACGCCGGTCTCCTTCGTCCCCTCTCCCACCGGCGAAGCGAAGCTTCGCTGGGCGGGAGAGGGTGGATCGAATGCGCGGAGCGCATTCGAGACCGGAGAGGGGCCCGCGGCAAACACCGGCGCCGGAGCTTGCCGCACCACCCCCTCTCCCGCCTTCGCTGCGCGAAGGCACCCTCTCCCACCCACGCCGCTGCGCGGCGCCAGGGGAGAGGGGAAGAAGGCTACGGCAGCACCTCGCGGCGCTCGCCGAGGCGGGCGTCCATCTCGGCACGCTTGTCCTTCAGCAGGCCCTGGTCGGCGGCGTTGATCGCCTCGTAGAGCTCGTGGGCGTCGCTGAGCCGGGTGACCGTGACGTAGTCGGCGCCGGCAGCGTAGATGTCCGCCACATCGGCCAGCAGGTCCGCGGTGGAGATGATCCTGGCAGTCGGATTGATGGAGCGCACGTGGCGCACCAGCTTCTCGTTGTTGGCGCCCTTCAGGAGCGAATCCGGCACGCTGAGGATGATGATCTCGGCATGGCCGACGCCGGCATGGACCAGGGTATCGACATTGCTGATGTCGCCATAGATGACGTGCTGCCCGCGTTCGACCAGGGTCCTGAACACGTTGGGATTGAAATCGACCACACTGATCTGCTCAAGCAGCGAGGGGTTCTGGCGCTCGATCTCGCTGAGCAGCGCGGAGGCGGCGCGGAAGAAGCCAAGGATAACGATACGGCGGGCGTCGCCGTGACCGGCCGCGGCGCCGGCGTCCTGCGACTGGCCGTGATCGAGGTCGCGAATGCCGATCCGCTTCAGCGGCCCGATCAACAGCCGGCTGATCTGGTCGCTGCGCACCATCGCAAAGGTGGACAGCACGGCGAGGAGAACGAAGGCGAAGGAGACGGCGCTCGAGGTCTGGGTCCTGATATGGCCGGCGGCGATGCCGGTCTGGATCACCACCAGCGAGAACTCGCTGATCTGCGCGAGGTTCAGCGCCGGCAACAGGCTGGCGCGCAGCCCCTGCTTCATGAGGTACAACGGCGTGAAGGTGGTCAGCACACGGCTGACCACGGTGAAGGCGGCGATGATCAGTGCCAGACCGATCACCAACAGGTTGGGGATGGGGATGGTCATGCCCAAGGCGACGAAGAACAGCGTGATGAAGAAGTCGCGCAGCGTGGTCACCTTGGCGGTGACGTCCAGCGCATAGGGGAAGGTCGACAGCGACACGCCGGCGACCAGCGAGCCCATCTCGCGCGACAGGTGCAACCGCTCGGCGATCTCGCCGATCAGAAAGCACCAGGCCAGCGCGCCGAGCAGCACCAGTTCCGGCCGCCGGGCGATCTGGTGGAACAGGTGCGGCAGAACGTAGCGGCTCAGCACCAGCGCGGTGGCCACCAGCATGCCGACGCGGCCGATCGACAGCAGGATGACGCCGACCTGCAGGTCGGCAAGGCTGGGCTGCACCGCCAGGAACAGGATGGCGAAGATGTCCTGCAGCACCAGGATGCCGAGCGTGATGCGACCCGGAAGAGTGTCTAGCTCGCGCTTCTCGTACAGCACCTTGACGATGACCACCGTCGACGACAACGCGCAGGCGATGCACAGATACAGCGCATCGAAACCGCCGTCGCCGAGCGGCAGGCCGATCGCCATAAAGAACAAGACGCCGAGCACGCAGCCGCCGATCAATTGGCCGCCGGCGGCAAACAGGATGACGCGGCCGGCGCGCACGATCTTCTTGAGGTCGATTTCCAGCCCGATCATGAACAGCATGAAGATCAGGCCGAGTTCCGAGATGGTGCTGATCGATTCCTCGGACTTCACCCAACCGATGCCGAACGGCCCGATGATGAAGCCGGCAATCAGGTAGGCCAGAATCAGAGGCTGCTTGAAGAAATGCGCGGCCAGCCCGATGCCCCACGCAAACAGGATACACAGCGTGATGTCGCGAATGAGATCGTGCATGCCCCAGCCAGACAGCGTGTCAACGCGCGGCACTGTAATGGCGCAGGCTATCCCGGCAAAGGGTTAAATTCCGCAGTCGAGTGCGGGTTTGGCTGCTTTAACAGGACGTCAGCGCAATTCCACAATCTCGACCCAGTTCGGGTTCTTGCCGACGGGATATTGCTTCAGGCTGGTCAGCTTGCCACTCGTTTTGTCGATGGCGTAGCTGGTCAGGCTGTTGGAAAGCTGGCCGACCGCCAGCAGATAGCGGCCCGAGGGGTCGATGCTGAATCCACGCGGCTGCTTTTCGGTGGGAATGGACCCGAGGGACGTCAGCGCCCCGTTGCTCGGATCGACGCGAAACGCCGCCAGCGTGCTGCCGGTGCGCTCCGAGGCATAGAGAAACGCCCCATCCGGCGTGAGGTGGATGTCCGCGGCCCAGGGCTTGCCTTCGAAGCCGGCCGGCAGCGCGGTGGCCACCTGCGTTTCCGTCTTCAGCGTGCCGGTGGCCGCGTCCCACGGGAACACGTAGATCGCCGCGTCGAGTTCGTTGATCAGGTAGACGAACTTGCCGTTCGGCGAAAACACCAGATGGCGCGGGCCGCCTTTGGCCTTGACGCTGACGGTGGCTGGCTCGTTGGGCGTCAGCTTGCCGGTCAGGGCGTCGAACTTCTGCTGGTAGATGACGTCGCCGCCAAGGCTGGTGTGCAGCACGTAGCGGTTGGTGGGGTCGACGACGATGCAATGAGCGTTGGGTTCGGTGGCCAGGGTCTGCTGCGCCGGCGCGATCACGCCGTCCGGTCCGACCGGATTGACCGTGACCTTGTTGCCGCCATAGGAGGCGGCGAGCAGATACTTTCCGGTGCGGTCCACCGACAGATAGGCCATCGAATCCGCCAGCGGACCCGAACCGATCAGCGACAGCTTGCCGATCTTCGCGTCGATGCCGAAACTGACCGCGCTATATGGCTCGTTGCGCAGACCTGCATAGAGCCGGCTCCTGTCGGGGCTGACCGCCAGCGGCAGCGAGCCACCCGGCTTGGCGGGACCGGGCACTGCGGTGGTAGCGACCGGCGTCAGCTCACCGTCGGCCTTGAGTTCGAGGACGCTGATGTCCTGGCTGTCGGCATTGCCGACATAGACGAAGGTGGCGGCGCTGGCCGATGCCATGAAGACTCCTGCTGCTGCGATGACGACCAGCCGAAGCAACGCGATCCGCAACGCGAGCATGAACACCTCCCTGATCTCTTCTTTAGCGGGATGATGATGGGGTTACCGGCAATGCGCAAGCTGCCTTCGCGCCGGCGCAACGGGTTCTTCTTTCCTTCTCCCCTTGTGGGAGAAGGTGGCGCGGACCAACGGGTCGGCGCAAAGCGCCGCCCGATGACAGGCGACGTCCGCGACGGATGAGGGGCAGTTCCAGGCTCGGAGTTTGTGGCACCCCTCACCCGTCCGCGCTCCGCGCGGCCACCCTCTCCCACAAGGGAGAGGGGAAGAAGCGATCAAAACTGCCCGGCCAGCGTGACGCGCAGCGCCAGCGGCTCGACCGGATGCAGCACCCGGTCCATGATGCCGGTCTGGCACACCGCGCTGGGCGCTGCAGGCGCACCCGAGGACGGGAAGCACATCGCGTAGAGCGAGTCGGTCTTCAGCAGCGAGCCGTAGGCATAGGTGATCTGGTCGGTCTTGCTGTCGAGCAGGTTGAAACCGTCGAGCTGGATGCGCCAGCCACTGGCGAAGCGGTAACCGAGCTGGCCGTTGAGCAGGCCGGCGGCGGGCGAGGTGAAGGCGCCGTCCTCGGTCAGCGGGCGCGAGCCGAAGTAACGATAGCGCAGCGCGCCGAACCAGCCGGTCGATTCGCCAAGCCGGATGCCGACGGTGGCGACGATGTTGGGCGCGCCGGGAATCAGATGGCCGGGCGCGTTGCCGATCTGCGACGCAGGATAGCCGGCGAGATCGACATAGGTCGTGGTCTGATCGGCGTTCTCGTCGCGAAAACGCGCGCGGGTGATGGCGAAGTCGCCTTCCAGCGCGAGCCAGGGCAGCGGGCGATAATCGTTGGTCCACTCGACGCCGACGCGACGGCTCGGGCGGCTGGCCTCGGTATCGCCGGCGTCGCCGACGAACAGGATCTCGGAGGCGGAATCCAGCACGAAGACGGCAAGCGAACTGGTCAGGCCGGGAATCAGCCTTGTGCGCAGGCCGACTTCGGCGCCTTTGGTCCTGACCAGGAAGGGCGAGCGCTGCACCGCCGAACCATCGATCGGCGACTCGGCGATGGTGACCCCGCGCGCGTCGTTGCTGTGAAAGCCTTCACCGGCATTGAGGAACAATTCGGTCTTCGCGAACGGTCCGAGCACGAGACCGAGTTTCGGACTGCCGATGGTGGCGCTGGCATTGCCGGAGTTAGCCGGCATGAAATACGAGCGCACCGAGGCGTCGTAGTAGTCGCCGCGCCAGCCGGCGGTGGTGCGCAGCCAGTCGGTCCAGAAAGCCGTGTTCTGTACGAACACGCCGACGCTGCCCTCCTTCACCGCGTCAGAGCGGATCGCGGAGGCGAACTGGCGCCGCACGCTATTGTTCAGATCGAGCTGGATGTTGTCATAGCGGCTCTGCACGCCGACTTCGGTCTCCATCCGCAGGCCGGCGAACTGGTGATTGAACGTATGCGACGCGCTGAAGCCGCCGATCACGCGGTCATCATGCTGGTGAAACTGGTCGCCGTCGACGGGATTGCTGAGATAGTAAGTGAAATTATTCCACAGGTTGAGTGAGCTCTTGATGACGTAGAAGTTCGCTTTGGAGGATCCCCTTTCGTCGCTGCGCGCCCAGTTTCCGGACAGCGAGAAGCGGTTGGCGTTGCCGCCGTCGGTCGGATCGAAAGCACCGTAGCGGCCGATCTCACCCGAGGCGATGGCGCGCGCCGGCACCTGGTCGGTGGAATTCCATTTGTTGGCGTAGGCCATCGCGGTGAGCGTGAAGCCGTCGGTGACCGTGCCCTGGCTGTAGCGCACCACGCCGTTGAGTTTTCGCAACTCGTCGGGGTTGTCCCACGGGCCGTTGTAGCTCTGCGCCTCGGCGGCAACAAGCAGCGTGCCTTCGCCGAGCTTCGCAGAGGTGACGCCAAAGCCGCGGCGATAGTCGAAGCTGCCTGCCGTGATCGAGGCCATGGTTTTTGCGGCGCTATCGAGCAGGCTGACGTGAACGGAGCCGACTGACGAGAAATCGCCTTCATCGGCGAAATATGGCCCCTTACGAATGCTGACAGAGGAGATCAGCTCGGGGATCATGAAATTGAGATCGGCATAGCCCTGTCCGTGGGCGTGCGTGCGCATGTTGACCGGCATACCGTCCACGGAGATCGCCAGATCGGTGCCGTGGTCGAGATTCACGCCGCGCAAAAAATACTGGTTGGCCTTGCCCTCGCCGGAGTGCTGGGTGACGATCAGGCCGGGCACCACCTCGAGCGCTTCGGCCGGCCGCGAAAACGGCCGCGCATTGACGTCGGCACCATTGACCGTCCTTTCGCTGGCGGCGGCAACGCCGGCATTTGCAGCGGGCGGCGGGGAATTGCCGGCGGGCGCGGCGTGGCCGGGCCGCGCATTGCGAACCGCAGCGCGCCTCGATCGCCGGCCGCGATCGGCGCTTGCCCCAGGCCTCGTGCTGACGGCCTGAAGGCGTTGCGGGGCATCGATTTCAACCGGCGGAAGCGCGGTAGGCGCCACCGTCTGGGCTGCCACCTCCGACGCCACAGCCAGAGCAGCGGTCAGAACCAGTCCGGCGAACGCGGCCGGAAGATGCTGATGCATCGCACCACTCCCAGCTGCCACGCGCGTGATGAATATGTCCCGCCGCGGCACCGGGCAGGTTATGTTGACCGCAGAAGACCATCAAAACTGCCATGATGAGTATGATGATGTCAATAAAACATCATACTCTCGGATGACGGGGCCCCTATGCAACGCATTACGATCACGCTCGACGACGAGCTGATGGAAGAACTCGACGCCATGATCGCCGAGCACGGCTACCAGAACCGTTCCGAGGCGATCCGCGACTTCGCCCGCGCCGGCATGCAGCAGGCGACGCAGGACAAGGGCAAGGCCGGCGAATGTGTCGCGGCACTGGTCTATGTCTACGACCATGCCGCGCGCGACCTGTCGCGGCGGCTGGTAGACAATTATCATCATCACCACGACCTCGCGCTGGCGACGCTGCACGTGCATCTCGACGACGACCACTGCATGGAGGTCACCGCGCTGCGCGGCTCCGGCCCGGAGGTGCAGCACTTCGCCGACCACGTCATCGCCGAGCGCGGCGTCAAGTATGGCCGGGTCGTGATGATTCCGACCGCCGCGCGGAAGATCGACGTGAAAAAGAAGCCGCATGCGCACAAGTAGCGGTGGCTTCCCCTCTCCCCCGGCGGCGCGAAGCGGCGTTGGCGGGAGAGGGAAAAAGATCAATCCCAATCCGGCGCAAAGCCGGGGTTCACCAGCCGCTGATCCTTCGGCAAGGCCGCGATCGCCTTTCGATCGGCGTCATCGAGGGTGAGCTTCAGTGCATCGAGATTGGCCTGCTGGCTCTCGGCGCGGGACGCCTTGGGGATCGCACAGACGCCGTCGTGGTCAAGCAGCCATCTCAGCGCCACCTGCGCGGCGCTGGCATTATGCTTCCTGCCGATATCCTGCAGCACCGCATCGTCGGCGACCCGGCCCTGCGCCAGCGGGCAATAGGCCACCAGCGGAATCGATTTCTCCGCGAGGTATCTGCGCAGCGGCGTCTGGTCGAGATAGACATGGAACTCGACCTGGTTGCAGGCGATCGGCGCGCCGATCTCCTCGACCACCGTCTTCAGCAGCGCGACCGGAAAATTGGCGACGCCGATGGCGCGGGTGCGGCCCTCGTCCTTCAGCTTCATCAACGTATCGAACATCGCCGGCAGGTTCATGCCCTTCGATGGCCAATGCACCAGATAGAGATCGACCTGATCGAGCTTGAGCTTGGCGAGACTGGCGTCGAAGGCGCGGCGGATGGCGTCCGGCGCCAGGTTCTCGTGCCACACCTTGGTGGTGACGTGGATCTCCTTGCGCGCCACGCCGGAGGCCTGGATGCCGGCGCCGACGGCTTCTTCATTGCCGTACATCTCGGCGGTGTCGATGTGGCGATAGCCGAGGCTGAGCGCACTTTGCACGGCTTTGATGCAGGCATCGTCCTTGAGGCGAAACGTGCCGAGGCCGAGGCGCGGCAGGCTGATGCCCTGGGTCTGCAAATTGTCCATGATGATCTCCGGTTGGCGCCAAAACACGGGCAGACGGCGTCGTGGCGGTTTGATACGCTGTGGCCCCACAGAGTTCAAATCAGCGGGAGATTCAGGTCATCATGGAGAAAGCGTTACGCGGATGGCTCGATGCCCACGGCCTGCTGGCCATCAGCGCGGCTGTATTCGGGGTCATCGCTTTGCTGGCGGCTCTGCTGGTCGGCGGCCTAATGCTCGCGGCGTCATAGCTGCGACCTCGTGCTCAATATCCACGGGTGCGGTCTACCGCATCCTTCGGCCTGACGCCGGCCTGGAGAGCCTCGGCGGTGGCGCGGATGGTCTGGCCCACCGCCGGCAGCGTCACGTCGCAGGCGTCATGGGGCGTCAGCACGATGCCGGGATGCCCCCAGAATGGATGTTCCGGCGGCAGCGGCTCGGCAAGGAACACATCCAGTGCGGCCCCCGCAAGCTGGCCGGAGTCCAGCGCCGCCAGCAGGTCGGCTTCCACCATATGCTCGCCGCGGCCGACCTGGATCAGGTAGCCGCCGCGCTTCATCCGGTTGAACAGATCGCGGTTGAGAATACCGCGGGTCTCGGCCGTCAGCGGCAGCAGATTCACAAGGATCTCGGTTTCGCCGAGCATGGCGTCGAGACCGTCGGCGCCGTGGAAACCGGTGATGCCATCGGGTGTCGGTTTTGCGCTGCGGCTCCAGACCTTGACGGGAAAGCCGAGTGCCGCGAGGTCGGCGGCGACCCGCGCGCCGATGGCGCCATAACCTAAAATTCCGACCGGGACTTCCTGGGTGGTGCGCTGTCCGATGCGCTTCCAGATCCGGTCGCGCTGCTGCGCGAAGTAGGTGGCGAAGCGGCGCTGATGCCAGATGGCGTGAAAGATCACGAAGCCGGACATCATCTGCGCCTGCGCCGGCTCCACCACCCGCACCACCTCGATGTCGTCGCGCAGGCTCGGACAGGCAAGAATGCCGTCGGCGCCGGCGCCGATCGAGCACGCCGCTTCCAGATTGGGATAGTGATCGAACGCATCTGCATGGGGATGCCAACCCACCGCCATGCGGACGGCTGCCGGGTCAGTGCCGTCGAGATGGTCGACGAAGATGACGCGTCCCGCGAGCCGCGCGATCTCTTCACCAAGATATTTGCGCAGGTCGATGGTCCTGCTCAGCAGGACGCAATGGATTGGATCGGCGGGCATCCTTTCGGAAGACAAGTTTTCGGAAGGCAAGTTTTCGCAAGACATGGGATCAGGCGGCCTGTGGCGACGCGCTCTGGCCGGGGACGGCCGCGAGCAGTTCGCGTGTATAGGGATGCTCCGGCGATGCGAACAGCTGCGCCGTCGGCTTGAGCTCGACGATGACGCCGCGCTGCATCACCGCGATGCGGTCGCAGATCTGGGCGGCGACGCGCAAATCGTGGGTGATGAACAGCATCGACAGGCCGAGCCGGGCCTTGAGGTCTTCCAGCAGCGCCAGCACCTGGGCCTGAACGGAGACGTCGAGCGCGGACACCGCCTCGTCGGCGACGATGATTTCCGGATCCAGCGCCAGTGCACGCGCAATGCCGATGCGCTGGCGCTGGCCGCCGGAGAACTCGTGCGGATAGCGTTCCATGGCGCCGGCATCGAGGCCGACCATGCCGAGCAGGTCGCGGGCACGCTGCATCGCCGCCTTCGGTTCGGTGCCGTGGGCGATCGGGCCGTCGCTGATGATGTTGCCGACTTTTCGCCGCGGGTTGAGCGACGCAAACGGATCCTGAAAAATCATCTGGATGCGGTGGCGCTGCGCGCGCAGCGCCCTGCCTTCAAGCTTTGTCAGATCGACATCGCCGATGCGGACCGTGCCGCGGTCGGCTTCGATCAACCGCATCACCAGCCGCGCCACGGACGACTTGCCGGAGCCGGATTCGCCGACCAGGCCGAGGGTCTCGCCCTTGAGGATCGCGAAGCTGACTTCGTTGGCCGCCTGCACCTTGCGGTCGGGCCTGAACCAGCCGCCGGACGTGACATAGGTCTTGTCGAGGCCAATCACTTCCACCGCCTTGTCGCGGCCGTCGAGCGGCGCGCGCACGGGCGGGTGCATCGATGGCACCGCGGCGAGCAGCGCCTTGGTATAGGCATGCTGCGGCCGGGTCAGCACCTCCGTGGCACTGCCCTCCTCCACGACTTGGCCGTGGCGCAGCACCACGACGCGGTCGGCGATATCGGCAACCACGCCGAAATCGTGGGTGATGAACATCACCGCCATGTTGCGGCGGCGCTGCAGCTCGCGGATCAGCTTGAGGATCTGCGCCTGGGTGGTCACGTCGAGCGCGGTGGTCGGCTCATCCGCCACCAGCACCGCGGGCTCCAGCGCCAGTGCCATGGCGATCATGGCGCGCTGGCGCTGGCCGCCGGACAGTTGATGCGGATAGGCGCGGACAATGCGTTCGGGATCGGGGAGGCCGACCTCGCGCGCAAGCGCCAGCGCCCGGGCGCGGCGTGCCTTCGGCGTCAGCAGGCCGTGCGCCTCGAACATCTCCATCATCTGTTCGCCTATCCGCATCAGCGGATTCAGCGCGGTCATCGGCTCCTGGAACACCATGGCGATGCGGCGGCCGCGCACGTCGCGCCAGCCGTCCTCGTCGAGCTTCAGCAGGTCCTTGCCCTCGAGCAGGATTTCGCCGGTCTCGGTGGTGACGCTGTCGGGCAACAGCCCCATCAACGCGTGGGCGCACATCGACTTGCCGGAGCCGGACTCGCCGACCACGCAGACGATCTCGCCCGGAATCAGATCGATCGAGATGCCGTTGACGGCATGGAGACGCTCGGCGCCTTCCGGAAGCGCGATCTTGAGATTCCTGATGGAAACGGCGGGAGTGGCGGTCATGTCAGCGGCCGTCCCTGGCGAGGCGCGGGTTGAGCGCGTCGTTGAGGCCCTCGCCGACAAGGTTCATGGCCAGCACCGAGAGCAGGATGGCGAGGCCTGGGAATACCGTGATCCACCACGCCTGGCGGATGACGGTGCGGCCGGCGCCGACCATGTAGCCCCACGAGATCAGGTTGGGATCGCCGAGGCCGAGGAACGACAACGAGGATTCCAGCAGGATCGCGGTCGCGACCATCAGCGACGCCAGCACGATCACCGGCGACAGCGCGTTGGGCAAAATCTCCCGCCAGATGATCCAGGAATTGCTCTGGCCGGTGACGATGGCGGCCTGGACATATTCGCGGGTCCGCAACGACAGCACTTCCGCGCGCACCAGCCGCGCCACCGGCGGCCAGCTGACGATGCCGATCGCCGCGACGATGGAATAGATCGACGGCTGCAGGATCGCCACCAGCACGATCGCCAGCGCGAAGCTCGGAATGGTCTGGAAGAATTCGGTGAAGCGCATCAGGGCGTCGTCGACACGGCCACCGAAATAGCCGGCCAGGGCACCGAGCGGGACACCGACGATCAACGCCACCAGGGTGGAGACGAGGCCCACCAGCAAAGAAACCCGCGCGCCATAAATCACGCCGGCGAACACGTCGCGGCCGAGCGCATCGGTGCCGAGCGGCACGGTGGACAAAGTGAACGGCGGCAGGAACGGCCGCTGCACCATGCGCCACGGCGAATTGGGGAAGATCGAGGGGCCGACCAGCGCGATCAGGATGGCGACGGACAGAATGACCAGCCCGATCATGCCGCCGGGATTGCGCAGCATCTGCTTCCAGAATTGCTTCATGATGCGAACTCGATGCGCGGATCGACCAGTCGGTAGACGAGGTCGGTGACCAGGTTGAAGATCAGCACCATGGCCGAACACACCACGAACACACCCAGCAGCAGGTTGTAGTCGCGCTGCAGCAGCGCCTCGTACATCAGCCGGCCGATGCCGGGCCAGGCGAACACCGTCTCGGTGATGACCGCGCCGCCGATCAGCGTACCGGAATGCACGCCGGCCAGCGTCACCACCGGCAGCAGCGCGTTGCGCAGCACGTGGCGGCGCTGGATCACGTTGTCGCGCAGCCCCTTGGAGCGCGCGGTCTTGACGAAATCCAGCCGCTTCACCTCGAGCATCGAGGCGCGGGTCATGCGGGTGTAGGTTGCCATGAAGAACAGGCCGATGGTCATCGCCGGCATCACCAGATGGGCGGCGACGTCAGCGACATAGGCGAGGCCCTTGTAGTTGCCGCCCACGGTGTCGTAACCGAAGCTCGGCAGCCAGCCGAGCGTGACCGAGAACAGCAGGATCGACATCAGCGCGATCCAGAAGATCGGCGTCGCGTAGAAGATCAGCGCCGCGACGGTGATGGCGCTGTCCGCCCAGGTGCCGGCGAAGCGCGCCGCCAGCGTGCCGAACAGGATGCCGAGCGCCAGCGAGATGGCGAAGGCGGTGAGCGTCAGCAGCAGGGTGGCCGGCAGCCGCTCGGCGATCAGCTTCGCGACCGGTTCCTGCTGGCGGAACGAGAAGCCGAGATCGAGGCTGGCAACACCCTTGACGTATTTGAACAGCTGCTCCGGCAGCGGACGATCGAGCGAAAATTTCTCGCGCAGCTGGGCCACGAACAGCGGATCGCTGGCGCCTGCCTCGCCGGCCATCACCACCGCGGGATCGCCGGGCGCGAGCCGGATCAGGAAGAAGTTGAGCACGATGATCGCGAACAGGACGATGACGCCTTTCACAATCCTCTGGGCAACGAATGACAGCATCAGAGGTCCATGACAGTCGGATCAGGAGAGATGTAGCGCGTCGACGCCCGGCCTGTCGCAGGGCATCGACGCGGTTGGTGAAGTGCCGCCGGTGACCCTACTTGTCAATCCAGGCGTCGCGGAAACCGTCGTTGACGCCGATGCCGGTGCTGATCAGGTTCTTGACCTTGCAGTTGGTGATGGTCGGAAACTGCAGTTCGAGCATCCACGCCACCGGCACGTCCTCGACCAGGATCTTCTGCGCCTTCTCGTAGATCTCCTTGCGCCTGGAATCCGGGGTCGCGACCGCGCCTTCGTCGAACAGCTTGTCGATCTCGGGATTGGAATAGCCTTCGACGTTGTTGAACTGCTGGCCCTTGGCAATCGCGCTGGAAACGTAGTTGCGGCCGACGCCGAGCGCGGGATCGCCATACTGGTAGAGATAGGTGAAGGAGATGTCGTAATCCCAGTCGCCGATCTTCTGGTTGGAGCCGGGCACGTCGGTGGCGATGGTCTCGATGTTAAAGCCGACATCCATCAGGTTCTGCTTGACGGCCTCGCCCCAGCGCTGCCAGGTTTCGCCGTAGGGCAGCGGCATCAGGCGGATCTTCTCGCCCTTGTAGCCGGCTTCCTTGAGCAACGCCTTGGCCTTGGCGGGATCGTACGGATATTTCTTCACGTCATCGGTATAGAACTTGATCGAGGAGGCCGACGGACCGGTGGCGACCTTGCCGAGTCCGTTCCAGATCACGTCCTTGGCGAAGTTGCGGTCCACCGCATACATGATCGCCTGGCGGACCAGCTTGTTGGCGGTCGGGCCGGAGCGGTTGTTGAGCCACAGCCACGCCAGCGGACTGAAGAATTCCCAGCCCTCGCCGGTCACGCAGGTGTTCTTCAGCTTGCTGAGACGCGGCACGTCGAAGTTTTCCACCGAACCGCCGGGCAGCACGTCGACCTTGCCGGTCTCATAGGCCACCGAACGCGCTGCGGCGTCGGGAATGATCTGCCAGTAGATCTCGTCGAGATAGGGCTTGCCCTTGATGTGATAGTTCGGATTCTTCACCAGCTTGATGAACGAGCCCTTCTGCCATTCCTTGAACATGAACGGGCCGGTACCGATCGGCGCGTTGTTGTTGGGGTTGGTCTTGTAATCAGTGCCTTCATAGAGATGCTTCGGCATGATCGGCAGCGATCCGACCTCGAAGATTCCCAGGAACGGGCCGAACGGCTGCTTCAGCGTGAAGACGACGGTCAGCGGATCCGGCGCCTCGACCTTGTCGAGCTGCACCAGGTTGTTGCGCGCGCGCGCATGGGTCTGCTTCAGCATGTCGATGGAGAACAGCACGTCCGCCGACGTGAACGGCTTTCCATCGTGCCAGGTCACACCCGGCTTGAGTTTGAAGGTGTAGGTCTTGGCGTCATCGCTGACGGTCCAGCTTTCGGCGAGGCCCGGCTGCGGCACCAGCTTCTTGTCGTAGCGCAGCAGGCCCTCGAAGATGTTGCCCGACACCATCTGGGTCGGGCCGTTCTGGATCAGCGCGGTCGTCAGGCCGGGCGGCTCCGGCTGGATCACCGCGTTGATGGTGCCGCCCATTTTGGGCTCCTGCGCCAGCGCCAGCGCGCTGACGCTGCAGGTCAAAGCAAGGCCCAACATCAATTGCTTCAGCATGTAATCCCCCACAGGCGCCCAACGGCGCGTTAATTCGTCGCGTCAGAATGGCCTAGTTGACATAGTCGGCGTCGGTACGCTCCAGCATGCGCTTGAACGCCGCCCACTCGCCGTCCTTCTGGCCTTCGACCTCGATCCTGGCATAGCCGCGGTCATACTGGCCGGCGGTATGCTGCGCGATGGCCAGCGACGGCCTGATGATTTCGACGCCAGACGACTGCAATGCCAGCTGGGCGCGACATGAGCGCTCCATGTTGTGCATCAGCTTGAAGGCCTCGCCGACAGAGCGGCCGCAGGTCAGGAGGCCATGGTTGCGCAGGATCAGCACCATCTTCGCGCCGAGGTCGCGAACCAGCCGTTCGCGCTCGGAGAGGTCGAGCGCGATGCCCTCGAAGTCATGATAGGCGATCCGGTCGGTGAACTGCATCGACCATTGATTGAGCGGCTGCAGCCCGTCTTTCTGGCACGACACCGCGACACCGGCGACGGTGTGGGTGTGCAGCACGCAAAGCACGTCGTGGCGCGCAGCATGAATCGCACTGTGGATGGTGAAACCGGCGGGATTGATGCCGAGGCCCAAGGGATCGTCGATCACCTTGCCGTCGACATCGACGGTCACGAGATTTGACGCGGTCACTTCCTCGAAGCGCATCCCGTAGGGATTGATCAGGAAGCGATCATGGGCGCCCGGCAGCCGTACCGAGATGTGGGTATAGATGCTGTCGTCGAGGCCGAGCCGGTGGATCAGACGATAGGCCGCGGCCAGATCGACGCGAACCTGCCGGGTGGCTTCGTCGATCGGCGTGATGCTTGCATGGATGTTCAAGAGCTCGGTTCCCGTTGCGACTGATGTGAGCAAACACAATCGCCGAAAATGTTTCAAGATTAAACTGTCGACAATCGACGCTTAAATCTTGTACATCAAGATCGAACGGGTCCTCTCATGCGTCTCATCACCCCTCCAGTCGGGCTGACCGCCCTCGCCGACACCGATCTTGTCGGCCAGGTCGCGCGGATCCTGACGCAGGCCATCATCTCCGGCCAGTTGCTGCCTGGCGCCAAGGTGGTCGAGGCCGGCATCGCCCGTGAACTCGGCATCAGCCGCGCCCCGGTACGCGAGGCCGCGCGCCTGCTCGAGCGGCAGGGATTGCTTGTGGCAAACCCGAGGCGGGGCTTCTTCGTCCGCAGGCTGGAAGCCGCCGACATCGACGAGATCTACGACCTGCGCATCTGCGTGGAGTGCCATGCCGCCGTGCTCGCCGCGCAAAACCTGACGCCGCAGACGCGCGACATGCTGCGTCGACAGATCGCCGTGCTGCAGGAGACCGCCGACCTCGACGATCCCGCGCGTCAGGTGGAAGAGGACTACAAATTCCATCGCATGATCTGCGAGATCGCCGGCAGCAAGCGGCTGCTGCGGCTGTTCGACGACCTTGCTTCCGAGTTGCGCATGGTGATCGGCCTGATCGGCCGGCTCTATGACGACCCGCACCGCATTGCCGAGACGCACATCGCGGTGCTCGACGCCATCGAACAGGGCGACCCCGACATCATCGTGGCCCGCATCGACTATCACATCGGCGCGGCCTGGCGCGAGGTCGCAAAACTGGTCCGCGACATTCCGTCACCAACCAATGGAGCTTCCCATTGAAGGCCGTCTACACCGAAAAACACCGCAGCCACGATCCGCAGTTCTTCCTGGTGCGCGGCCAGGTCAGGCGCACCACCGAACAGCCGGAGCGCGCCGACCGCCTGCTGAAAGGCCTGACGGACGGCAATCATACGCTGGTCGCGCCGACCGAATTCGGCCAGGGGCCGCGGGCGCGGGTGCACAGTCCGGAATACCTGCGCTTTCTCGAAGGCGCCTGGGACGAATGGACGAAGCTGCCGGACTACGGCCCGGAGATGATCGCCAACTTCCATCCCGTGCGCGTGCCCGGCAGCTACCCGACCCACATCATCGGCAAGCTCGGCTGGCACACGGCGGACACCGCCTGCCCGATCGGCGCAGGTACCTGGGCCGGCGCCTGCGCTTCCACCGACGTCGCCGTGACCGCGGCGCAGATGGTGCTGGACGGCGAGGACGCCACCTATGCGCTGTGCCGTCCGCCCGGCCACCACAGCTACCGCGACATGGCGGGCGGCTTCTGCTTCATGAACAATTCGGCCATCGCCGCCGAACATCTGCGCCTCAAGCACGAGCGCGTCGTCATCCTCGATGTCGACGTGCACCACGGCAATGGCACGCAGGGCATCTTCTACGCGCGGCCCGACGTGCTGACGGTGTCGATCCACGCCGATCCGGTCGGCTACTATCCGTTCGTGTGGGGCTATGCCCATGAGCGCGGCGAAGGCAACGGCCTTGGCGCCAACCTCAACATTCCGCTGCCGATGGGCACCGGCGACGACGGCTACATCGAAGCGATGGCCATCGCCGAGAAGACCATCGCGTCGTTCGCGCCCACCGCGCTGGTGGTCGCGCTCGGCCTCGACGCCTCCGAGCACGATCCGCTTGCCGCGCTGAAGGTCACCACTGCCGGCTTCAGCCGCATCGGTGCCGCCATCGCCGGGCTCCGCCTGCCCACCGTGTTCGTGCAGGAAGGCGGCTACCTGTCCGACATCCTCGGTGCCAATCTCACCGCCACCCTCGCCGGTTTCGAAGCCGCGCGCTAACAAGAATAAACGTAAGGACAACTCGAATGCCTACCAATGCAGAAATCTTCGCGCGCCGCGAGGCCGCCGTGCCGCGCGGTATCGGCCATTCCACCGCGATCTCGGCACAGCGCGCGCTGAACGCCGAAGTCTGGGACGTCGAGGGCAAGCGCTATATCGACTTCGCCGGCGGCATCGCCGTGCTCAACACCGGCCATTGCAATCCGCACGTGATGGCCGCCGTCCGCGAGCAGATGGAGCGCTTCACCCACACCTGTTTCCAGGTGCTGCTGTATGAGCCCTACGTGACCCTCGCCGAACGCCTCAACAAGCTGGCGCCGATCGACGGCGCGGTGAAGACCGCGTTCTTCACCACCGGCGCCGAAGCCACCGAGAACGCCATCAAGATGGCACGCGCCGCCACCGGCCGTGCCGGCGTGATCGCCTTCACCGGCGGCTTTCACGGCCGCACCGCGATGACCATGACCATGACCGGCAAGGTGCAGCCCTACAAGAAGGGCTTTGGCGCGGCGATTCCGGAAGTCTGGCATGTGCCGTTCCCGGCGCCGCAGCTCGACGTCACGGTGGAGGAGTCACTGAAGTATCTCGGCTTCCTGTTCAAGGCCGACATCGATCCGGCGCGCGTCGCCGCCATCATCATCGAGCCGGTGCAGGGCGAAGGCGGCTTCCATCAGGCGCCGCCGGAACTGATGCGCGCATTGCGAAAAATCTGCGACACGCATGGCATCGTGCTGATCGCCGACGAAGTCCAGACCGGCTACGGCCGCACCGGCAAGATGTTCGCGATGGAGCACTACGACGTGAGGCCGGACCTGATCTGCGTAGCCAAGAGCCTGGCCGGCGGCTTCCCGCTGTCCGGCGTGATCGGCAAGCAGGCGATCATGGATGCGGCGGAACCCGGTGGTCTCGGCGGTACCTATGCCGGCAATCCGCTGGCGGTGGCCGCGGCCAACGCCGTGCTCGACGTGTTCGAGCGCGACAACCTGGTCGCCCGCGCCAATGTCATCGGCGAGAACATCGTCGCGCGTCTGAAGAAGATGCAGCAGCGCAACGACCTGCTGCCGATGGCCGCCGTGCGCGCGGTCGGCGCCATGATCGCCTTCGACATCGTCAAGGAGCGCGGCGGCGAAGCGCCGGATGCCGAGATGACCAAGAAGGTGACGCAGCGCGCCGCCGACGAAGGGCTGATCCTGCTGTCCTGCGGTACCAGCTTCAATACCATCCGCATCCTCGTGCCGCTGACCGCCGAGGACGCGACCATCGACGAAGGGCTCGACAAGCTCGAAGCCGCGCTGTCGGCTTAGCTTCTTCACCTCTCCCCACCGGGGAGAGGTCGGATTGCCTGGCGATGCGTAGCATCGACGCGGCAATCCGGGTGAGGGGGCACCGGCCTATCGACGGCGCCAAGCCCCCTCACCCGCCCGGCTTCCCGGTCGACCTCTCCCCGGTGGGGAGAGGTGATCGAGCGTCGCGGCTATTGTTTTCCTCGTTGAACGACCAAGTCACCGACCCGACATCCAAGATCAAAGGCATCCCATGACGCTCGATCCCCAGCTCCGCGACAAAATCATTGCCGCGGTCGAAAAGAACTTCGACGCCCAGATCAAGTTCACCCAGGACATGGTGCGCCACGTGTCGACACGCGGCAACGAACACACCATGCAGGACTTCATGTTCCGCGCCATGAAGGAGCGCGGCTATACCATGGAGCGCTTCACCATGGACCGCGAGGCGCTGGCGCGCCATCCCGGTAGCGGCGCATGGGACGAACTGCACTCGCAGGCGCCGGTCGTGGTCGGCATTCACCGCCCGCGCCAGGAGAAGGGCCGCTCGCTGATCATGCAGGGCCATGTCGACGTGGTGCCGGAAGGCCCGCACAACATGTGGGCGACGCCGCCCTATGAACCGGTCATCGACGGCGACTGGATGCAGGGCCGCGGCGCGGCCGACATGAAGGCCGGCGCCGCGTCCAACATTTTTGCGCTCGACGCATTGAGAAGCCTGGGTTTGCAGCCGGCGGCGACAGTGTATCTGCAATCCGTCGTCGAGGAGGAATCCACCGGCGACGGCGCGCTGATGACCCATCTGCGCGGCTACAAGGCCGAGGCCGCCCTGGTCTCCGAACCGTCCGGGGAAACGCTGACGCGCGCCAATATCGGCGTGGTCTGGTTCCAGCTCGAAGTGCGCGGCGTACCGGTGCACGTGCAGCGGATGGGCACCGGCGCCAATGCCATCGACGGTGCCTACCGCGTGATCGGCGAGCTGCGAGAGATGGAAAAGGAATGGAACAGGAAGAAGGACGGGCTCGAATACTTCAAGGACATCGAGAAGCCGATCAATCTCAACATCGGCAAGATCGCCGGCGGCGACTGGGCGTCGTCGGTGCCGAGCTGGTGCAAGGTCGACTGCCGGATCTCGATCCTACCCGGCACCACCGCCGCGGACGCCAAGAAAGAAATCGTCGACCGCGTCGCTGCCTTCACGCGCAATGACGCGTTTCTCTCCAACATCCCGCCCACCATCACGTTCAACGGCTTCCAGGCGGAAGGCTACGTGCTGCAGCCCGGCTCAGACGCCGAGGCGGTGCTGGCCGCGGCGCATGAAACCGTGAACGGCAAGCCGCTGACCAGCGTCACCTCGCTGGCCTATCTCGACAGCCGCGTCTATGTGCTGTTCGACGACATCCCGGCGCTCAACTATGGTCCGCTGTCGCGCGGCGTCCACGGCTTCGACGAAGGCGTCAACCTGCCGTCGCTGAAGCGCACCACCACAGCGATGGCGCTGTTCATCGCCGAATGGTGCGGCGTCGAGGCGATCCAGGCATGAGTCAGCTTAACGCAGACAAAGCATCGGTGAGCGATCAGGACAGGGGATAGTCCAGTTCTGCAATGGCAGCCTCGATCTGGGCGGCGAGATCCAGCAGCGGTCTCCGCAGGCTTTCAACCACTTCGGCAGGCGACCGCTCCGAGGTCACGCTGACATTGACGACGTAGATGGGACGGCCCTCCAGGACGACCGGCGTGGCGAGCGCCGTCACTTCCGGCTGCCATGTCGCAAAGCAGTATTTTCGTCTCTGAATGCTGACGGCGGCGCTGGCAATTTCCTGCTCGATCAGCGGCCATCGTTTCCGTCCCTTGGCCTTCAATCCGGCCAGCAGCGCCGACTTTTCCGGCTCCTTTGCGACGGCCAGAAACGCGCGGCCCAATGCGGTGAGCTCAATGGGGACCCGGTGTCCGGAGACGACGGCACGCTGAGACGCGCGGGTATTGAAGCGCACGGACTCCAGGTACACCATCTCGTCGCCATCTCGCACCGCGAGACCGACATTGATGCGCATTCGCCGGGCCAGCGCCTTCATGAGCGGCGTGGTGACGCGCACAACGGAAGATCCCGTGCGCATCGCATGACCGAGGCTGAGCACCGCCGCGCCGAGCCGGTAGGCACGCTGCACTGGATCGTGCTCGAGATATCCCACGCGAACAAGGGTCTGAGTGAGCCTGCTGACGGTCGCGGGAGACAATCCCGTTCGTTCCGATAGTTCGCCGTTGCCCAGCAGCTCGGCTCCCGGCCTGAACGCCCTGAGCAATGCCACGCCCCGTTCGAGCGAACGATTGGCCGGCGCCTTCCGTGGAACAAAACGTGCCGGGTCCATGCTGATGGTCCAATCGACGGTCTGGATCGCTGCATAAAGCAATCTCAACAATTCCACCAGATGGAAATGGTGGGGCGGCCACCCGTGCCGGTTCTGCTAATGGCTTGGGTGAGGCGGCCTCGGTCGACCTCCGAGAGCGGCACAACCGAGATGCCGCGGTTAAACCCATTGGAGGTACGCATGCCCAGGACGCGCACAGCACAACGACCAGCGACCGGTTCCGCAACGAAGGCTTTGCCACGTTGGCCGATAGTCTCTCTCTACTGCATGAGCGCGGCGGCGCTCTTCAGCATCTTGATCGTCGTTGGATCGGTCCCTGCTCGCGCCGAATATCCGGAAAAGATCATCAAGCTCGTGGTTCCCTTCGCTGCCGGCGGCGGCACGGACATCGTTTCCCGGACGCTGGCGCAGGCCATCTCAACGGACTTGAAGAAGTCGGTCATTATCGAAAATCGCCCAGGCGCTGGCACAATCCTCGGCACCCAGGCCGTCGCTACCAGCGATCCGGACGGCTACACGCTGCTGATGGCCACCTTCGCCCATGCCGTCAATCCGAGCCTGAATGCCAAGCTCCCCTTCGATCCGCACAAGGACCTCGCGCCGGTTTCATTGATCGCACGGTCATTCAATATCGTCGTGGTCAATCCCTCGTCGAACATCAAGTCGATTGCGGACCTGATCGCGGAAGCCACGAAAAATCCGGACAAGATGAATTACGGCACGTTCGGTATCGGAACATCGGCTCATCTCGCCGGTGAGCTGTTCAATGTCATGGCCAAGGTGAAAATGACCACGGTGGCCTACAAGGGTGCCGCACCTGCGATCAGCGATCTGCTCGGCGGGCAGATCCAGGTGATGTTCACAACAGTGGCGAGCGCCGGGTCGCTCGTCGAGTCCGGGCAGCTGCGCGCGATTGCAGTGACCTCGCCGGAGCGATCGCCGGCCTACCCGAATATTCCGACCGTAGCGGAATCCGGTGTCCCGGGTTATGCGGCGGAGTCATGGTATGGCCTGTACGCACCTGCGAAAACACCGGCGGCGATCATCGACCGCCTGAACAAGGCGACCAAAGATGCCGTCAGCGCCGGCGCTTTCAAGCGCCTCGAAACCAATGAGGGGCTCATCATGGTGGGCAGCTCACCGGCGGAACTGGACGAATATGTGAACCGCGAAGAGATTCGGTGGGGGAAGCTGATCAAGGACGCCAACATCAAGGCCGAATAATTCCCGACCGGCAATCCCCCGCACGTCGTCTGCGATGTCCCGCGATGATGTCTACATAATGCTACGAAAGAGAAACAATATGACCGGTCTTGTCCAACTGTCGATCGATGACGGCGTTGCGATCATCACGCTGCATCGGCCCGAAGTCCGCAATGCGATCAATGACGAGATGCGCGCCGAGCTGATATCCATCATCGAGCAGGTCGGAAACGATAATGCCGTTCGTGCGGTGGTCTTGACGGGCAGCGGCCAGTCGTTCTGTTCCGGCGGCGATGTCGGCGGAATGAAGGAGCGGCTTGCGGCCCCGCCCGGAGACGTCGCCTTCAATGGCTGGCGTCGGCAGCAGCGAACACATAAGGGCGTGGCGGCGCTGCACGGCCTCGGCAAGCCGACCATCGCCGCGGTCAACGGCGCTGCCGCGGGGCTCGGCTGCGATATGGCACTGGCCTGCGATTTCATCGTCGCATCGGAAGAGGCCGTATTCATGATGAGTTTCATCAAGAGGGGTCTCGTCTCCGACGGCGGCGGCATGTATTTTCTTCCCCGCCGCGTCGGACTGTCCCGCGCCAAGGAGCTCATCTTCACGGGGCGTTCGGTCGCGCCGACGGAAGCGCTCGCGATCGGTCTGGCAGACCGCGTCAGCCCCACCGCCACGCTTGTGAGCGATGCTGCAGCATGGGGACGCGAGCTCGGACGCGGCTCCAGTGCGGCGATCGCGCTGTCGAAAGCCATTCTGGATCGCACCTTCGAAACCGCCGAGGAGCAGGTGTTTGCCCTCGGGCGTGAAGCCCAGGCGATCTGCTACACCACCGCCCAGCATCACGAATCCGTTGCCGCGTTTCTCGACAAGTCAAAGCGTCGGGAGCGCTGACATGAATCCGTTGCATCGCCTGATCAGCCCACGCAGCGTCGCCATCATCGGCGCGTCGACCGACGCCGGCAAGCTGACCGGCCGGCCACTCGCCTTCCTTGAGAAGTACGGCTACGCCCACGAAATTCTGCCGGTCAATCCGCGCGTCACGTCGATCGGCCGCCATCCCTGCTTCGCCGACGTCAAGGCGCTTCCGCACGCGCCCGACGTGGCGATCGTGCTGGTCGGCTCCAGCCGCGTCGTCGATGTCGTCCGCGATCTCGCCGCGATCGGAACCGGCGCCGCCATCGTGCTGGCCGGCGGCTTCGGAGAGAGCGGCCCCGAAGGTGTGCAACGGCAGCAGATGCTCAAGGAGGCCGCGGGCACCATGCGCATCCTCGGCCCCAATACGATCGGGCTGGTCAACGTCACCGACGGCGTCGTGCTGTCTGCAAGTGCCGCGCTGGGGGTCAACGCGCTGCTTCCCGGTTCTACCGCGCTGGTGTCGCAGAGCGGCGGCATTCTCGGCTCCCTGCTCTCGCGCGCCGATGCGCTCGGCATCGGTTTTTCGAAGCTGATCGCCACCGGTAACGAGGCCGATGTCGATGTGTCGGATCTGATAGAGTATCTGATCGACGACCCCGCGACAAAAGTGCTGGCGCTGTATCTCGAAGGCCTGCGCAAACCCCGGCAGTTTCGCGAGGCCGCGCTGCGAGCCGCGAAAGCCGGCAAGCCGATCGTCGCATTCAAGGTCGGCCGCTCTTCCGCAGGCGTACAGTCGGCGGTCTCCCACACCGGCGCCCTGGCGGGCTCTGATGCGGCCTACGACGCGTTGTTCAGACAGCTTGGCATCATCCGGGCGGAGCGGTTTTCGGACCTGCTCGACTTCCCGCTGGTCCTGGGTTCGGGGCGTCATCTGGCAGGGCGCCGTCTGGCTGTGATCACCTCCACGGGTGGCGCGGCCAGCCTGGTGGCGGATGCAGCCGGTCTCGCGGGTTTCGACATGCCGGCGCCGGAAGCCGCCACGGCCGAGCGCCTGAAGGCGCTCGATATTCCCGACGCCGTGCTCGACCGCAATCCGATCGATGTCACCCTCGCGGGGGTAACGCCTCACTATTTCCGCGGGGTCATCGAAAGCGTGCTCGAAAGCCCGTCTTACGACGCCGTCGCGGTGATCCTCGGCTCCTCCGCCATCGGCCAGCCCGAGGCCGTCGGCGGCCCGCTGCGCGAGTGCTTTGCCCGGTTCGACAAGCCGATCGTCGCTTTTGCCAGCCCGCATGCGCCGGACGCCGTGCGACACCTGAACCTGGCGGGCATTCCGGCCTTCGCCGCCCCCGAATCCTGTGCCGCGGCCCTGTCGGCCCTGTGGCGCTGGCAGAATGCCCCTGCGCCGGCACCGACGATCGTTGCGGAGAAAAAGCCGACCGACGCCGGCATCCTGGCGATGCTGCGGCCTGGCCCGCTCAATGAATATGAGAGCAAGGCGCTGTTCGCAAAATTCGGGATGCCGATCACGCGCGAATTCTGTGCCCAAACCCCGGTGGAAGCACAGGCGTGCGCCGGCCGTTTCGATGGCAACGTCGTGGTCAAGGTTCTTTCGCGTGATGTCCTTCACAAGTCTGACGTCGGCGGCGTGGCCGTGAACATCGACGCCGCCGATGTCGCCGCAGCCTGCGCGCGCATGGCCGGCGCATTCACGGCGGCAACCGGCCGGAAACCGGAAGGCTTCCTCGTGCAGGAGCTGGCCAAGGGCGTCGAGCTGATTATCGGCTTCAAGGCGGATGAACAGCTCGGCAACTGCATTCTGCTGGGGATGGGCGGGGTCGCCGCCGAATTGTACAAGGACACGGCTCTGCGGCTGGCGCCGATCACGCGCGATGACGCGCGCGGGATGATCGACGATTTGAAGTCTGCTCCGCTTCTGAAAGGCTATCGCGGCCGTCCCGAGGCGGATCTCGATGCCCTGCTGGATGCGTTGATGGCATTCTCGGACATGGTCGGCACGATCGGCGACCATCTTCTGGAGGCGGAGATCAACCCGCTGTTCGTGGGAGCGAAAGGCAGTGGCGTTCGCGCCGCGGATGGAGTCGTGGTGGTGAAGACGCCGGAATGCTGATGGCCGGCGGCGATCCGGCCTTGATCTGTGTCTGCTAGCAGACACAGCAAGGCAAGTGGCCGGACGGCGGCTTGCCCGCACGCTAGTGGCTTGTCCCGATCTGCCAATAAGGTAGATAGGACTGGCCCGCTGCGGGCGAACACTCTTATCGATTTGCCCCTTTCGACATGCGCACGCCTCGATCCGATCGCACCTCTGTTCTGCTCTGGGTGGGCTTTGCGGTCCTTGCCGCGGCCGTGATCGGCACCATCTTCCTTGCTCTCAGCCAGCAGCAGGCGTTCAAGCTGCTCACCCACACGCTCGAGGTCGACAACAAGCTGTGGACCGTGCTGTCGCGGATGCAGGATGCGGAAACCGGACAGCGCGGCTTCCTGCTGACCGGCCGCAACGAGTTCCTCGCGCCCTATAACGACGCGCTGGCGCAGTTCGACGCGGACCTCGCCGCGCTCGAAGCAGCCGTCGCAGACAATCCCTCCCACCGCAAATCGGTCGAGCGCCTGCGCACAATCGCCCACGAACGTCAGGAATTGCTGCGCACGGTGATCTCCGACTTTCGGCCCGGACAGTCGGCAGAAGCGCCCCTGATGATTCGGGGAAAGGAGCTGATGGACGAGATTCGCAGCATTGTCGGCACCATGCGCGCCGACGAGGAGCGTCTGCAGCAGCAGCGCAGCGCGGCGGTCGACCTGCGCACCTACTGGCTGATGGACGGGCTGATCGTGAGCGCGCTGGCGGTGGCGCTGCTCGGCTTTCTGGCCATCCGCAACGCCAATGCGCGGCTGGCCGAGGTCACGGCGGCGCACGATGCCCTCGCCCACGCCAACGTCAGGCTGGAGAACGAGGCAGCAAGTCGCCAGACCGCCGAGATGCAGATGCGCCAGATGCAGAAGATCGAGGCAGTCGGCCAACTCACCGGCGGCATCGCCCACGACTTCAACAACATGCTGGCGATCATCTTCGGCTCGCTGGACATCGCCAGGCGGCGGCTGACCGGCGCCGAGGACGCGCGGATCGGCCACTGCATCGACAATGCCATGGAAGGCGCGCAGCGCGCCTCGCAGCTGACCAGCCGGCTGCTGGCGTTCTCGCGGCAGCAGCCCCTGTCGCCGCAGCCGCTCGACGTCAACAAGCTGGTCGGCGGCATGTCGGAGCTGCTGCGCCGCTCGATCGGCGAACACCTGCGGGTCGAGACCGTGCTGGCCGGCGGGCTGTGGCGGTCCTACATCGATCCCGCCCAGCTCGAGCAGGCGATCATGAACCTGTGCGTCAATGCCCGCGACGCCATGCCGGGCGGCGGCAGCCTGACCATCGAGACCTCGAACGCCTATCTCGACGACGACTACGCCGCTGCGCATGCGGAGGTTACTTCCGGCCAGTATGTTCTCATCTCGGTAACTGACACCGGCACTGGCATGCCCAACGAAGTGGCGGAGCGCGCCTTCGATCCGTTCTACACCACCAAGGGCGTCGGCAAGGGCACCGGCCTCGGCCTCAGCCAAGTGCACGGCTTCGTCAAGCAGTCCAACGGACACGTCAAGATCTACTCCGAGCCCGGCCAGGGCAGCACCATCAAGATCTACCTGCCGCGCTTCTACGGCGACGACGTCGGCCATCCAGAAGCCCGTCACGACAGTTCGCCGGCCGCAGCTCTGCCGCGCGCACGCGACGGCGAAATCGTGCTGCTGGTCGAGGACGACGAGCGCGTGCGCCACACCTCGGTCGATTCCCTGCGCGAGCTCGGCTACACCGTGGTCCACGCCTCCGACGGCGCGCAGGCGCTGACCGTACTGACCCTGCAGCCACGCATCGACCTGCTGTTCACCGATATCGTGATGCCGGGCATGAACGGCCGCCAGCTTGCCGATCTGGCGCGCGAGCAGCGGCCGGACCTCAAGGTGCTCTACACCACCGGCTATACCAAGAACGCCATCGTCCATAACGGCGTGCTCGATGCCGACGTCGCCATGCTGCCGAAGCCGTTCTCGATCGGCCAGCTCGCCGTCAGCATCCGGCGCGCGCTCGACGCCGGCTAGGCACCCGGCATCGCGTGGCGTGCATTGAAGAACAGCTCCACCAGCGCCCCCTTGGTGCCGAGCAGCGCGAAGATGTATTCGGGCAGCGCAACGTCCATCTCCGACACCACCACCTTGGCGATGCGGTCGGTCCGGCTCGAGCCCTGCTCCCACAGAAAGCCGACGCCGAGCCGGTTCGCGACCGCCTCCAGCATGCCTTCCCGGCTGTTGACGACAATGGCCGGTTCGGGCCGCAATCCTGTTGCGCGGAAGGCCTTGTCGACGATGCGCTGGGTCGACGAATTGCGGGTGCGAAACACCAGCGGGTATTGCATCAGGCCGGCGATCGACACTTGCCCTTGCACATGGAGCGGATGATCGGGATGGCAAATCGCCACCACCCGCTGACTGAGACAGACCTCGCAGCGAAACCTGCGGTCCTGCGGCACCTCGGGGAGCACGGCGACATCGACGCGCTGGTCGGTCACCGCGGCCATGATCTCTGACCAGTTGCCGATTTCGATGCGGACCTGGATCTTCGGGTAAAGCGCCTTGAACGCCGAGATCAGCGCCATTCCCGGCATCGAATTGCCCAGCCCGACGCGCAGCTCGCCTCCGGCAAGCTCCTCGCGCTGTTCGAGAATGCCGATCGCATCGGCTTCCATCGCCGCCAGCCGGCTGGTCGCGGCGTACAGCTGGCGACACAGCGGGGTGGCCATCAGGTGATGGCCGTGGCGGTCGAACAGAGTCACGCTGAAGTCGGCCTCGAGGTCGCGCACCAGCTGGGCGACCGAGGGCTGCGAAACACCGAGACGCCGTGCCGCGGAGGAAAAATTGCCGGTTTCAAACACGGCATTCACGGCGCGCATGCGCGCCGACGTCAAAGCCACGATTCTTGCGCCTTCTGTCTGACAACACCGGTCTCGCGTAGATCCACAAGGAGAACGTTGGATTCAACATAGGAAAACCCTTTGACTGTTATGTGACTGTCAACTCCGCCTCCTAACCATCGCCCATTGCTGCATTGCGGTCGGGGCACGGGACGAGATGGCGAAAATAGAACTCAGCGCGATCCGCAAATCGTTCGAATCGACGGACGTCCTGAAAGGTGTCGAACTTTCGATCGCGGACGGCGAGTTCATCTCGCTGGTCGGTCCATCCGGCTGCGGCAAGTCCACCCTGCTGCGCATCATCGCGGGGCTCGACGCACAGACGTCCGGCGAGGTGCGCATCGATGGCACCCGGGTCGACGGGATTCGCCCGAGCGCCCGCAATCTGGCGATGGTGTTCCAGTCCTACGCGCTCTACCCGCATCTCAGCGTGTTCGACAACATCGCCGTTCCGCTGCGCATGAAGCGACTGTCGGCCTTGCAGCGGCTGCCGCTGCTCGGTCGGCTCATCCCGGGGCGGGGTCACACCGAGCGCGGCATCAGCGCTGACGTGGAGAAGGTCGCCGCCCAGCTGGAAATATCGCCGCTGCTGCACCGCAAGCCGGGCCAGCTGTCCGGCGGACAACGCCAGCGCGTGGCGGTCGGCCGCGCCATCGTGCGCCAGCCGGTGGCATTCCTGTTCGACGAGCCGCTGTCGAACCTCGACGCCAAGCTCCGCGTCCACATGCGCGCCGAGATTGCCCAGCTGCATCGCCGGCTGAAAACCACTTTCGTCTATGTCACCCACGATCAGGCCGAGGCCATGACCATGTCCGGGCGGATCGCGGTGATGATCGCGGGCGAACTCGTGCAGGTCGGCACCCCCGCCGACGTCTACGAGAATCCGCGCGACATCCGCGTCGCGGAGTTTGTCGGCAGCCCGAAGATCAATGTTCTGCCGGGCGCCATCCGCACCGACGGCGGCCTTGAGGTGTTCGGCCGCAGCCTCGCTCTGTCGACGGCGGGCGCCGCCGGCGCATGCAGGATCTGCGTGCGTCCGGAGCGGATCGAGCTCGGCACCGGCCCGTTCGCCGGCCACGTGGTGCATCTGGAAAACATGGGCTCCGAGGCGTTCGTCCACATCGGCCTCGACGGCATGGACGCTCCGCTGGTCGCCCGGATCAGCGATCCCCGGCACTTGCCGTCGATCGGCAGCTCGGTCGCCTGCGGCTTCGCCGCCGACGCGGTGCGTGCTTTCGATGCCGGCGGCAGACGCATCGAGACCGTCGGCCAGCCGCGGCTCGAACGGGCGCGGGAGATCGCCCTTGTCTGACGCAGCACTGACACTGGTCGGAGACAGGCCGGGGCGAACCGCCTGGATGGCGCGCATTGGCATGCGCCGGACCGGCGTATCGCGGACCGCGCTGCTGCTGGTTGCGCCCGCCGCGACGCTGATGCTCATCGTGCTGCTTGGGCCCTTGGCCAGCGTGCTGGCGCTGTCGTTTACCGACTATCAGCTCGGCGCCCCGTCATTCTCCTGGATCGGCTTCGCCAACTACCAGGAGATGATGGCCGACAAGGTGTTCTGGATATCGCTCCGCAATACCCTGACCTATGTGGCGATCGTGGTGCCGGGCTCGGTGGCGCTGGGCCTTGGCATCGCGCTGCTGATCCAGAGCGGCACCAGCCTGCGCAGCTGGTACCGCACCATCTATTTTCTGCCGGTGATGGCCACCCTGATCGCCATGGCCATCGTCTGGGAGTTCATGCTGCATCCGCAATTCGGACTGGTGAACGGCGCCCTGCGCGGCATCGGCATCCAGGGCTACAGCTGGCTGCAGGATCGCCATACGGCGCTGTATTCGCTGTGCGCGATCGGCGTCTGGCAGGCCGTCGGCTTCAACATGGTGCTGTTCCTCGCCGGCATCGTATCGATCCCCAGGCAACTCTATGACGCCGCCGAGATCGACGGCGCGGCCAGCGCCTGGTCGCGGTTCCGGCTGGTGACATGGCCGATGCTCGGTCCCGTGACCGCCTTCGTCGTGGTGATCAGCGGCATCCGGTCGTTTCAGGTCTTCGATACAGTGCATGTGCTGACCAAGGGCGGACCATCGAAGTCGTCCGAGGTGCTGATTCACACCATGTACATCGAGAGCTTCGAATTCTTCCGTTCCGGCTACGGCGCAGCGCTCACCGTCGTGTTCCTGATCTTCGTTCTGCTGCTGACGCTGATCAAGTCCTTCCTCGCCGGCCGCGGAGCGCATGACGCATGAAACCGCATCCCCGATTTTCACCCTGGGCCGTGGCCCGCCACACGGTGCTGCTGAGCGGCGCGCTGGTCATCCTGATGCCCTTCATCTGGATGATCTCTACCGCCTCCAAGCCGCAGACCGAGATCTTCTCCAGCAGCGTCCACCTGATCCCGCAGACCTTCGCCCTGTGGGACAATCTGCGCACCGCCTTCGTCAAGGCCGACTTGTGGCGCATCCTGCTCAACGGACTGATCGTCACGGTTTCGATTTTCGTCCTCCAGATTCTGGTGGCGCTGCCGGCCGCCTATGCGCTTGCCAAGCTGCGCTTCCTCGGACGCGACACGTTGTTCGCGCTGGTGGTGTTCTGCATCCTGATCCCGCCGCAGGCCACCGCCATCCCGCTGTTCCTGCTGCTGCATCAACTCGGCCTGCTGGACAGCTATGCGGCCCTGGTCCTGCCGTTCACGATTTCGGTGTTCGGCATCTTCCTGATGCGGCAGTTCTTCAAGACGGTGCCCAATGACCTGATCGACGCGGCGCGGATGGACGGCCTGTCCGAATTCGCCATCGTCTGGCGGGTGATGCTGCCGACGGCAATCCCGGCAGTCACCGCGTTCGGCATCTTCTCCGTGGTGGCGCACTGGAACGACTATTTCTGGCCACTGATCGTGATCAACAGCGAGCAGTTGCGGACCCCGCCCCTCGCCGTCGCCAACTTTCGCAACAATGAGGCCGGCACGGATTTCGGACCGCTGATGGCCGCCGCTCTCGTCATCATCACCCCGCTCGTCATCGCCTTCCTGCTCGCGCAACGCCGCTTCATCGAAGGCATCACGATGACCGGCATCAAGTAAGTCACCACCCCGCTCACCCAGGAGACGACAATGCTCAGAAAATGGATTACCGCGGCCGCGATCGTGTTCGCTGCCGGCGCCGCGCAGGCGCAAACCCAGACCGAGATCACGATCCAGTATCCCTATCCGGAACTGTTCACCGAAACCCACAAGCGCATCGCCGAGGAATTCGCCAAGATCCGCCCGGACATCAAGATCGTCACGCGGGCGCCCTACGAATCCTATGAAGACGCCACGCAGAAGGTGCTGCGCGAGGCGGTGACCAAACAGATGCCCGACGTTTCGTTCCAGGGTCTCAACCGGGTCCGCGTCCTGGTCGACAAGAACATCCCGGCGGAAATGGATGGCTACATCGCTGCGGAAAAGGATTTCGACAAGCAGGGATTCCACCAGGCGATGTATGACATCGGCACCGCGAGCGGCAAGGTCTATGCCCTGCCCTTCGCAATCTCGCTGCCCATTGTCTATGTCAACCTGGATCTCGTGAAACAGGCCGGCGGCGATCCCGCCAACCTGCCGAAGACGTGGGACGAACTGATCAAGCTTGCCGCGAAGATCAAGGCGCTCGGTCCCGACATCAACGGCATCACCTATGCCTGGGACATCACCGGCAACTGGCTGTGGCAGGCGCCGGTGTTCGCGCGCGGCGGCACGATGCTGAACGCCGACGAGACCAAGGTGGCGTTCGACGGCCCCGAAGGCCAGTTCGCGATCAAGACGCTGGCGCGTCTGGTGACCGAAGGCGGCATGCCCAACCTCGACCAGCCGTCGATGCGGGCCACCTTCGCCGCCGGCAAGACCGGCATCCACATCACCTCGACCTCCGACCTCAACAAGACCACGCAGATGATCGGCGGCAAGTTCGAGTTGAAGACATACATCTTCCCCGACGTGGTGTCTCCCGCTGGCCGGCTGCCGGCCGGCGGCAACGTCGTGATGATCCTGGCTAAGGACAAGGCCAAGCGCGACGCAGCCTGGGAAGTCGTGAAGTTCTGGACCGGTCCCAGGGGCGCGGCGATCATGGCCGAGACCACCGGCTACATGCCGCCCAACAAGATCGCCAACGACGTCTATCTGAAGGATTTCTACGTCAAGAATCCGAACAACTTCACCGCTGTCAGCCAGCTTCCGCTGCTCACCAAATGGTACGCGTTCCCCGGCGACAACGGTCTCAAGATCACCGATGTGATCAAGGATCACCTCAACACCATCGTCTCCGGCGCGCGCGCCAGGGAACCGGAAGCGGTCCTCGCCGACATGGCCGCCGATGTGCAGAAGCTGCTGCCGAGGACCTCCGCGCAGGCGCGCTGACGTCGGCAGTCTCTCAACCATCCGTTCGTCAAACAGCGGAGCGCCACGAGCGCTCCGCGAACAGCCTTCAAGGACCAAGCTGCGATGAAATTCGCTATCCTGACCGACACCCATTTCGTCGCCCGCGGCCGCAAGATCTACGGGCTTGATCCGGCCGAACGGCTCGCCGCCGCGATCAGGCGGATCAACCGCGATCACCCGGATATCGCCTTCGTCATCGTCACCGGCGACCTCGCCCATTGGGGTGAGGATCCGGCCTATGAAAATCTCGCCGCGGAGCTCAGCCATCTGGTGGCGCCGACCATCCTGCTGATGGGCAATCACGACAAGCGCGATGCCTTCGGCCGTCACTTCCCGGGCGTGGCCCGCGACGCGGACGGATTCGTGCAGTCCATGCAGGTGTTCGACGCCGCGACGGTGGTCACGCTCGACACCCTGAACGAGGCGGCGCCGAACCATGAGGGCCTGCTGTGCGCCGCGCGGCTGGCGTTTCTTGAAAATGCGCTGGCGTCCGCGCCGGCGGACCGGCCGCTGCTGCTATTCCAGCACCATCCGCCATTCGACAGCGGCCTGCGCTATATGGACACCATCCGGCTGGCCAATCCCGAGGCCGAATGGGACGTCATCGCGCGCACCCGCAAGCCCGACTATCTGTTCATGGGCCACCTGCACCGGCCGATCGCCGGCGCCTGGCGCGGCATCCCGTTTCATATCCAGCGCGCGCTGGCGCATCAGGTCGCGTTCGACCTGGAGACCGCCGACCACATCCCGGGATCGCATGAGGCGCCGGACTACGCCCATGTGACGGTGAATGACGGACATATCGTCATTCACCAATGCTCGTTCCTCTACGACGGTCCGGTGTTCTCGCTGCACGATCAGGCGGCACTGAACCGGGCCTGACGGGATGCTGTCGGGCACGGCCGACGCGGTGGCACGGCCTCAGCGCGGCGGCTTCGACCAGTTGCAGATGCCGCCGGAGCGACACGGCCAGACCTGGATGCGGGTGTCCGAGGCCTGAGCGTCGAGCGGATTGCCGCGCGACCGGGCCAGTTTGCGGCGCGGGCCGGCCTGCGGCTTCGCCAGCAGTGCGCGGGCGGTCCTGGCCACGGGCCGCGGTTTGGCCTCCTCAACCCTGGCCTGATCTGCCTTGGCTTCCACCGGCACCGGCTCGAACCGCGCCGGCGGCCCGAGCGGCTTCGGCGACAGCGCGGCCTTGTTGAGGTCGAGACGGAAGAACTCCTCGGGACGATAGTCATCCGCGCGCGCGGCAGCACCGCCGAGCAGCAACGCGCCCATGGACGCCGCCAGCACAAGTACCGGAACCAGACGCTTCGCGGTCATCACGCGCCTCCTGACGCAGTGGACTACTCCTGCAGCAGATGTAGGAAGCGGCTCCGGCAATGCCAGCCCGGAGGCGGCTCCAGACGCCGCGCTCACCCGTTCTGTCGGTCACCAACAGCGCTCTCGTGCTGATTGATCCATCGCAATGCCGGAAACGCAGCCGCAGACGACCTTTGTCGCCAGATTCAACTTCGGAGAAAACCATGACTGCGTCAGCCCAGCCAGCACCGTCCAGGACCCTGATCGATCGCCTGACCGGTTGGCTGCAGCAACGCCGCGGCGTCGGTGAGATGAACCAGCTCGACGCCGCCGAATTTGCCCGGATCGCCAGCGAGCTTGGGCTTGCGCCGCGCGAGCTCGACACGCTGGTCCACCGCGGCCCGCACGCCGCCGACGAGATGCCGAAAATGCTGCGTGCACTTGGCTTTACCGAGGAATCCATCGCGAAAATTGAGGCCCCGCAGCGTCAGGAAATGGAACGGGCATGTTCGCTGTGCCAGCACAAGATCGCTTGCGGCAAGGACCTCGCCGCCAACGCGGTCGCCGACCACTACGAATCCTATTGCAACAATGCCGACACCATCAACGATCTGGCGCGCACATTGCGCTGACGCCCGCCTGCCGCTGAACGATCTCCGCACACGGTAAGGTTGATAGGTTAGGTTAAGAGGCGGTTTGCGTTGCAGCAGCGGACCAAACCGATACGGTCCCACCGTCGAGCAGAGCGGGTGCGAAGTCGCTTTCCACCCCGATTTCAATTGCGCGACATGGGACCGTCGTTTTTACCGCGTCGACGGTCCCACCCCTTTGGCGCGATCATTATGCCTTGACCACCCGTCTCACGAGGCCGCTGCTCGCCTTGATCTCATTCTGCGGTTGCGCTTCGGTGCCGACGGGACCGGGAAAGGCGCAAATGCGAAATCTGGGGATCGCGGCTGCCGCCGCCTTGCTGCTGGCGGGCTGTGCCTCCGTCACGCGTGGGACAACCGAGAACATTTCGATCTCGACGACACCATCAGGCGCGCAGGCCGACGTGGCGGGGCTCGATATTCCCACCTCCTGCATTACGCCCTGCGTGGTGCAGGCCAACCGCAATGCCGACATCACCGTGACGGTAAGCAAGCAGGGCTTTGAGCCGCAGATCATTCCGCTGACCAAGGAAGTACCCGGCAGCGGCGCCGCGGGCTTCGCCGGCAATATCCTGGCGGGCGGGGTCATCGGCATGGGCGTCGACGCGGCGACCGGCGCCGCCCAGGATCACAAGCCGAACCCGGTCATCGTCACGCTGCAACCGATCGCGCCACCGGCACCCGCGCCTCGGCGCGCAACATCGAGGCCGGCTCCCGCTAGGCCGAAGCCTGCGCCGGTCAGCTAGACCAGACGTAGATCCGCTACAATCTCACAATATCCATCGCGTGGTCCTGCATCGCTTCGGCGAGCTCGGCCACGTGGCGGTGATGCGTGAAGATGATCACCTGACGCTGCCGGCCGACGCTGGCCAGCAGCTTCAGCGACGCCGCCGTCCGCACCTCGTCAAAGCTGGTCAGCAGGTCGTCGCCGATGAACGGCAGGGCTTCGCCGGCCCGGCGTTCCAGCAGGGCCAGGCGTAGCGCCAGGAACAGCTGGTCGCGCGTGCCTTCGCTGAGGCCAGCGATCTCGACCGGATCGCCGACCGGCCGCGCCGCCTTCAGCTCCGGCTGGTCGTCATTGCCGTAGGCGACCTTGAGGCCGGCATAGGCGCCATCGGTCGCCAGCGCAAACAAGGCGCTCGCCCGCGCGATCAGCGGATCCTGCACCAATGCCCGGTGGCGCTCGATGGCGATTGCCGCCAGCCGCGCCGCAGCGCTGCGCAGCAACCAGCGCTCGGCGATTCCCACCAGTTCGCTGCCGGCCTCTGCCCGCTCGGCGGCAGCGGCAGCGGCGTCGCGCCCCCTGATCAGCACGTCGGTCTCGCGCTCCCGCTGATGCAGCTGCGCCGAGGCGGCCTTCATCTGGTCGAGCAATTGCTCCAGCCGCATGGTTTCGCGGTCGATGTCGCCAGGCAGAAGATCGACATCGAGACCGGCCTGTTCGGCCCGCAGCGCGTCTTCATCGAGACCATCGGCGACCTCGCTCAGATCGCGTCGCAGGACCGCCCGCTCCGTCTCCAGCGCATGGCGCGTCGTCAGACGGTCGAGCGGCACGGCGAGCATCGCCGCGCCGGCCGCGCCGAGCGCCGTACAGGCGTCGCGCAGTACGGTTTCGATCGAGCTGCGTTTCAGCAGCAGCGCGGCGCGGCTGTCGCCGCGCTTCACGCCGGCATCGCGCAGTCGCTGGCAGGCATCGGCGGCCATGCGCATCTTCGACAGACGGTCCGCGAGACCGGCAAGGAGCTGCTGCGGATCTGCGCCGTTCAGATCCGGCGCCACCCGCCGCATCACATCCGCGACGTCGCGGTCGAACGCCGCAAGGTCGGCCTCGATGCTCGCGACACGGTGACCTTCACTCTCCCAGTTCAACTTCGGCACAGCCACCGACTGCCAGACCATGAGTGCCGCTTCCGCTTCGGCAGGCGAGGCTGACGCCGCGAGGCCACCGATCGGCTTCAGCGCCGCCGGCCAGAGCTCAGCCAGTTCGCGACGCGCCTGCGTAGCCCGCGCCAGCGCTGCGTCTGCCTCGGCGAGGTCACGCTCAGCACGCTGCCTCGCGACGGCACGCTCCCGGGCGTCGGCCCAGCCCTTCTGCAATTCGTCGAGCCGGCTTTTTGCCTCGCGAAACAGGATCTCCGCGGGAAGCGCATGCTGTGGCGTGCGCCCCATGCTTTCCAGCAATAGCAACACACCGGCCTTTTTGGCCGCCTGGCTCTCGGATAACGCATCGAAATCCGCCTGCTGCGCATCCAGCGCAGTCTGCCGCCGCACGATCTCGCTGACCCGCTCACGCCAGCGTGCCATGTCCGCGGGGTCGCGCGGCGGAATGCCCGACGCCGTCCAGATGCTCCGCCACGCGGCCTCGGCCTCGACGCGGCGCGCCCTCTGACCGTCGAGGGCGGCTTTGATGCGATCATGCTCGCGGCGGCTCTGCTCCAACCGCTCCTGCAGCGCTTCACGGCGCGCGGCGCGTTCGGTGTCGGTCAGCAGCCGGTCGGTAATGGTGTCGATGGCCTTCGTTGCGGATTCGAGATCCGCCAACCGGGCGTTGCGCACGGCGGCTTCGCCGTCGAGCGCGCCACGCAAGTGCTGCAGCCGGACATCGCGATCCTGCCGCGCGCCTTGCAGATCGGCGCGGGTGGACACCGCGCCATCGCTCGACAACCGGGCCAGGTCGATCTCCGCGGCCTCGATCGCATCGGTCGTGCGGTCGATCAGATCGGCAAGGCGCTGGATCTCCTTGTCGCCCAGCTCGGCGGCTTGCGCATGGGCAGCGATCGCTGCGGGGTCGGGTATCGGCAGCGCGGCAAGTCCGTCGAGATCGCCAGCAGGTGGATCGAGCGCCGCATGGGCGGTCGCGAGATTCCTGCGCTCGATCTGCAACGTGGCGGCATCGCGGTGCAGCCGGTCGGCATGGGTCGGGATATCCGCCAGCGCCTCGAGCCGTTGCCGCAGCGGCTCGGGATCCGTAACCTTATGCGCGACCGCATCATCCGACGTGAAACTTTGCAGTTCGTGCAGCGCTCGTGCGCGCTTTTCTTCGGCGTCGCGCTGCGATCGCTCGGCGCCCCGGAGGCGGTCGATCAGGTCGCGCACCAGCGCCAGCGCGGAATCCGTCGGCAGTCTGTCGAGCAGCTCGGTGTGCGAGGTCAGGCCGAGGCGGTGCGCAGCCGTGTCCAGCGTCTCCTCCGCGGCGCGGCGCGCCTC
>DATCUS010000198.1:0-11006 GCA_036561845.1 Tardiphaga sp. | reverse complement strand
GGCAAACAGGTCATCGCCCTGGGCGCGCCGATGCTCGGCACCGCTCTGGGCGGGCCGCTCGGCGGCGTCGCCGGCGAAATTCTCGCCAGGGCGGTGGGCTCGGTGAATTCGACGCCGGCGGCGGTGCAGACCGCGCTGCCGGCCGCCGACCCGGCGAAACTCGCCGAGGCCGAGGCGCAATGGGTCGAGATGATCCGCGCCGAGGCGGAGACGCAGCGCACCGCGATCGCAGAGACCCAGGCCACCATCCGTGCCGAGATCGCCAGCGACGACGTGGTGCAGCGCTGGTGGCGGCCGCTCTACGCCTTCGAGCTGACCTTCGAATGCGCGATGCTGTGGGTCGTGCTGGTGCACGAATTCTGGACCGGCGACATCCAGACCATCAACGCGCTGGTCGGCGCCACCGCGCTGCTGGTGAGCTATTGGGGCTTCCGCTTCGGCGTGCTAGGCGTCTATGTCAGCGGCCGTACCCGCGAAAAGGTCAGCGCGGTCACCGGGCAGGATGCGCCCGGCGCGATCGAGCGGCTGGTGAAGGCGGTTGTGAAGAAAAAGTAAGGTCCGGACGATCTGCCGTTCATCCGGCATTCACCGCTGCGCGGTGCATGCTGATGCCGTCGGTTCATCCAGCCTGGAGAAGTCCCGTGCGTCTGCTCGTCGTCGAAGATGATCCCGATCTCAATCGCCAGCTCACCACCGCGCTGGTCGAAGCCGGCTATGTGGTCGACCGCGCGTTCGACGGCGAGGAGGGGCACTTCCTCGGCGACAGCGAGCCCTATGACGCCGTGGTGCTGGACATCGGCCTCCCGAAGATGGACGGCATCTCGGTGCTGGAAGCCTGGCGCCGCAACGCCCGCACCATGCCGGTGCTGATCCTCACCGCGCGCGACCGCTGGAGCGACAAGGTGCAGGGTTTTGATGCTGGCGCCGACGACTACGTGGCCAAACCGTTCCACCTCGAGGAGGTGCTGGCGCGGATCCGCGCGCTGCTGCGCCGCACCGCCGGCCACGCGCAAAGCGAGCTGATCTGCGGGCCGGTGTCGCTGGACACCCGCACCGGGCGCGTCAGCGTCAACGGCAATCCGGTCAAGATGACCAGCCACGAATATCGCCTGCTGGCCTATCTGATGCACCACACCGGCCGGGTGATCTCGCGCACCGAACTGGTCGAGCACCTCTACGACCAGGATTTCGACCGCGACAGCAACACCATCGAGGTGTTCGTCGGCCGCATCCGCAAGAAGCTGGACGTCGACATCATCCAGACCGTGCGCGGGCTGGGTTATCTGCTGACGCCACCGACCGATGCGCGCTAGCTCGCTATCGACGCGACTGTTCATCTCGGCGACTGCGTGGGTGGTGGTGATCCTGCTGATCACCGGCATCGTGCTGTCGTCGGTATACCGCCAGGCCACCGAGCGCGCCTTCGACCGAAGGCTCAATCTCTATTTGCGCACCCTGATCGCCGAGGTCGGCGCCCCCGACGATCCGCAGGACAAGGACCTGCAGTCGCTCGGCGAGCCGCTGTTCGAACTGCCGCTGTCAGGCTGGTACTGGGAAATCGC
This sequence comes from Tardiphaga sp., assembly GCA_036561845.1. Taxonomy (GTDB): domain Bacteria; phylum Pseudomonadota; class Alphaproteobacteria; order Rhizobiales; family Xanthobacteraceae; genus Tardiphaga. The sequence goes on along the minus strand of DATCUS010000198.1, from coordinate 9,444 downwards.
CCGCACCGATTCCGGCAAGACCGAGACCCGCGCCTCGCGCTCGCTGTGGGACAAGAAGCTGCCGCTGCTGGAGGACCAGGGCGTCGAACTGACTCCGGCCGGCATCCGCCAGGGCTATGTGGAGGGACCGGAAGGCCAGAAGCTGCGCATGGTGGAGCGGCCCGTCGATCTCGGCGCCGACGGCAAGTTCCGGGTCAGCGTCGCCGGCGACGCCACCGAGATCGTCGAGGAAACCCGCACCTTCGACTATTACCTCGGCAGCACCTTCCTGGCGCTGGCGATCGTGCTCGGCCTCACCACCATCTTCCAGGTCCGCTTCGGCCTCGCGCCCTTGAAGCGCATTTCCGACGCCATCGCCGACATCCGCTCCGGCCGCGCCGAACGCCTCGAAGGCGAATTCCCGGTGGAAATCGCGCCCCTGGCGCGCGAGACCAACGCGCTGATCGACGCCAACCGCGCCATCGTCGAGCGCGCCCGCACCCATGTCGGCAATCTCGCCCACGCCATCAAGACGCCGCTGTCGGTGATCGTCAACGAGGCCAACAGCCATAATGCTAGCAGACTTGGCCGCGACCCGTTCGCGGCCAAGGTGCTGGAGCAGGCCGACGTGATGCGCGACCAGGTGGCGCATCACCTGGAGCGCGCCAGAATCGCCGCGCGCCTGACCATCGTCGGGACGATCACCGAAGTGGCGCCGGCCATCGAGGCGCTGTGCCGGACCATGGAGAAGATCCACCGCGACCGCGACATCGCCATCGACGTGCAGGCCGATGCCTCCGCCCAGTTCCGCGGCGAAAAGCAGGACCTCGAGGAGATGGCCGGCAACCTCGTCGACAACGCCTGCAAATGGGCGGATTCCCGCGTCTTCATCGAAGTGCTGGTCGAGCGACAGGGGGCCAGCGACCCCGCGCCAAAACTGCGTATCATCGTCGACGACGATGGCCGCGGCCTGTCGGCTGCCGAGCGCGCCACCGTGGCCCGGCGCGGCCAGCGCCTCGACGAGACCAAGCCGGGGTCCGGCCTCGGCCTGTCCATCGTCACCGACCTCGCCGCGCTGTATGGCGGCAGCCTGACCCTCGGCACCGCCCCGATCGGCGGGCTGCGGGCGGAACTGGTGCTGCCGGGGGTGTGAGGCGAGTTGGTTTCAGGCCGAAAATCGGCTAGATTGCAGCTGGGGTGGCGGTTGGCAGTATTGGCAATGATGCTGGAGTGCCAGCGTGGCAACACGCGAAAAGCTCATAGCGTCTATTCGCAGCAACGCGAAGACGGTTCGCTATGCCGATGCCTGCAAAGTGGCTGAATGGCTTGGCTTTACCGCCAAGGGTCAAAAAGGCGATCACAATGCGTATGCACGATCAGGTGAGCCGGAACTTCTGAACTTTCAAAACAGGAACGGCCTGATCAAACCGTATCAAGCCAGGCAGTTGCAAGCGATGATCGATAAATACTGGACGCCGGAGGCCGGCCAAAGAGAGAGTGAGCCGTGACAGAAGCTCAACGATACCCAGCGCACGTCTTTTACAGCGAGGAAGACGAAGGTTTCATTGCCCTCGCACCCGATCTGCCGGGGTGTTCGGCGTTCGGCGATACGCAGGAGGAGGCCGTGACCGAATTGCGTGATGCGATCGTTGCATGGCAACGCGCGGCGCGGAGCGCCGGCAACGCGGTGCCTGAGCCATCGCAGCCGCCTTCGATCGCCGGCAAACCTAAAACCAATCCGGTCTCCTGAGCCGCCCCGATCCCGCCCGAATTGTCGGCTTTGTCAGAGCTTGACGCTGTCACCGCCATCCGGCAGCAGTAGGCGCGTGTTCATGTTCAAACTCAAGACTGCCCTGATTCTGGCCGCGGCGCTGGCGCTCGCCGGCTGCGACGTCACGTCCGGCGATGGCCCCGGTCCGATGGCGCGGGCGTTCAGCGGCACTTCCTCGTCCATCAAGTCGGCCATTGGCCTATCCGGGGAGAGCGCCTCCGCGGCGGTGACCAATGCGGCCATGGGCGGGCTGATCGGCGCCAAACTCGGTCCGCTGCTGAACGAGGACGACCGCAAGCTTGCTTACGAGGCGGAACTCGCGGCGCTGGACAATGGCGCCCCCGGGGCGCCGGTGCCGTGGCGGAATCCCGCGTCCGGGCGCTACGGCAACATCGTTCCGGGGCCAGTCTACGACCAGAAGGGCCGGCAATGTCGGGGCTTTTCCCACACCATCACCGTCAACGGCGCGCTCAGCACGGCGCGTGGCACGGCCTGCCGGGCCCTCGACGGCGGCTGGACCGCGGTCGGCTGAAGGGCATTCCTCAACGGCTTCTTAACGCCGTCCCTGCTAAGAAATCCACTGGCTGCTTCCGGTCTCGGACTGACCGGAACGCGCGGATCTTGGGTGCATGAGCCAGACATCGATCGACCGGCTGAGGGACTATCTCGCGCAATTGCCGCCGCAATCGCAGGCGTTGCTGATGCGCGAGTATGAGCGGTCGATCGCGCGCAACGAAGACGTCAATGTCGCCAATTTCGTGCTCGATCTGCTGCGCACGGTGGTGCGCGGCAACGTCGACGCGGTGCGCCCGCGGGTCGAGGATCCCGCCCGGCTGGTGTTCCGTTCGCTGGAGCCGTTTCTGGTCGAGGGTGTCGCCGCGGTCAGGCCCGGCCAGATCCGCCGCGCCTCGCTGCAGGCCACCTGGCAATGGCTGGAGCGCGAAGGCGCGGTCGAGGCGGTCAGCGAATTCGAGGCTGCGGTGGCCGGCAAGCCGGAGGCCGGCGCGGATGTCGAGCGCGCGGTGAGGAAATTCCAGCAGGCCGCAGCCGACGCCATTCTCAAGGTGGCAGGGCCGGCAGCGGGCGGCGATCGCAACCGCGGCTTGGCCCGCGTCGGGGCGCCCCATGTGGTCGAGGATCTGCCCGGAATTGGCGCCGTGCTGAAGGCCCGCGAGGCGCTGGACAGTCTTGCGCTCAAACTTCCCAGCCAGTTCAGGACGTTCGGCGAGGCACAGGTCGCCTCCGTCAACAGCGCGCTCAACGTGCCGGCGCTGGTGACGCCGCAGCTGCTGCCATTCGCGCTGTCGCTGGTGATGCAGCGGCTGCTGGCGCCGTGGCAGATCATCCGCCTGGCCATCAAGATTGCCGCCTCCGACGACGAGATCCGCGTCGCCGCCACCTCCTATGGCATCGCCGTGACCATGGCGATCCACGACCTCAACCGGGTGGCGGCCAGCCTGCGCAGCGAGATCAAGCGCGGCAAGTTCGACAGCGTCCCCGACCATCTCAAGACCGTCCACGATGGCGTTCGCGGGTTGCGCACCGAGCTCGACATCCGCAACGACTCGACCTGGGGCCGCCAGCTCGCCTCGATCCGGGTCGATATTTCGACCACGCTGCAGTCGGAGATCGACAGCGTGCCCGGCCGCGTTCGCCGGCTGCTGCGCCAGCGGCCGGACAAGGACATCACCCCCACCGCGCAGATCGATCCGGCCGACGTCGAGGAGACCGCGGCGCTGATCGATTTCGTCGCGGTGTGCCGCACCTATGCCAGCGAGCTGGCCATCAACGAGGTGACGCTGCGGACCTATTCCGATCTGCAGCAATATGTCGAGAAATCCACGGAGTCGCTGGTGCAGTCGCTGCGCAACGGCGACGCCAAGGTGAAGGCGTTCCGGCAGATGCAGGCCAGGGCCGCGATCCGCTTCTGCGAGCTGTTGTTCGGCGCCGAATACGCCCAGCTGATGAGCCGCGCGGCGGACAACGCCATGGTCGTGGTGGAGCGCAAGCCGAAGAAGGCGGGCTGAAGCGACTTCGGACCCGCCCCCAGACCTCGGCTTGCGCATCGCGATGCGCCGTCGTGCGAACCCAGCGACGCTGTTTGACGGCCTTCGGATGGGTCGAATGCAGCCGCATCTACTTCCTGGCCTGCGCGCGAGCGTCGCCGATGGCCTGCTTGAACTGGCTGTAGGTCAGGGCGGATGTCACCCGAAACCGCCCGACGATATAGGCCGGCGTTCCCCGCAGTTCGAGTGAATCGGCCTGCGCCAGATGCTTCTTGAGCGTCGCGCCGATCTCGTCGGCATGGAGCTGCAGATCCGTCTCCAGCCTTTGCATGTCAACGCCGGATGTCCGGATCGCCGCGAGCATCCTGTCTTCCGGGATCTTCGGTCCCGGGATCCCCATCAACGCCGCATGAACGGCATCATACTTGCCCTGATACTTGGCCGCCAAGGCCATCTGCGCGCCGTAGACAGACGCCTTGGTCAGGATCGGCCAGTCCTTGTAGACCAGCCTGATCTGACCGTCCTCCTTGACGACCCGCTCAAGGTCCGGTTCGGCCTTCTTGCAGAACGGGCAATTGTAGTCGAAGAACGTGACGATGGTCAGATCGCCCTTCGGATTCCCCCCGGTGGGAGCGCTCGGATCATTCAGGATTGCTTCCGACGATGTGTCAGCCTCCTGTGCCAGTCCGACCGACAGTCCCAGCGGAGCGAACAGGACGATTGCCAGCAATATTTGGGTCGCAAGTTTGACGTAGGGAATGTTGCGCATTTGTTTTCGCTCTTGGATGAGGTGATCGATCAGATGGGACGCAGCTGCTGCAGCCGCGACGAGAACGTTTTCGCATCGACGGCGCCGATGAGCCGCGTATCCGGAACCTCCGTGTCCCGATGCGGACCGAGGAAGATGATGGTCGGAGGACCGACCACGCCGAACCGCTTCATCAGCGAACGCGTATCCTCGTTGTAGTCGGTCGCGTCCGCGCGAATGAGCGCGAAGTCCTGCAAGTGCTTCTGCACCTCAGGATCGGAGAACACGGTGCGATCCATGACCTTGCACTCGACACACCACTCCGCAGAGAAGTCGAGCATGACGGGCTTGCCTTGCCGGCGCGCTGTCTCAAGCGCATGGTCAAGTTCTTCCGGCGTCGTGACGGTTTCGAACGAGGCGGTGGCGGCCGAGGCCGGCGTTGAGAGTCCCGTCAGTCGCAGCAGACGGTCTGGGCCGTTCACCGATGCGATCGTCAGGTATCCGCCCGACCCGAGAACCAGGAGTCCCAGGGCCGCAGATGCCGCGCGCCAGCCAGGCCGCGAACCCGGCGCCCGCAACTGCGAAGCGATCAGCAGGCCGCCTGCGGCAGCACACGCCACGCCTGTCAGCAGCAATACCGACCATTGCGGGATCACCCGCGCCAGCATCCAGATCGCCAGACCGATGAACACGAATCCGAAAACATACTTCACGCGCGCCAGCCAAGGGCCTGACGCGGGAAGAATCCCCGCGCCGAAAGTTCCGAAGGCGAGCAGGGGGAGCCCCATGCCGAGACCGAGCGCAAACAGAGCCAGCGCGCCGCGCAGCACGTCGCCGGTCTGAGCGACGTAAACCAGTGCCGCTGCCAGCGGAGGCGTGACGCACGGGCCGACGATCAGCGTCGAAGCGAAGCCCATGATCGCAGCGCCTCCGAGCGAACCGCCGCGTCGTGTTGCCCGGCCCATGAGCCGGGACTGCCAGGACTGCGGCAACTGCAAATCGTAAAGACCGAACATCGACAGAGCGAGCGCCACGAATACGGCGCTCATCAACCCCAGTGCTATCGGTGTTTGCAGCACCGCCTGCAGATTCTGTCCCGACCAGGCGACCACCACACCAAGCGCAGCGTAGGCGAGCGCCATTGCCAGCACGTAGGCGCCCGACAGGACGAATCCGCGGCGTGCGGTCAGCCGCTTGCCGGATTGCGCCAGCATTCCGGAGAGGATGGGGATCATCGGAAAGATGCAGGGCGTGAAGGCGAGAAGCAGACCGAAGCCGACGAAGGCAAGAAGCATCGAACCGATGCTGCCGTGGAGGTCGGTCTGCCCGCTTTGGGCGACCGCTGAATCGTTGCCGCCCGGTTGCGGCGGGTCGATCGCCAGGTCGGACGTCCAGGTGTTCTTGATCGCGGATGCCGGCCGAGAAGACAGATTCGAATCCGAAACGGACATTGACGTTGTGTCGATCGTTTTCCTGATCGGCGGGTAACAAATTCCCTGCTCGGCGCAGCCCTGATAGGAGACTTGCAGAACCGGGCTGCCGTCCAGGACCGCAGCGGGCACAAGCGCTTTCGCCTCCCGGTGGTAGACTTCGGTCTGTCCGAACGACGGATCATCTTTCATCTCGCCCGGCGGCGTGCCGGTCGCTACCATGGTGCCATCCGAATTTGCGACCGTGATCTTGTCGCGATAAAGGTAGTTTCCTGGAGCGATTGCCCAGTTGAGCAGAAGTGCGCCATCGGGACTGCGAGCCGCGCTCAATCGGAACACCGCGTCGGCAGTCGGCGGCTGCTGCGCGAGCGCGCCGGATCCTGCAATCCAGGCAAGGAGGAACCCGACCGCCGCCTTGAAGAGCCAATACCGCATGATGTTTCCCCGATCCGCGAAGTCGGTCTCACATCGGTCGTCCACCTTAAGGCAGCCTTAAGCCTCGCCTGCGACGGCGGGCCGTGTGATAACGAGGGCGTGATGCGAATTCTGATCGTGGAAGATGACCTCATTCTGCTGGATGGTCTGCGGGCCGGCCTGAATATCCTCGGCGCCACCGTCGATGCGGTGTCTAGCTGTGCAGAAGCTCATGCCGCCCTGTCCACATCGACGTTCGATGCGGTCGTGCTCGACCTGATGCTGCCGGATGGGTCGGGATTGAATGTACTGGCGACCATGCGTTCCCAAGGGAACAACACGCCGGTGCTTCTGCTCACCGCTCTCGACGAAGTCGCAGATCGCATCAAGGGGCTGGATGCGGGCGCGGACGACTATCTGGGAAAGCCGTTCGACCTTGAAGAACTCGGCGCGCGGGTCCGCGCCATCGTCCGGCGCAAGGCGGGCCGGACAACGCCGCGGCTGATGCACAACGGCATCACGCTTGATCCGGCCTCGCTCACCGTTTCCATGAATGAGAAGGCGGTCAATCTCTCGCGCCGCGAGTTTGCGATCCTGTCGGCGCTGATGGAACGCCCCGGGGTGATTCATTCGAAGAATGAACTGGAAGACCGTCTCTATGGCTGGCAGGACGAGGTCGAGAGCAACGCGGTAGAGGTTCACATCCACAATCTGCGAAGCAAGATCGGCCGCGAGTCGATTGAGACGCTCCGGGGAATTGGTTACCGCATGCGAGCGGTCACCACATGATCATTCATTCGATGAAGGGGCGCCTGTTCTCGGTTCTCGTTGCGGCGACCGGCCTGATCTGGCTTTGCGCCAGCGTCTGGATCTTCTTTCAAACGCGAAGCGAAGTCGAACACGTGCTGGATACGCGCTTACAGGAAGCCGCACGAATGGTCAGTTCGCTGGCCAGCAGCGGTCCTTCGCTGCCGTCGGCGGACGTTGTGCCGAACAGAGCAGCCGATCCGAAAAGCAACAGCTACGAACGGCAGCTGTCCTGCCAGATCTGGTCGCTGGATGGGCGGCTCGTTGCCCGATCCAGTGGTGCTCCAACTGACAGTCTAGGCGGGGAAGCGGATGGATTCTCGGATCAGCAGGTCGGCGGCGAAACCTGGCGGGTCTACGCCATCTCCGAAACGAGCAAGGGGATACGGGTCCTCGTCGGCGACCGGCTTGGCTTGCGAGAGCGCCTTGTCAGCGATCTGCTGCGGGGGCTGCTTTGGCCCGCGCTGCTGATCGTTCCGCTTCTCGGACTGATGACCTGGAGCATCCTCGGCCGAGGGCTTCGACCTCTGCAGAAGATGGCGGCCGACCTTACCAACCGGAGCACCGATGATCTCAGTGCACTTGACGTCCGTCACACGCCACCGGAGCTTGCCCCGCTTGCCAATTCGCTGAACAACCTGTTTGCGCGCGTCGAGGCAGCCCGACAGCACGAGCGGGAAATCACGGCGTTTGCCGCTCACGAACTCAGGACCCCTCTCGCCGGCCTCAAGATCCAGGCCGAGGTGGCCCTGGCAACGGCAGATGCCGGCAGCCGCGCCGCCGCTCTTCGCAATATCATGGTGTCGGTGGACCGGACATCGCGGCTGGTTCGGCAGCTTCTTGCCGTTGCCCGTCTGGACACTCAATCACATGTCGATCGAACCGACCGGATCAATCTCGGCCAGGTACTGGAGCAGATCGTGTCGGAGGGGCCGATCGTCGATGCCGTCGATCTCTCTCTCCCGGCTGCGATTTATGACATCCAGATTTCGACCAATCGCGAATTGCTGACCATCGCACTTCGCAATCTTCACGAGAACGCCGTGCACCATGCGAGTGGCCACGGCAGGGTGAACTGGAGCGCGAAGCTCGAACCCGCCGTGGTCACCATCATGGTCGAGGACGACGGCCCCGGAATCCCTGAAGCCGAGATGGCTCTTGTCAGATCCCGTTTCTTTCGCGGCCGTCACAAGAGCAGCTCCGGCAGCGGCCTCGGCCTGTCGATTGTTGAACTGGCTCTCGAAAAGATTGGCGCTGCCCTCGTGCTGCAAAACAAGACGGCGGGTACCGGCCTCCGCGCGATCATATCCTTGCCGTATCGCACAGTACCGTGAATGGCGACGGCACGGCGGGCAGGGCGCCCAGGGATGGCTTTCCGCCGTATCGCAGATTTGCCCGGCCATCGCGCTGCGACGGCTCTGCCAAGATCAGGTCGTGCTGCCACATTGATTTAACGCAACTTTTCGCCGTGCCGGTGTCGTAAAAGTCAATTGCGCGGCCGGTTTAGAAGTGGTGTAACCCGGCCAGCCGAAGCTACCCGCCGGGCGGAATCGGCGCCACCGGAACCCTGTGCAATGACGTTGTGGTTTGTGTTCGCGCTGATGACCGCCGCGGCTATTTTCGCCGTGTTGTGGCCGCTTGGCCGCGCCACCGCGGGCACGGCCGGCGGCAGCGAATCCACGGTCTACAAGGACCAGCTCGTCGAGATCGGCCGCGACGCGGCCGCAGGCCTGATCGCGGCGCCGGAGGCCGAAGCCGCTCGGGTCGAGATCGGCCGCCGGCTGCTGGCTGCCACCGACGCCGAACAGGATGTGCCGGCAAAGGCCAGCCCGCGGTTCCGCCGCGCCGTCGCGGTGCTGGCACTGGTCGGACTGCCGGTGCTGGCCATGGCGTTCTACCTGCCGCTCGGCTCGCCGCGCTTTCCCGATTTTCCGCTGGCGGAACGCACCCGCGCGCCCAGTGCCTCAGACCCCATGGATAATCTGGTGGCGCAGGTGCAGAAACATCTGGAGCAGAACCCCACCGACGGTCGCGGCTGGAACGTGCTCGCGCCCGTGCTGGCGAAGCTCGGCCGTTTCGACGAGGCGGTCGTCGCGTTCCGCAATGCCATCACCTATAGCGGCGATACGGCGGCGCGGCGCGCCGATCTCGGCGAAGCCATTGCGGCGGCGGCCAACGGCGTGATCACCGCCGATGCCAAGGCGGAGTTCGAACGCGCCGTCGCGCTCGATGCGAACGAGGCGAAGGCGCGCTTCTTCCTCGGCCTCGCCGCCGAGCAGGACGGCCGCA
>DATCUS010000197.1:0-16046 GCA_036561845.1 Tardiphaga sp. | reverse complement strand
TGGCGGCGGCCTGCTTGGCTTCGTCGGCCGTCTTCGCAGCTTCGACGGCCTCACGGGCCAGGGTCTCGGCCCGCGCCGGCGCCGCCGCGATGGCCTCCGGCTTCGAAACCAGCAGCGCCGGGTGGGAGAACGCGACCGGGGCCGCGTCGTTCGGCGAGATGATCACCCGCATCCCGATCCGCGTCTTGTCGAACAGCTTCTCGGCAAAGCCGAACGGCATCCGCACACAACCATGCGAGGCAGCGTAGCCCGGCAGCGGCCCGCCGTGCAGCGCGACGCCGTTCCAGGTGATGCGCTGCATGTTCGGCATCCAGGCATCGTCATACATGGTCGAACGGTGGTCCTTGTCCTTCTCGAGGAGCGCAAAGACGCCGGCCGGCGTCTCGCGTCCCGTGGTGCCCGTCGACACCGGCGCGCGAAAAATCCAGCCGTCGGCGTCGTACAACGTGACCTGCTGGGTCTTGATCGACACGATCGCCATGATCGGCTCGCCGGCCTCGCGCGGCGCCGTCGCCTCGGTGGGGGCTGCGGGCCGTTTCGGCTTGGCCTCGGCATGGGCGGTGAGCGCCGTCAGCGCGGCAATCGCGGCGACTACACCCTTGGCGGAACTCCAACGCCGCATCGGCCTGTTGGATCGCGCCGTCGAAAATCGATATGCCATGCCCTGCCCCGGTGAATGCGTGCCGCCTGCGTCAGTCGAATGTCCGATCGCGCAGGGAAGCGCTTCGACACCAAATGCAGCCCCGTGATCTTATCCAGGGCTGCATTCGATTCGCCAGCGCTTGCCTGCTTCATCATGGGCCCCGACTGTCGAGCGCGATGCGATCATGATGCACTTATGCCGGGATCGCAAACCCGATCGGCGCGCCGGAAGTTCCTCGTCGACGCGCCGTGCTTCCGGGCCAGGCGCGTCAGCCGCGCGCGGACCCGAAATCCCGAATTGCCGAGCATCGAACATTTCGCAGTCCGGGATGCACGCCCGCCGGCTTCGCCGACCGACATGCATTCCGGAATGACAGCGCCGGAACCGATCCTACAGTTCGATCTCCATCAGATCGCGCGCCACCACGATGGGGCCGCCGTAATGCTTGCGCGCGCCTTCCATCCACATCTCGTCGGTGATGGACGGATCGTCGCCGGGAACGAGATGCGTCATCACCAGCTTCTTGACCCCGGCTTCCTTGGCGATGCGGCCGACGTCTTCCGTCGTCGTGTGCGACGCCAGCAGGTGTTCCTTCAGCGTCGCGGCGTTCTTGACACGCGCAGTCATGGCATCGACCCCGGGCACGTAGAGCGCCTCGTGGATCAACAGGTCGGCGCCCCTGGCGAACTCCGCCAGCGCCGGATTATAGGCGGTGTCGCAGACATAGACGATGACGCCGTCCGGGGTCTCGAACTTGTAGGCGTAGTTGCGCTCCAGGATCGGCGGATGCGGCGTGCGCAGCGCGGTCACCTTGACCCTGTCATTGCTCATCACCGGGCCGGAGTCCGTGATCTCCTTCACCACCAGCAGCTTGCGCGGATCGGGCTTGCTCTCGTCGGGGATGCGAATTTCCACGTCGTCACGAATGCTTTCCCAATACGCCTTTGTGAGCGCGCCCATGCCGACCGGGCCGAACGCGTTGACCTCGTGGTTGAGGCCGGCGGACCAGGCGCCATACACCATGTTGCCGAATTCCAGCACGTGGTCGGAGTGCATGTGGGTCACGAACACATAGCGGATGCTCGGCAGCGCCACTTTCGCTTCGACCAGCCGCTTCGAAACCCCCGGACCGCAATCCATCACATAGGGCACGTCGTCGACGATCAGGACGTTGGCCGGGTTGGAGCGTCCGGTGGTGACGCGCGGGCCGCCCTTGGTTCCCAGGAAGATCCAGCGCGCGCGTTTCCGGGCGGGTGCTGCGGTCTGCGCCAGCGCCTGCGCCGGCAGGGCCAGCGTGCCGGCCGCGGCCATCGACAGTTTCAGAAGCGTACGGCGATCGATTGTCATCGGCGGTCCTTGATTTCGTTCATCGGAAAACACAGCCGCGCATTGTGCCGGCTGAATCGGATGTCCCGCATGTGCCAGCGGCATCATGCGAACAGAGTGTTGATCCGCGCGACGGCATTTTCATGATGCGCCCGATGCAGCCGTCAGCACCAGGCGGAAGTCACGCCGCCCGGACGTTGCGCAGAAAGCTGGAGATCCGCTCGGTGAGATCGCCGCTGCGCACCGACAGATCGTCGGCCTTGGCGATCATCCGCAAGGCGGCGGCCTCGGCCTCCGACATCGCGGTGCTGACGGCGCCGACATTGGCCGAGACGTCCTTGGTGCCGGCCGCGGCCTGCTGGGCATTGGCGGCGATCTCGCTGGTGGTCTGGCGCTGCTGGATGACTGACGCGGAGATATCGGCGGTGACCGCGTCGACGCGACCGATGGTCTGCGAAATGCTCTTGATCGCCTGCACCACCGCGGCGGTCTCGGTCTCGATGCTGGCGATCTGCGAGGTGATCTCCTCGGTCGCCTTGGCCGTCTGCGTCGCCAGTGCCTTGACCTCACCCGCCACCACCGCAAAGCCGCGGCCGGCATCGCCGGCACGCGCCGCCTCGATGGTCGCATTCAGCGCCAGCAGGTTGGTCTGGCTGGCGATGTCCTGGATGAACTTGATAATGGTGCCGATCCGCTCCACCGCCTGGTCGAGGCCGACGATCCGGCGATCGGCATCGCCGACCTCGCGCACCGCATCGGCGGCGATGGCCGCGCATGTTTCCAGGCGATGCGCGATATCGGCCACTGCGACGCTCATCTCCTCGGCGGCGCTGGCGATGGTGCTGACATTGACCGAGGCCTCCTCGGCGCCGGCGGCGACATTGGTGGCGCGCGCCGACGTGTTGGTGGCCAGACGGGAACTGACTTCGGCGTCGGCGCGCATGGCATCGCCGGCGGCATCGACGCCCTGGATGGCCTCGCCACTGGCGCTGTCGAATGCCAGCGTCAATTCCGCGATACGCGCCGCACGCGCTTCGCGGCCCTGCTGCTGGCTGCGATGCTCGGCTTCAAGGCGCGCCGCCTCGATGGCGTTGAGGCGCAGGGTTTCCAGCGCGCCGGCCATCTCGCCGATCTCGTCACGCCGGTCGCGTGCCGGCACCTCGACGTCGCGGTCGCCCTGCGCCAGGCGGGTAATCGTCGCGGTGAGACCGACCAGCGGCTGCACCACGCGGCGATCGAACAGCAGGGTGACGCCAACGACCAGCAGCCCGACCAGCAGCAACCCGGCGGCGACCAGCGAAAGCCGCGTCAGCGCGTTGGTCCGCGCGGACTCGGCCAGGGCCAGGGCCTGCTCCATCGCCGCATCGCGGACCGCGAGCGCCGACTGGGCCGGGCCGACGAGGCGCTTCAACACGTCCTGGAACGAGACGCCGTAGTCGGTGCCGACCAGCCCCTTCGCCGTCAGTTCCGCGATCAGCCTATCGGGATCGCCGAAAAACTTGGCTTCGGCCTCTTTCACCGCAGCCGACAGAGCCGGAGCAGCGCTGAATTCAAGCGCGGAGGCCTGCAGGCGGGACCAGGCATGGCCGATCTCGCCAGTCAGTTCGGATGCACCCTGGATATCGGCCACGGTCAGCTTCTTGCTGTTGCCGGCGGCGCGGGTGAAGAAGCTGGCGCGGCGCCCGGCGGCATCGCGCATGTCCCAGGAGAAACGGGCAATCTCGATCAGGCTGCCGACGCTGGCATGCGCCATCGCGGCACTGCGCTCCAGCCCGTTGGCGACACCGTTCAGCAAGGTGTTGAATTGCAGCATCCGGGGCACGTAATCCTTCACCAGCGCCGGGTCGCGCTGCGCGCGCGGCAGCCGATAGGCGACGTCGAGCTTGTCGTAGATGCCCTTGAGATCACGGCCCAGCGTATCGAGACCGGCCACGGCACGGTCGCGCTCCGGATACTCGGCGGCAGCGACTGCCGCCCGCGCCAGAGCGAGTTCGTCGGCCAGGGCCTTTCGGGCGGCGGCGACACTCGCCAGCGCGGCTGGTGCGGCAGCGTCGTCGGCGATCAGCGCGGCATTCTGCGGTCCGCGCCCCACCGCGAGCTGTTCCGTGGTGCGCAGCACCGCGCCCATGGCCGAGGCCAGATGCGCCGCGTCGCTGGAATGGCTGTAGTCGCGCCATTGCTGCGCCACGAAGACGGCGGCGGTGATCGTGATGATCGCGGCCATTGACGAAACGCACAGCATGAATAGAACGCGGACGCGCATAAGATGTCTTCCCCAGTTGGCGCGGACGCTATGGCGCCGGTATTAAGGTCCGCCTAAGGAAGTCATTCCAAACTGGAATGACCGCCATGCGCGCGCCCGTCGCACCGCCGTCGCAAAGCCGCCCGTGCAGGCCGTTGCCGCGCATCACGGCGAGTTGCAGCCGCGGACCATCGTTCGCCTCCATAAATTGCGCGTATTCTGCCGGCAAAATGCTATTCAGCTTCCTGATCACGCACCGCTTTCCTGAATCGACCATCCCAAGGATTAATTGCCCATGCTGTCGTTTCGTTTCCTGACTTCCGCCGCCGTCGCTCTTGCGTTGTGCGGCGCGCCCGCGATCGCATCGGCGCAGAGTTTCAACGACGCCCAGCGCGGCGAGATCCAGAAGATCGTCAAGGACTACCTGATCAGCCATCCCGAAGTGCTCGAGGAAGTCTCGGCCGAACTGACCAAGCGCCAGGCCACCGCCGAGGCGGAAAAGCATCAGGCCGCGATTGCCACCAATGCGAACACCATCTTCAACTCGCCGCGCGGCGTCACCATCGGCAACAAGGACGGCGATGTCACCTTCGTCGAGTTCTTTGACTACAACTGCGGCTACTGCAAGCGCGCGATGACCGACATGATCGACATCATGAAGGCCGATCCGAAGCTCAAGGTGGTGCTGAAGGAATTCCCGGTGCTCGGGCCGGGTTCGGTGGAGGCCGCGCAGGTCGCCGTCGCCGTGCGCATGCAGGATCCCACCGGCAAGAAGTATCTCGACTTCCACCAGAAGCTGCTCGGCGGTCGCGGCCAGGCCGACAAGGCCCGCGCCATGGCGGCAGCCAAGGAGGCCGGCCTCGACATAACCAGACTTGAGAAGGATATCGCCAGCCCCGAGGTGCGCGCCACCATCGAGGAGAACTTCAAGCTCGCCGAAGCCATGGGCATGAACGGCACGCCGAGCTACGTGATCGGCAAGCAGGTGGTGATCGGCGCGGTCGGCGCCGAGGCGCTGAAGGAAAAGATCGGCATTGCCCGCTGCGGCAAGGCGACCTGCTGAACCCAACACCCATTGCTGTGGGTTGCGAAAACCGGCTGCACCGCAGCCGGTTTTTTGTTGGGCGACGCTAGCATCGGCAATCAAAAACCACTTGACCTGCCAGCTCGCCGCGATATGTATTGAACATGTGTTCAAAACGTATCATTGATGCTCCGGACAGCCTGGCCAGGGACTCGATTACCCGTGCTGCAGTGCGCCAATTTGCCAAGAACGGCGTCGAGACGACGATGCGCGAGATCGTCGAGGAAGCCGGCATCAGCCTGGGGGCGATCAACTACCACTTCGGCTCCAAGCTGGGGCTGGCCTACGAGGTGTACGAGAGCGTCGCCTGGGAGGCCTGCGAGCAACGCCGCATCGCCTACGAGGCACTGGAGGCCGAGGCCAATGGCGCGCCCGTGCCGGTCGACAAGATCTTTCGCGCGCTGATCAAGCCGTATCTCGAGGGCGAAGAGGATCGCCGCAAGCTGCTGATCTACATCCTGCAGCAGCAGCGGCTGGCCAAGCTGCAGCTCGCGCGCGATATCGGCCTGAAGTATTTCGACGACATCGCGCGCAAGACCATCGCCATGCTGCAGAAGACCTGTCCGCATCTCTCCGCGCAGGAGGTGAGCTGGCGCTACAACCTGGCGCTCGCCGCGGTGCTGTGGGTGGTGTCCGACTGCGAGCCGGACAACCGGCTCAAGAAGATCTCCGACGGCGCGGCCGATGCGTCCGATCGCGACCAGCTGATGAAATACACCATCGACTTTGTGGTCGGCGCCTTCGAGCGGGGCGCCCCCGTCTAGACAAGCAAAAAGACCAATGGGAAGGAAACAACAATGCCAAAATGGCAGTACACCAAGGGCCTGCACGATATCGGCGGCAACAACTACGCCTACCTGCAGCCGGATGGCGGCTGGGGCTGGAGCAATGCCGGCCTGATCGTCGACGGCGACCAGAACCTGCTGGTCGACACGTTGTTCGATCTCGATCTGACCAAGCAGATGCTGGACAGCATGCGCGACGCGGTGCCCGCAGCGCGGGAGATCCAGACCCTCGTCAACACTCATGCCAATGGCGATCACACCTTCGGCAACCAGCTCGTCCCGGGCGCGCAGATCATCACCTCCAGGGAAACCGCCGAGGAGATGGCCGAGCGACCGCCCGAAGGGCTGAAGGAGATCAAGCGCAACCACAAGAGCCTCGGCGAAGGCGCGCAGTTCTTCTACGAGATGATGGGCAAGAATTTCAACTGGGACGACGTTGTCTACACCGCGCCGACCCGCACGTTCTCCGGACGCCTCGATCTCAAGGTCGGCGACAAAGACGTGCAGCTCGTCTACGCCGGCCCGGCGCACACCAATGGCGACACGCTGGTCTATGTGCCCAAGGACAAGACCGTATTTGCCGGCGACCTGCTGTTCGTCGGCGGCCATCCGGTGATCTGGGCGGGGCCGGTCGGCAACTGGATCAAGGCCTGCGATCTCATCCTGAGCTGGGATGTCGACGTCGTCGTTCCCGGGCATGGACCGGTGACCGACAAGAGCGGCGTCACGCGCTTCAAGAGCTATCTCGAATACATCAACGCCGAAGCGCGCAAGCGTTATGACGCCGGCATGGATCCCTACACCGCGGCGACGGAAATCTCGATGGATCCGTATATGGACTGGATCGACTCCGAGCGCATCGTGATCAACGTGGCGTCGCTCTACAAGGAGTACGGCAGCAAGGAAGAAATCATACCGATGGCCTTGTGGGCCGACATGGCGCGGTTTCACAAGGCCGGGCTGTGCAACTGCGCGCGCCACAGCGGCGTGTTCAAGGCAAGCTGAGGCAACGCAGATGAAACTTGTAACCTTCCTCACCTCGACCGGCGACCAGCACATCGGCGCGCTCGGCCCCGACCAGACCACCATCGTCGATTTCACTGCCAGCAGCAACGCCGCGCATTTTCGCGACATGCTGGCGATGATCGACGGCGGACCGCGCGCCCTGGATGCGGCCAATGCCCTGCTCGCAGACGGCAAGGCGGTGACCATTCCCCTCGCCGGCCAGAAGCTGCTGGCGCCGGTGCCGGAACCGCGGCAGATGCGCGATTGCCTGTGCTTCGAAAAGCACCTGAAGCAGGCGCGCGCCTCCCGCCTGCTGCGCGACGATCCCAACACGCCGGTCAATCCCGACGACATCAAGATCCCGGACGTCTGGTACAAGCAGCCGATCTACTACAAGGGCAATCGCTTCAGCGTTGTCGGCCATGAACACGAGGTGGAGTGGCCGAGCTACTCGAAAATTCTCGACTACGAGATGGAGTTCTGCATCTTCACCTCGAAGGGCGGCAAGAACATCAAACGCGCCGACGCGCGCAGCCACATCTTCGGCTACTCGATCTTCAACGACATCAGCGCACGCGATGCCCAGGCCGAGGAAATGCTCGGCATGCTGGGCCCGGCAAAGGGCAAGGATTTCGATACCGGCAACGTCATCGGCCCCTGGCTGGTGACCGCCGACGAGATCCCGGATCCCTACAACCTGACCATGACGGTGCGCATCAACGGCAAGCAGCGCTCCAGCGGCAACAGCGGCGAGATGCATCACAAGTTCGAGGACATCCTCGCCCATGTGTCCCGCGACGAGACCATTCGCGCCGGCGAGTTCTTCGGATCGGGCACCGTGGGCAGCGGCTGCGCGCTGGAAATCGGCGGCTACTTCGAGCCCGGCGACGTCATCGAACTCGAAGTGACCGGCCTGGGAATCCTGCGCAACCGCATCGCGGCGCCGCGCACCAACTAGCCTGACTCGCCACAAGAGCGAGCAGCCAACATGAAAAACCCAAGGGAGAGTTCCGTGAAAGTGAAATGCTTTGCCATCATCCTGTCGGCGTCCCTGACGCTGACTGCAGGTTCGGCGCTGGCCGCCACCAAGCTGAAGTTCGGCTATTCGGCGGCGTCGGCGTTCGCCAGTGCGTTCGTCGCCGCCGACCAGGGCATCTTCGCCAAGCACGGCCTTGACGTCGAGATGGTGCTGGTGCCGAACTCGTCGACCACGCCTGCGGCCTTGGTCTCCGACAGCCTGCAAGTCGCGACGCCGACCGTGCCGGTGACGCTGCAGGCCATCGAGAACGGCCTCGACCTGGTGGTGCTGACCGGCGGCGCGGTGACCGACAAGAACGCCACCGATGCCAGCGTGCTGGCGCGTGAGGGCGCCAACATCAAGACGGCCAAGGATTTCGAAGGCAAGAAGGTCGCGACGCCCGGTCTGAACGGATTCCTGCACGTGCTGTTCCGGGAGTGGATGTCCAAGAACGGCGCCGACTGGAAGAAGGTCACCTTCGTGGAATCCTCGTTCGCCCAGCTCGGCGACATCCTCAAGGCCGGCCAGGTCGATGCCATCGTGACGGGCGACCCGTTCAAGACCCGGGCGCTGGAAGCCAAGCAGGGCTATCTGGTGGCCAACTACGTCGCCGAGGCCGGCGACGGCATCGTCTCCGGCTGGTTCATTGCGTCGCGCAAATGGGCCACCGACAACAAGGAGGCCGCCGCGGCATTTCAGGTGGCGATCCGCGAGGCGACCGACCTGGGGAACAAGGATCCGGCCGTGCTGCGCAAGGCGATCGGCGTATACACCAAGCTGCCCGAAGCCGTGCTGGCGCAAATCCCGCTGCCGGCCCTCAATGCCAGCATGAGCAACGACAAGGTCGACACCTGGTCGAAGATGTGCGTGTCCCAGGGCCTGACCAAGCGGCCTTCCGACGGCAACAGGATCATCTGGAAATGACCCAGCTCAAGCGCGTTGCGGAGGTGCAGCCGGTGACCGTCAGCGCGCCATCGATCCTGTCGATCGAAAACGTTTATTTCTCGGTCCCGGTCGCCAATGGCAAGCTGTCCATCCTTGAGGATATCAACCTCGAGATCCGGCAGGGCGAGTTTCTCTCGATCATCGGCGGCTCGGGCTGCGGCAAGACGACGTTGCTGCGGCTGATCGGCGGGCTCAACATACCCTCGTCGGGCACCATCACCTTCGAGGGAAGTCGCATCGAGCGACCATCGCGCAAGCGCGCCGTGGTGTTTCAGGACTACACCAAGGCGCTGCTGCCGTGGCGGACCGTGCTCGGGAATATCGAGCTGGCGCTGGATACGCGGCCGTCGCCGCCGGACCGGCGGACCAAGGCCTCCATGGTCGAACGCCTGCTGGCGCAGGTCGGTCTGACCGAGGCCGCAGACCGCTTTCCGCGCCAGCTGTCCGGCGGCATGCAGCAGCGATTGCAGATCGCGCGCTGTCTGGCGCAGGAGCCGACGCTGCTGCTGATGGACGAGCCGTTCGGCGCGCTGGACGCCATGACCCGGCAGACCCTGCAGGATGAAGTGGCGAAGATCGCCAAGGAGACCGGCATGACCGTGGTGTTCATCACCCATGACATCGAGGAAGCGATCTATCTCGGCGACAGGGTCTGCGCGATGCAGAGTCGGCCCGGCCGCATCTCCGCGATCCTCGATATCGATCTGGAGCGCCCCCGCGATCAACTGCTGACACGTGAAGACGACGCGTTCCTGCGTTACAGGCACGAGCTGTTCAAATTCCTGCCGCGAGCCCACTGATGCGCGGATTGCTGTTGCCAGTCCTGGTCTTGCTGATCTGGCAGGTCGTCGGCGTGCTCGGCATCGTGCAGTCCGACGCCATGTCCTATCCGAGCCAGATCGCCCTTGCCGCCGCAGGCGCGCTCAGCGACGGCAGCATCCTGACCGCGACGCGGCAGACCATCTCCACGGCGCTGGGGGGCATGGCCATCGGCAGCGGCATCGGGATCGCGCTCGGCTCATGGTTCGGCATCTCCAGGCGCGCCGGCCGCCTGGCGCAGACGTCGGTCGAAGTGCTGCGGCCAGTGCCCTCGGTCGCGCTCATTCCGCTCGCCATGCTGATGTTCGGATACGGCTATGGCATGAGCATCTCGGTCGTCGCATTCGCCTGCCTGTGGCCAACGCTGATCATCACCAAGTCCGCGGCGCAGCAGGTCCCGCGCGAACTGCTCGAAGTGTCGGACGGACTCGAACTCAACTGGGCCCGGCGCCTCGTCCTCATCGTGCTGCCGAAGATCGTGCCGAACCTATTCACGGCGATCCGGCTTGCCGCCGGTATTGCACTCATCGTCGCGGTCACCGTTGAAATCACCGCCAATCCGATGGGGCTTGGCTACGCGCTCATCGTGGCCCAGGAGACATTGCACCCCGACCGGATGTTTGCCTTCCTGATCTGGATCGGCACGCTCGGCTGGCTGCTTAACGCCGGACTGCTGCTGCTGCAGCGCCGGCTGTTCGTTCGGTGGGATGGCGCATGACACATCGAATGCGCTTGCCCGACATCGGCAGCCTCGTCATCCTGGCCGGCTTGCTCGGCATCTGGGAGATCACGGCCCTGTCCGGATGGATCTCGCCGGTATTTCTGCCGCCGATCGAGAAGGCCGTGGCGGCGCTCTTTGACCTTGCCAGCGATGGCACGCTGCTTCGGGCCATCGTCGGCACCACTTTCCGCATGCTCATCGGCTTTGCCTTCGCCACTTTGGTCGGATGCGGTCTGGGAATTCTGATCGGCCTGTCGCCAAGGGCGCGCGCCTATATCGAGCCCAGCCTCGAATTTCTGCGGCCGCTGCCGGCATCGGCGATCATACCGGTCGCGATCCTGATGCTGGGTCTGACCAAGACCATGATCATCTTCGTGATCGCCTTCGGTTCGCTGTGGCCGACCCTGCTGGCGACCATTCAGGGGATCAAGTCGGTAGAGCCACGGCTGTTCGAAATGGCCCGGACCATGGAATTGTCGCAGCGCGACGTCATCCGGACCATCGTACTGCCATCCGCCCTGCCCGACATTTTCGCCGGGCTGCGGCTGGGTCTCACGGTGTCGCTGATCCTGGCAGTGGTCACGGAGATGATGTCCGCCGAGCCCGGTCTCGGCTCGATCATCCTGCAGGCGGCGCGGTCGTTCAACAGCTCGGATCTGTTCGCGGGCGTGATGGTGCTGGGCGCGCTCGGATTCGTGATCAATGCGCTGATGGAGCAGGGCCAGCGCCGGCTGATGCGCTGGAAATCAGACTGACCACTGATCGCATGGTGTGTGATCGAGCACTAGGCGCCAATTGACAACGAGCAGCCCAGCCATTGCCGCCGCGTCGGGCGCCCCGGCACCGAGACGACGATGTCCATCGACCCGCCATGGGTATCCGACCTGCACCAGGCACCCCACAGGCGCCGCAGGCCGGATTAAGGCAGCTGCGTCGGAACCAGGTTTATAGAGATTCTAAGCTGCGAGTGGTTTGCATCAACCCGCCCCGGCCCGATTTGCCCTATGCATGGATTGGAATATTCCCCTTCGACCACCCAAGTGAACCGATGAACAAGCCGACCTGCCTGGGACATGCCAAACGCGGATTTATCGGGCGAATCCACGCGATTAGCGCGGACGATTGCAACTCCATCCTGGCGCCGGCCGAACTGGAAAGCCGGCTGATCGAGATGGGATTCGTCGAGGGTGCCAGCGTGCAGATTCTGCACGAAGGCATGATCGGCAAGGATCCGATCGCGGTCCGCGTCGACAACGCGACCGTCGCCATTCGCCGCCGCGAGGCGATGGCCATCATGGTCTCCTGAGCAATGCATGCGCCGCTTGCTTCCGCACTGAATTCGCCATTGAATCTGGCCCTGGTCGGCACGCCGAACAGCGGCAAGACCTCGCTGTTCAATGCGCTGACCGGCAGCCGTCAGCGCGCCGCCAATTACCCCGGGGTCACCGTCGAGCGGAAATCCGGCGTATTCCAGACCCCTGCCGGCCGCTCCGTCACCGTGCTCGACCTGCCCGGCACCTATTCGCTGCGCGGACGCAGCCCTGACGAGCAGATCACCCGCGACGTGGTCCTCGGCGACATGCGCGGCGAGGCGCTGCCCGACTGCATCGTCTGCGTCGCCGACGCCACCAACCTCCGACTCTGCTTCCGACTGGTGCTGGAGCTGAGGCAGGTCGGGCGGCCGATGCTGCTGGTTCTCAACATGATCGATCTGGCGCGCCACCGCGGCATCAGTATCGATCTCGACCGGCTGTCGTCGGAACTGGGCATTCCCGTGGTCACCGCCACGGCGGTGCGCAAGGGCGGCGTCGCCGAACTGCTGACCCGCATCGACCTCTTGCCGCAGAGCCGCGCTGCCGATCCCGCCGCCAACAGCTGGCAGGCCATGCCGCCGGGGCAACTGCGCGCCCTGCAGCGCGAGGCCGACCGCATCATCGCCGCCGCGGTAACGCCGCCGGCGCGGCCGGAGACCATGACGACGCGGATCGACGCCGTGGTGCTGCATCCCGTCGCCGGGCTGCTGCTGCTGTTCGCCGTGCTGTTCGTCATGTTCCAGGCGGTATTCAGCTGGGCACAGCCGGCCATGGAGCTGTTGTCGGGCAGCTTTGCCGCGCTCGGCCAGTTTGTCCACGCCACCCTGCCCCAGGGCTTGCTGCAGAGCTTCCTGGAAAACGGCGTGATCTCCGGCGTCGGCAGCGTGCTGGTGTTCCTGCCACAGATCCTGACCCTGTTCCTGTTCATCCTGCTGCTGGAAGATTTCGGCTACATGGCGCGCGCCGCGTTCCTGATGGACCGCATCATGGGCGGCGCCGGGCTGCACGGCCGCGCCTTCATTCCGCTGCTGTCGAGCTTCGCCTGCGCGATTCCCGGGATCATGGCGACGCGGGTGATCGACAACAAGCGCGACCGTCTCACCACCATCCTGATCGCGCCGCTGATGACCTGTTCGGCGCGCATTCCGGTCTACACGCTGATCATCTCGGCGTTCATTCCGCAGCGCGACGTGCTCGGCATCTTCAACCTGCAGGGGCTGGTGATGTTCGGCCTCTACGCGGTCGGCATCGGCAGCGCGCTCGGCGTGTCCTACGTGGCGAAACTCGCGATGGGACGCGACTACGAGCCGTCGCCGTTCATGATGGAGCTGCCGGACTACAAACTGCCGCGGCTGAGGAGCATTGCGCTCGGGCTCTACATGCGCGCGAAAATGTTCCTGCATCGCGCCGGCACCACGATTTTCTCGATGATGGTGCTGATCTGGTTCCTGGCCTCGTTCCCGCAGCCGCCTGCCGGCGCCGAGGGCCCGGCCATCAACTACAGCCTCGCCGCGATGATCGGCCATTTCATCGAGCCGCTGCTGGCGCCGGTCGGATTCAACTGGCAGATCGCGGTGGCGCTGATTCCCGGCATGGCCGCGCGCGAAGTCGCGGTCGCGGCCCTCGGCACGGTCTACGCCATCGAGGGCGGCAAGGAGGCCGCCGATCAGATCGGTCAGGTGCTGGCGCAGAACTGGAGCCTCGCCACCGCGCTGTCGCTGCTGGTGTGGTATATCTTTGCGCCGCAATGCGCCTCGACGCTGGCGGTGATCCGCCGCGAAACCGGCAGCTGGAAATGGATGGCGTTGACGTTCGGCTACATGCTGGCGCTGGCCTACGTCGCTTCGCTGATCACCTACAACCTCGCCGTGGCGCTCGGCGCCGGCTGAGCCGGCGCGGCTTCAGCCAAAGCCCCCGCGGACTGGCCCACACCATGTCGCGCCCGGTTTCCGGCGGTGGCGCGTAGAACTACGGGCCGGTTACTTAACGATCAAGCGTGTCATCCAACCTACACTGGGGGCCGGTAGACAGCGCCGGCGGACGCGTGGCTCAAGAGCGGTTGCACAGCGATGGACGAGAAGAGAATTGCATCACGCCATCGGGTGTTGAAGGCGGCGACCATTGCGTTCGGCGGCGGCGGCATCAGCTGTGTGGTGCGCAACGTGTCCGAAGCCGGCGCCGCGCTCGACGTGGCGAGCCCGCTCGGCATTCCCGATGATTTCGATCTGCTGATCGAAGCGGATGGCTCCCGGCGTCGCTGCCGGGTGATGTGGCGAACCGACCGGCGCATCGGCGTGTCCTTCGCACCCCTCGCATGAATTAGTTCCGGCGGTCGACCGAGCGAACCCGCCGAAATCGGATTTTCATTCGGAACATCACTCCGCGCCCCCCGTTGTCGGAACGGGCAATGCAAATGCGAGGAGAATGACATGAACAACCGTTTATTGATGAGTGTCGCAGCCGCCGCGTTGATCGCGGGGACCGCCTTGGCAAACGCGCAAAATCCCGGCATGAGCCGCGAAGCGCCGGCCGCGGGCGCGGCCAAGTCCGCACCATCCGCCGATCGCGCTGCTCCGGCTGAACGCGCCGCGCCGGTGAACAAGGACGAAGCCACCGACAGCATGAAGCGATCGGACTCCGGCTCCGACATCAAGGCCGCGCCTTCAGACGACAAGATGAAGCGTGACAATGGCGCCCAGCGAGCGACCGACTCGAGCCGCGACGGCACCGCCCAGAAGGCTGGCTCGAACAGTGCCGACAAGAGCGATCCATCCAAAGCCGGCAGGGATATGAAGGCAGAAGGCCGAAGCGCGACCGACTCCAAGGCCGCGGACACCAAGTCCACGTCGACCGAGAGCAAGTCCACGACGACAACGGGTCAGGCTGGCGCCGCCGGAAAACTGTCCACCGAGCAGCGCACCAAGATCACCACCGTGATCAAGGAGCAGAAGGTGCAGCCGGTGACCAACGTGAACTTCTCGATTTCGGTCGGCACCCGCGTGCCCCGCGAGGTGCATTTCCATCCGCTTCCGGCCGAGATCATCACGGTCTATCCGGACTGGCGCGGCTACGAATTCTTCCTGGTCCGGAACGAGATCATCGTGGTGAATCCCCGGACGCTCGAGATCGTCGCCGTGCTCGAAGCGTAATCTGCAACCTCGTTCCGATGCGACAAGGCGAGCCGGAAGGCTCGCCTTTTGCCGCCGCCGGGGCCGGCGGTCCCGGACGGATCGCTGCACCCCCACCCCGCTCCCGCGCCGGCCTCGTCGACCGTTAAGGTTTAACCTTGGTTAATGAGGGGTTTATGCCTGTTCCGGGCGGCTTTTCGCGAATGGGATGAGGTATTTGGCTGGGGGAAGCGGTGCCCATGAGGCTTCCCCTCGGCGTTGAGGCTGCCTATAAACCCCGGACGCCCGCGCCCCGCGCGCGCAAATGCGGACATTTGCCGGGATCTCCTGATGGCCACCACAGCTGCCAAGACCGTTTACGTGCTCAACGGCCCCAACCTCAACCTGCTGGGGATCCGCGAGCCCGAGACCTATGGCCACGCCACGCTGGCCGACGTCGAAAAGCTATGCGTGGAGGCCGCCGCGCGCTTCGGTCTCACCGCGGACTGCCGGCAGTCCAACCACGAGGGCGAACTGATCGATCACATTCACGAGGCCCGCGAAAAGGGCGTGGTCGGCATCATCATCAATGCCGGCGGCTATTCGCACACCTCGATCGCCCTGCATGACGCGCTGGTCGGCGTCAAGATTCCGACCGTCGAAGTCCATGTCAGCAACGTCTATCAGCGCGAGAGTTTTCGCCACCATTCCTTCACCGCCAAGGCCGCGTTTGCGTCGCTGTGCGGCTTCGGTATCGAAGGCTATCGCCTTGCCATCAGCGGCCTCGCCGCGAAAATCGGCGCCACCGCAGTCTGACGGTTCGCCTTCCTCTCCTGAAACATCCGGATTGCACCCATGGCCGCCAAGCCTGACACGACACAGACCGCAACACCCAAGCCGAACGAGGACGGCGCGCTGATCCGCGAACTGGCGCTGCTGCTCGACGAGACCAACCTGACCGAGATCGAGGTGGAACGCGCCGGCCTGCGCGTGCGCGTCGCGCGCAACATCTCCATCGCCGCCGCGATGCCGCCCGCC
>DATCUS010000196.1:0-24488 GCA_036561845.1 Tardiphaga sp. | reverse complement strand
CAGTTCTTCGTCCAGCCCTTGGGCAACTTGCTCCACCGCCCAGCGCCGCCCCGCAGACCACGAGGCCGACGAACAGCGGCGCGAGATTCAGCGCCACGGCGAAATGTCGATCGACCGCAATGGCGGCCAGGGCCGCCGTTGCGATCAGAAGCGGTCCCGACGTCGTGCGTGCGTTGAACTGCATCGTGTTGTCCCGTGTGGCCCCGAGACTAGGGCGGCGCGATGACAAACGGTGCGATGTGCACGGGTTCTTTTGCCGGCATCCCTAAGGCCGGATGGATTGACCTGCCGCATTTTTACGATTGTTGTATTCAATCGATCGCGATGTCTGATGGAACCGGTGCCCGCGTCGGGTGTTGGAGTTCGGATTTTGAAAGGTTGTCGATGCCCACTGCCATTTCGCCGATGCTGCTGCCCATTGTGATGCTGTTTGCCTCCAACGTGTTCATGACCTTCGCGTGGTACGGCCATCTGAAATTCAAGGGGGCTTCGCTGCCCCTGGTCATCATGGTGAGCTGGGGCATCGCCTTCTTCGAATACTGGCTGGCAGTGCCGGCCAATCGCTGGGGCAGCGCGGTCTATTCGGCGGCGCAGCTCAAGACCATGCAGGAGGTGATCACGCTGGTCGTGTTCGCCGGCTTCTCGGTCCTCTATCTGAAAGAGCCGCTGGGCTGGAATCACGCGCTCGGCTTCGCCTTCATCGCCGCCGGTGCGTTCTTCATCTTTCACAAATGGTCGTGACCTGGAGTCGACCGGCGATCGGGCGCCGCCATGCCGATCTGTAGCGCACGCCCGCTACTTCGCCGGCGACACGCGAAGAATCCGCCCCGCCGGACTGTCGGTCAGCAGATACAGCGCGCCGTCCGGTCCTTGCCGGACATCGCGGATGCGCTCGTTGAGGTTCTGCAGCAGGCGTTCCTCGCCGGTGACCTTGTTGCCGTCGAGCGACAGCCGCACCAGCATCTGGCCGGCGAGCGCGCCGGTGAACAGGCTGCCGCGCCATGTCGGAAACAGCGCGCCGGTGTAGAACGCCATGCCGCTCGGCGCGATCGACGGCACCCAGTATTTGACCGGCTGTTCCATGCCGGGCTTCGACGTGCTGTCGTGAATCTTGGCGCCGTTGTAGTCGATGCCGAAGCCGATCACCGGCCAGCCGTAGTTCTTGCCCGGGCGGATGATGTTGACCTCGTCGCCGCCGCGCGGGCCGTGCTCGGTCTCCCACAATTCGCCGGACGCCGGATTGAAGGCGAGGCCCTGTTCGTTGCGGTGGCCATAACTCCAGATCTCGGATTTGGCGCCGTCGCGGCCGACGAACGGATTGTCCGGCGGCGCTGTGCCGTCGGGCGCGATGCGGATCAGTTTGCCGAGATGGTTGGCGAGGTTCTGCGCCTCGTCGCGCGCGCTGAAATGCTCGCCCAGGCTGACGAACAGGTTGCCGTCCTTGCCCTGCGCGATGCGGCAGCCGTAGTGATTGCCCGACGACAGCGGGCCGTCCTGGCGGAAGATCACCTTGACGTCGTCGAGCCGCCCGGCATTCGCATTGAGTTTCGCGCGCGCCACCGCGGTGCGGCCGCCGTTGCCGGCGCGTTGCGCGTAGCAGAAATAGATGTCGTTATTCTCAGCGAAAGAACGGTCGAGGGCGACGTCGAGCAGTCCGCCCTGGCCGGATGCCCAGACCTCAGGAACGCCTTTCAGCGGCGGCGAAAGCTGGCCTTCGGGTGTGACGAGGCGCATGCGGCCGGGCCGCTCGGTGACCAGCATGCGTCCGTCGGGCAGGAATGCGAGCGACCATGGATTGACCAGGCCGCCGGCGACCGTCTGCACCTGGAGTTGACCAGCGGAGGAGGCGAAGGAGGAATTCTCGCCGCGGGTGCCGGTGGCGATCAGGAACGTGGCGGTCACGGCAATCGCAGCCGTCAGCGACGCAGTAACCCAGACAACTGGCGACTTCATCCTGGTCTCCATCATGGGGTGACCGTGGTTCGCTTGCGGCGTGGATCGTCGCCGGGGGATCGCAAGAAGGCGACGATTTGCGCGAGGGGTAAAAGGTCAGGGGGTCAGCCAGCGATGGGCATCGCCATGGATACCCTGATCGACAGCATGGTGAGGGTGACGATCAGGCACAGCGACAGGCAGCCTATGGCGAGCGCTGCTGCAACGGCATGGGTCAGCCGGGATGACGCAACGGGGGAAAGGCGAAGTTCGAAACCGGTGCCTTGGCGAAGCGACCGTATCATGGCCCTAAATCCTTCAATACACGGGCGAATCACCCCTGTAGGTCCAGATTTTGCAGCGCTGGCAGGCAATATTTGGGCGAAAACCTGCCAACCATGGCCAAAGGAGGGCATAATAGCCAGTTATGCCCGCTAATTTGCGAATTATGCCTCGAGGGCGGCTGTCGCGGTATCGAGGTCCACCGCGGCGCCGGCGCGTTCGGCCATGGTGACGAAGCCTGGTTCCTGCTCGACGCGGCGCAGCCAGCGCCGGATCGACGGGAACGTGGCGAGGTCGAAATCGCATTGCTCGGCGACGTGGGTATAGCCGTACAGCGCGATGTCGGCGATGGTGAGCTGGCCGGCGGCGAAGTAGTCGTTGGTCTTGAGATGGTTGTCCATCACCTGCAGCGCCGCATAGCCGCGCTCCATCCAGTCTTCCAGCGCATGGGTCTGCAGATCGCGGCCGCCCTTGACCAGACACAGCCAGAAATAGGCGGCGCCGATATTCGGCTCCAGCGCATGCTGCTCGAAGAACATCCACTGTAACGCCTCGGCGCGGTCCATCCGGGATTCCGGTGCCAGCGGCGTGCCGATCGCGACATACCACAGGATGGCGTTGGACTCGGCGAGGAAGCGGCCTTCGTCGACCTCGAGCAGCGGCACCTGGCCGCTCGGATTCATGGCGAGAAAATCAGGCGTGCGGCTTTCGCCACGCAGGATGTCGACCTCGACGGCGCGATAGGGCGCGCCGAGAAACGCCAGCGCAAGGCGGACCTTGTAGCTGTTGCCGGATCGCTGCATGGAGTAGAGCTTGTACATTCGCGGTCGTTCGATTCATCGGTGGTCAACGCGCGCGTACCCCGGGCAGCGCGTTCAAACAATGATGCCGATGGCGGTGCGTCGCAAGCCCCCGGATCTGGAAAAAGTCGAAAACCAGCGCCGCTTGAAGGCAGCGCGAAAGATCATGCCATGCCATGCCATGCACTGCGCAATGCATCGCCGCGCGATGATGGCGTGCGGTGCGGCGCAGCGATCAATCTTTCGCGAACGCTATGCAGCAGCGTCACTGACCTATGCGGCCAGCGGGGCGTCGCAAAAGCGGCATCCGCGAAAAATCGGCTGAATCGGCGCCGATGCCGCTTGCTCGGACAAAAATCAGCAAAAAAAGCCAGCCCGGCGCGGCGTCTTCTGGCCAAGCTTCTTGCGATGCTGCGTTGCGGGCTTTAGGGTGCGCCGATCCCAACAGGATCACCCACAATTCAAGTCGCGGGCCGCGGGTGCGCGACGTTGCAAGGAGATGATGATGTCGTTTTTGTCCGCTGCGCTCGACCGTGTGAAGCCGTCCGCGACCATCGCGGTCACGGATAAAGCACGTGCGCTGAAAGCAGCCGGCCGCAACGTCATCGGCCTTGGTTCGGGCGAGCCCGATTTCGATACTCCGGCCAACATCAAGCTGGCGGCGATCCACGCCATCGAGGCCGGCAAGACCAAGTACACCGCGGTGGACGGCATTCCCGAACTGAAGGACGCAATCATCGCGAAGTTTCAGCGCGAGAACGGCCTGACCTACAAGCCGAACCAGATCATCGTCGGCACCGGCGGCAAGCAGGTGCTGTACAACGCGCTGATGGCAACGCTGAACCCCGGCGACGAGGTCATCATCCCGGCGCCGTACTGGGTCAGCTATCCGGAAATGGTGGCGCTGGCCGGCGGCACCTCGGTGCCGGTGATCTGCACCGCCGAGTTCGGCTTCAAACTGCAGCCGCAGGCCCTGGAATCGGCGATCACGCCGAAGACCAAGTGGATCATCCTGTGCTCGCCGTCGAACCCGACCGGCGCCGCCTATTCGCGCGCCGAGCTGAAGGCGCTCACCGACGTGCTGGTCAAGCATCCGCATGTCTGGGTGATGACCGACGATATGTACGAACATCTGGTCTATGACGACTTCGTGTTCACGACCCCGGCGCAGGTCGAGCCGAAACTGTATGACCGCACGCTGACGGTGAACGGCGTGTCCAAGGCCTATTGCATGACCGGCTGGCGGATCGGTTATGCCGGCGGTCCGGTCGAGCTGATCAAGGCGATGGCGACGATCCAGTCGCAGTCGACCTCGAACCCGTCGTCGATCGCGCAGTGGGCGGCGGTGGAGGCCCTGAACGGACCGCAGGACTTCATCCCGGCCAACAATGCGGTGTTCAAGGAGCGCCGCGACCTGGTGGTGGCGATGCTGAACCAGGCCAAGGGCATTCACTGCCCGCGGCCGGAAGGCGCGTTCTATGTCTATCCGTCGTGCGAGGGCACCATCGGCAAGACCGCGCCGTCGGGCAAGGTGATCGCCAATGACGAGGACTTCGTCACCGAGCTGCTGGAGACCGAAGGCGTCGCCGTGGTGCAGGGCTCGGCCTTCGGCCTCGGCCCGGCATTTCGCATCTCCTACGCAACCAAAACGTCGGATCTCGAGGATGCCTGCAACCGGATTCAGCGCTTCTGCGGCA
This sequence comes from Tardiphaga sp., assembly GCA_036561845.1. GTDB lineage: Bacteria > Pseudomonadota > Alphaproteobacteria > Rhizobiales > Xanthobacteraceae > Tardiphaga. The sequence goes on along the minus strand of DATCUS010000196.1, from coordinate 19,777 downwards.
ACCTGCGCTAAGGCAAACTATAAAACGTCGAAAATCGCGACGTTTTGACGCCATTTATTGGGAAGCGCCTTGTTTTGAACACGGCGCTTCCTTCCTGTGCCCACGCAATTCAAATCCTAAAAAGGCGGAGTAAATCTATGCAACTCTCTAAAATGTTCGGCATCGCGACCGTTGCGCTCGTCGCGTCATTCGCTTCCGCGAATGCTCAGCAGGGCGTCCGCGTCGGCGTGCTCGAATGCACCGGCGGCCAGAACGTCAGCTTCGTGGTCGGTTCGAACGCGACCCTGAACTGCGTCTTCCAGAGCGAAGGCGGCCGTGCAGAGGGTTATGTCGCCAACATCAAGCGCTTCGGCCTCGATCTCGGCTTCACCCAGAACACCACCGTGCAGTGGACCGCCTTTGCGCCCTACGCCCGCGTGCCGCGTGGCGCTCTCGCCGGCAGCTACGGCGGCGTCGGCTCCAATGCCTCGGTCGGCGTCGGCTTCGGCGGCAACTTCCTGCTCGGCGGTGCCGGCAACGCCTACACCCTGCAGCCGATCAGCGTTCAGGGCCAGACCGGCCTTAACGTCGCGGCCGGCATCGTCAATCTCGAACTGACCCCCGCTGCGCCGGTGCGCGGCAAGCGCCACCACCGCCGCCATCGTCGTCATCACTGATCGACGACAATTTAACGAAAAGGCCCGCGCAAGCGGGCCTTTTTTGTTGCGGTCAGCCGCGTCGGCCGTCATTGAACAGACGCGGCTGCTGTGACTAGATGCCACCGCGGATCGGCGATGGAGTCTATTCTGCCGGCCTGCATTGTCCTGCATTACATCGTCAGACCCCGGAGATCATGTCATGAGCCGCCTTTCGCTACTTCTCGGCGCTGCCGCAACTACTCTCGTCGCATTCAGTGCGCAGGCGCAGTCGCCGCAGACCGTTCAGATCGGCGTTCTCAATTGCCGCGGTGGCGCGAACGTCGGCTTCATTGTGGGCTCGGTGACCAATCTGGGCTGCCTGTTGCAGGCGAGCGGCCGTCCCGACCAGCCTTACGTGGCGACCATCCGCAAGGTGGGGCTTGACCTCGGCATCACCCAGGAGACCGCGCTGTCGTGGGCGGTGTTTGCCCCGGTGGAGCGCGCCGGCATCGGCGACCTGTCAGGCAACTACGCCGGCGCCCAGGGCTCGGCCTCGTTCGGCGTCGGCCTCGGCGCCAACGTGCTGGTCGGCGGCTCCGCCAATTCCATCGCATTGCAGCCGCTCAGCCTGCAGGGCTCCACCGGCGTCAACATCGCCGCCGGTCTCCAAAGCCTCGAACTGCGCCCGGGACGATAAGAAAGAGCTGCGCGGCTCTTCTTACTTCCCTCTCCCCCAAGCAAAGCGAAGCTTTGCGGGGTGGGAGAGGGTGTCCGCGCGCAGCGCGGACGGGTGAGGGGTAGCCACAAAACTCGGAGCACAGACGTACCCCCTCATCCGTCACGGCCTTCGGCCGTGCCACCTTCTCCCACAAGGGGAGAAGGAAGAAGCGCCCTCTGCGCCCCGCCGCAGCGCAGCAACATTTCCGACTTGCCAATTGCGCAGGCCGGGGGGACGATCCCAGTCGCCGACCCAATCACGGGCCGAGCTCCAGATCAGGAGGCGGCAATGGGACAAGACCTGAGAAGTCCCCGAGGCCCACGGTGCATTGCACTGGTGGGCCCTTTCCAGAGCGGAAAAACCACACTGCTTGAAGCGATCCTGGCCCGCACCGGGGCGATCCCGCGGGCCGGCAGCGTCGACGCCGGCACCAGCGTCGGCGATGCCAGCCCCGAGGCGCGCCACCATAAGATGGGCGTCAGCCTCACCGCCGCCACCACCACCTTCATGGGCGACAGCTACACCTTCATCGACTGTCCCGGCTCGGTGGAATTCGCCCACGACATGCGCGCGGCGCTGCCGGCGGTCGATGCCGCGGTCGTGGTCTGCGAGGCCGACGAACGCAAGCTGCCGCAGCTGCAACTGATCATGCGCGAACTCGAGGATCTCGGCATTCCGCGCTTCCTGTTTCTCAACAAGATCGACCGCGCCAGCAAGCGCGTGCGCGAGACCCTCGATACGCTGCAGCCGGCGTCGCGGATTCCGCTGGTGCTGCGCCAGATCCCGATCTGGAACGGCGAACTGATCGCCGGCTTCGTCGATCTGGCGCTGGAGCGCGCCTTTGTCTATCGCGAGCACAAGGCCTCCGAGGTGATCGCGCTCGATGGCGGCGACCTCGCGCGCGAGAAGGAAGCGCGCTTCTCGATGCTCGAAAAACTCGCCGACCACGACGACGCGCTGATGGAGCAACTGCTGGAGGATATCGTGCCGCCGGCCGACGCGGTGTTCGACGACCTCGCGCGCGAATTGCGTGAGGGCGTGATCTGCCCGGTGCTGCTCGGCTCGGCGCTGCGCGAGAACGGCGTGCTGCGGCTCCTGAAGGCGCTGCGCCACGAGGCGCCGGGCATTGCGGAGACCGCGAAACGCCTCGGCGTGCCCGCCGCGGGCAAGGAAGCGCTGGCCTGCGTGATCAAGACCACGCACCAGCCCCATGGCGGCAAGCTGTCGCTGGCGCGGGTGCTCTCAGGCCGGCTGGAGGATGGCGTGACGCTGCAGGCCTCGTCCGGCGAGAGCGGACGGGTGTCGGGCATACTCGCCGCCGATGCCGGTCACGACAGCAAGCGCGCTTCGGCAGAGGCTGGCGAAGTGGTGTCGCTCGGCAAGCTCGAGCACATCAGGACCGGCGACACGCTGTCGTCGGGCAAGACCGCGCCCGCCGCCTTGTTCGGCGTGGTGCCAACGCCGCCGGTGCTGGCCATGGCGCTGGCCGCGGCCGACCGCAAGGACGACGTCAAGCTTGGGCAGGCGTTGCTGAAGCTGAACGAGGAGGATCCCTCGCTGAGCGTCGTCAACAATGCGCGCAGCCATGACGTGGTGCTGTGGGGGCAGGGCGAGATGCATCTGCGCGTCGCACTGGAGCGCCTGCACGACCGCTTCGGCGTCAACGTCAAGTCGCAGCCGCCGACCATCGGCTACCAGGAGACCATCCGCAAGCCGATCACCCTGCGTGGCCGCCACAAGAAGCAGTCCGGCGGCCACGGCCAGTTCGGCGACGTGGTGCTGGAGATCCGGCCGTTGCCGCGCGGCGGCGGGTTTTCCTTCGGCGAGAAGGTGGTGGGCGGCGCGGTGCCGCGCAACTACATTCCGGCGGTCGGCGAGGGCGTGGTCGACGGGCTTGCGCGTGGCCCGCTCGGCTTCCCCGTGATCGACGTGCAGGTGACGCTCACCGACGGCTCCTATCACAGCGTCGATTCGTCGGATCTCGCGTTCCGCACCGCGGCGCGCATCGGCGTCACCGAGGCGCTACCGCAGTGCCAGCCGGTGCTGCTGGAGCCGATCCATGTGGTGGAGGTGGCCTGTCCCACGGAGACGACAGCGAAGATCAACGCCATCCTGTCGGGCCGCCGCGGCCAGATCCTCGGCTTCGACACCCGCGAGGGCTGGCCGGGCTGGGACCGCGTCCGCGCCATGTTGCCCGAAGCGGAGATCGGCGACCTGATCGTCGAACTGCGTTCGGCCACCGCTGGCGCCGGCAGTTTTGTCCGCGCCTTCGATCACATGGCCGAAGTTACCGGCCGTGCCGCCGAGCAGATCATTGCCGCGCACCGGGTCGCGGCGTGATGTAAACTGCGGTCCATGATTTTGGGACCGCGCATCGTCGTCATCGGAAACAGCGGCTCAGGCAAGAGCACGCTGGCGCGGTTGCTTGAGAGCAGGATTGGTGGCGAACGCATCGATCTCGATCGCATCCACTGGCTGGACCAGGTTGGGGTCAAGCGGGACGAAGCAGAGGCGAAGGCGATGGTCGCCGCCCTTGCCGAGAAACCGGGCTGGATCATTGAAGGCGTCTACGGATGGCTGGCCGAAGCGGCGTTTCCGCGGGCGACATCGCTGATCTGGCTCGACATGCCGTGGAGCGTCTGCCGGGAAAGCCTCGCGCTGCGCGGCCCGTGGCGTGGCGCGACGGTCGAGGATCACGGCAAATTTCTTTCATGGGCAGAGGATTATTGGCGTAGGCGGACCTCCACCTCCTATGCGGGCCACCTCGGCTTGTTCGACGGGTTCCCAGGAGACAAGCTTCGCTTGCGGGATCGATCGGAAGTCGGTCCCTTACTCAACGCCAAACGAAGCGACGGCGTCGCCCTTTGATCCCGCTCAATATCTCCGGCCGCCTGCCGTGACATGGTAATCTGCGACTTGGGACATGGGGGTGCGTCACCACATGCGGCAGCTGACACAGCCGACCTTTGCCGAACTGTTCACGCCAAAGCTGGTCACGGTGCTGCGCGAGGGCTATGGCTTCGCCGATTTCCGCGATGACGTGCTGGCAGGGCTCACCGTTGCGATCGTGGCGCTGCCGCTGTCGATGGCCATAGCCATCGCGTCGGGCACCTCGCCGGATCGCGGGCTGATCACCGCCGTGGTCGGCGGCTTTCTGGTGTCGGCGCTGGGCGGCAGCCGCTTTCAGATCGGCGGCCCGGCCGGCGCCTTTATTGTGCTGGTCGCCACCACCGTCGACCGCCACGGCATCGATGGCTTGGTGCTGGCAACCATGTTGTCCGGCATCATCCTGATGGCCGCGGGGTACCTGAAGCTCGGCACCTACATCAAGTTCATTCCGTTTCCGGTCACCGTGGGCTTCACCGCAGGCATCGCCGTCATCATCTTCGCCAGCCAGATCAGGGACCTGCTCGGGCTGACGCTGGCGGGCAAGGAGCCCGGCGATCTGCTGCCGAAGCTGGAGGCGCTCGGTCGGGCGCTGCCCAGCTTCAATCTCGCTGCGGTGGGGGTGACCGTTGCCAGCCTCGCCATCATCCTCGGCCTGCGGCTGTGGCGGCCCGCGGTGCCGGGCATTCTGATCGCTGTGATCCTCAGTGCCGTCGCCGCCTGGGCACTTGCGTTGCCGGTGGAGACCATCGGCACAAAATTCGGCGGCATCCCTCAGAGCTTCCCGCTGCCCTCATTGCCTGCGATGTCGCTGGCCAAGCTGCAGGCGGTGCTGCCCGATGCGATTTCCTTCGCCCTGCTCGGGGCCATCGAGTCGCTCCTGTCGGCGGTGGTCGCCGACGGCATGACCGGGCGGCGGCATCGCTCCAATTGCGAACTGGTGGCGCAGGGCGCTGCCAATATCGGCGCCGCTCTGTTCGGCGGCATCTGCGTCACCGGCACCATCGCGCGCACCGCCACCAATGTCCGCGCCGGCGCCCACGGCCCGGTGTCCGGCATGCTGCACTCCGTCTTCTTGCTGGTCTTCATTCTCGTCGCGGCGCCGCTGGCCAGCTACATCCCGCTGGCGGCGCTGGCGGCGGTGCTCGCGGTGGTCGCCTGGAACATGGCCGAGAAACACGAATTCGCCACCCTGCTGCGCTCGTCATGGGGCGACGCCATGGTGTTGCTGGCGACCTTCCTGCTGACCATCTTCCGCGACCTCACCGAAGGCATCCTGGTCGGCTTCGCGCTCGGCGCCGTGCTGTTCATCAATCGCATGGCGGAGACCACCGGCATCGAGGCCGGCGTGCCGCTGGCAGCGGGCGACCGCGCCGACGACGCCAACGGCGAGCGGGTGCCGTACGACACGCGGCTGGTGGCCGATCCCGACGTGCTGGTCTATCGCATCACCGGCGCATTCTTCTTCGGGGTCGCCTCGACCATCGGTTCGGTGCTGGACAGCATCTCCGATCGCCACAAGGCCTTCGTGATCGACTTTGCTGCGGTGCCGTTCCTGGATTCCACGGCAGCCAACGCCATCAAGGGCATTGCCGAGAAGGCCAGGCGTCGCGGCGTCCGCGTCATTCTCACCGGCACCTCGCAGCCGGTGCGCCGCGCCCTGCTGACCCACGGTGCGCGGCCGCCGCTGGTCAAGTATCGGCCGGACATCGCCGATGCGGTGGCGGAGATCAAGGCGCGGGCTGCCAGGCCTGCGGCGGCAGAGCCAGCGGCGACGGAGGCTGCGGCCCTGCGCTGATGGTGGCCGCCACACCGCCGTGGGTCATGGGTCACAGCGCTCGCTTTGAGCGCCTTTGTTGCAGTGCGCGCCCGCCTTCGCGGGGCGTGGCATTGACAGCCCGGACATCAGCATGTTTTGAGCATCGCGCTGCCTTGTTGATGAGGCAAAGGATGACCGATGCCTTACCAGAGCAAACCTCGCGCCGCATGTCTGATCGGCTGGCCGGCGGCGCATTCGCGTTCGCCGCTGATTCATCACTACTGGTTGCGCACGCTCGACGTCCCCGGCGGCTACAGCATCGAGTCGGTTCCGCCGGAGGGCTTTGCCGAATTCGTGCTGAACCTGTCGAAGCATGGCTATATCGGCGCCAACATCACCATCCCGCACAAGGAGCGCGTGCTCACCTTGACCGCACCGGACCAGCGCGCCCGCGCCGTGGGGGCCGCCAATACCCTGTGGTACGACCACGGCACGCTGCGCTCGACCAATACCGACATCGAAGGCTTCATCGACAATCTCGACCACGCGGTGCCGGAATGGGACGCCGCCGATGATGCGCTGGTGCTCGGCGCCGGCGGCTCGGCGCGCGCCGTGGTGTTCGGCCTGCTCGAACGGGGCGTCAAGCGCGTGTATCTCGCCAACCGCACCATCGATCGGGCGCAGGCACTCGCCGACCAGTTCGGCGCGAGAGTTGTGCCGGTGGCATGGCAGCAGATCAATATGGTGCTGCCGCGGGCAGGGCTGCTGGTGAACACCACATCGCTTGGCATGAATGGCCAGCCGGCGCTGCAGGTCAATGTCGAGCTGCTGCCGGTCCATGCCGCCGTCGCCGATCTTGTCTACGTGCCTCTGGTGACGCCGCTGCTGGCGGCGGCGCGCGCCCGCGGCCTGCGCACGGCCGACGGTCTCGGCATGCTGCTCCACCAGGCGGTGCGCGGCTTCGAACTGTGGTTCAGGCGACGGCCCGAAGTGACCCCCGAACTGCGCGCGCTGGTGGAAGCCGACCTCGCTGTCACAGTGGTGTGATGCCGTAACAGATAACCCGCGTCGCACGTATAGATCTGCAGGTGCCGGGCGCTCCCCGTCCGGCTTCTTCAGAGGAAATTCAATGTCACGATCGTTCTCACTCTTTACCCGCGTCGGCACCGGGGCTGTCCTGGCGGTGACACTGTTATCGTCGGTCGCTTACGCGCAGCAGCCGCAGCCTGTGCGCATTCGCGGCAGCATTGAAAGCGTCGATGGCGCGATGCTGACCGTCAAGACCCGCGACGGCGACCAGCGGAAGGTGCATCTGTCCGATAATGTCGCCGTCACCGGCATCACCAAGACCACGCTCGCCGACATCAAGCCGGGCTCCTATATCGGCGTCACCGGCCAGCCGCAGCCTGACGGCAGCCAGAAGGCGATCGCGATCCATATCTTCCCGGAAGCCATGCGCGGCACCGGCGAGGGCTTTCGGCCGTGGGATCTGCGCCCCAACAGCACCATGACCAACGCCACCGTCGACCAGAAGGTCGCGGCCACCGACGGCCAGACCCTGACGGTGAAATACAAGGACGGCGAAAAGAAAGTCACGGTGACGCCGGAAACGCCGATCGTCACCTTCGTCCCCGGCAACAAGAGCGAGCTGAAGGCGGGCGCCAAGATCATCATCATGGGCGCCACGAAGAAGGACGACGGCACGTTCGAGACCTCGCGCGTCAATGTCGGCCTGGATGGATTGACGCCGCCGATGTAGTTCGGCGCGTAGCTTTGTGCTTCCCTCTCCCCCTGTGGGAGAGGGTGGATCGAACCGCGAAGCGGTTCGAGACGGGTGAGGGGTGCCACAGGCTCGGAGCCTAGTAACCCCTCATCCGACGCGGACTTCGTCCGCGCCACCTTCTCCCACAAGGGGAGAAGGAAGGAAGGGGGACCCTTGGCTCCAAGCCGCTACTGCACCAATACGTGCTTGTCGATCTCGGCGATCGAGTTGACGCCGCACAGACCCATGGTGACGCTGAGTTCGTTGCGCAGGATATCCAGCGCCTTGGTGACGCCGGGGCCGCCGTAGGCACCGAGGCCGTAAATATACGCCCGCCCGATCATGCAGGACTTCGCGCCCAGGGCGAGCGCGCGCATCACGTCCTGGCCGGAGCGGATGCCGCTGTCGAACATCACTTCGATCTCGGACCCCACGGCGTCGACGATTCCCGGCAGCACCGAGATCGACGACGGCGCGCCGTCGAGCTGACGGCCGCCGTGGTTGGACACGACCATGGCCTGGGCGCCGACCTTCACCGCCTCGCGTGCATCCTCGATATCATGGATGCCCTTGATCACGATCTTTCCCGGCCAGATGCTGCGGATCCAGTCGAGATCCTTCCAGTTCAGCGATGCGTCGAACTGGGTTGACGTCCATTGTGCGACGGATTCCAGATTGTCGGCATTCTTGACGAAACCGGCGATGTTGCCGAAGTTGCGCCGCTTGGCCTGCAGCGTGCGCAACAGCCAGGCCGGTTTGCTCATGAAATCGATCATGTTCTTCAGGTTGTAGATTTTCGGCGGCACCGACAGCCCGTTCTTGATATCGGCGTGACGCTGGCCGATCACCTGCAGGTCGACGGTCAGCACCAGGGCGCTGCACTTCGCCGCGATGGCGCGCTCGATCAGTTCCTTGATGAAGCCGCGGTCCTTCATGACATAAAGCTGGAACCAGAACGGCTTCTCGACATTCCCCGCGACGTCCTCGATCGAATTGATCGACATGGTGCTCAGGGTATAGGGAATGCCCGCGGCCTGCGCGGCGCGGCAGGCGTGGATCTCGCCGTCGCCATATTGCATGCCGGTGGAGCCGACCGGGGCGCAGATCAGCGGCAGGCTGGCCTTTTCGCCGAGGATGGTGGTGGTCAGGTCGCGGTTCGCGATATCCACCAGGATGCGCTGGCGGAATTTCAGCTTCTGGAGATCCGTGCAATTGGCGCGGAAGGTGTCTTCGCTGTAGGAGCCGTGATCGACATAGTCGAAGAACGCCTTCGGCACCTTGCGCTTGTGCTCCAGACGAAGATCTTCGATGCAGGTGATGTGCTTCATGATGCGATCACGGCCCTTCTTGAATTTGCCTGTTTCCTTGTCATCTAGCATGGTTGCGCCTGCCGCCAAACGACCGTTGCGCGCACAGCGCCAGGCTTGCACAGGAGGTCTCCATGCCAGGGTCCAGGACGAAGCCGCCGACCGCCGCCGAGATCGAGAAGAAGCAGCTCGATGACGCCCTCGAAGAGGGGCTGGAAGAGACCTTTCCGGGCTCGGATCCGGTCAATGTGACCCAGCCGGCGCCCTCGAAAGCCGACAATCACGTCAAGCGGAAGGACTAGGACGGCGCCGTTTTGGCGTTCTTGTTCCTGATATATGGAAGCAAATTCAATGAGTTGACTGCTTTTGACCGACCCGGCTCGGTGGTAATTATTCATCATATTTTTTGAAGCGATTTTAGCCACCGGGGCTTTATAAGACCGTCATACGCCAGTGGGGCGTCGCGTTTGGGGTGTTCGGCCGGGTTTGCCGGCAGCCGCAGGCGACGGTGGGGGTTAGCATGAGCCGTAAATATTTCGGGACGGACGGCATTCGGGGCCGCGCCAATGGCGTGATCACGCCGGAGCTGGCGTTGAAGGTTGGGCAGGCCGCCGGCCTGGTGTTCCAGCGCGGCGAGCATCGCCACCGCGTGGTGATCGGCAAGGACACCAGATTGTCCGGCTACATGATCGAGAACGCGATGGTGGCCGGCTTCACCTCGGTGGGCATGGACGTGCTGCTGGTCGGCCCGATGCCGACCCCGGCGGTGGCGATGCTGACCAAGTCGATGCGCGCCGATCTCGGCGTGATGATTTCCGCATCGCACAACCTGTTCGAGGACAATGGCATCAAGCTGTTCGGTCCGCTCGGCTTCAAGCTGTCGGACGACGTCGAGAAACAGATCGAGGAATTGCTCGACGAGGATCTGGGCAGGAAGCTCGCGCAGAGCGCCAGCCTCGGCCGCGCCCGCCGCATCGACGGCGTGCACGACCGCTACATTGAATTCGCCAAGCGCACGCTGCCGCGCGACATCAGCCTCGACGGCCTGCGCGTGGTGATCGATTGCGCGCACGGCGCGGCCTACAAGGTGGTGCCTGAAGCGCTGTGGGAACTCGGCGCCGACGTGATCTCCATCGGTGTCGAGCCCGACGGCTTCAACATCAACAAGGAATGCGGCTCCACCTCGCCGGAAGCGCTGTGCCGCAAGGTCCGCGAGATGCGCGCCGACATCGGCATTGCGCTGGACGGCGACGCCGACCGCGTCATCCTGGTGGACGAGCGCGGCCATGTGGTCGATGGCGACCAGTTGCTCGCGGTGATCGCACAGAGCTGGAAGGAAGACGGCCGCCTGGCCAAGCCGGGCATCGTCTCCACCGTGATGTCCAATCTCGGCCTCGAACGTTTCCTCAATGCGCAGGGCATCGAACTGATCCGCACTGCGGTCGGTGATCGCTACGTGCTCGAGCAGATGATGAAGAACGGCTACAATGTCGGCGGCGAGCCGTCCGGCCACATCATCATGTCGGATTATGCGACCACCGGCGACGGTTTCGTCGCGGCGTTGCAGGTGCTGGCGGTGGTGCAGAAGTCTGGCCGCCCGGTCTCCGAAGTCTGCCACCTGTTCGAGCCGCTGCCGCAGATCCTGAAAAACGTGCGCTATCGGGGCGGCAAGCCGCTTGACGATGCCGAGGTCAAGTCGACCATCGCCGCCGGTGAGGTCCGGCTGAACGGCCATGGCCGGCTGCTGATCCGCGCCTCAGGCACCGAGACGGTGATCCGGGTGATGGGCGAGGGCGACGACCGCATCCTGGTGGAGGAGGTGGTCGATACCATCGTCTCCGCGCTCGGCGAGGCTGCCGCAGCCTGATCGACGCGCGCCGAAGTTTCCCTCTCCCCGCCTGCGGGGAGAGGTGAAGAAGAGCGCACGGCAGCTTTGCCTCGCGCATCGCTGCTATCAGCTAATATCGATAGTCGGCCTGCGCCGTTCATTGTACGAGGAGCGTCCCATTGCAGGATGCCGTCGTGAACAAGCCCGTTGTCGTCACCGAGGAAACGCAGGTCGCGCCCGTGAGCGCGCCGGCGCTGGCTGCCGCAACCGGTCCGGCCTATCTGGTGCTCGGCGGCATCAGCCTGTCGCATTTCCTCAACGACACCATGCAGTCATTGATTCCGTCGGTCTATCCGATCCTGAAGGAGAACTATGCGCTGGATTTCGCGCAGATCGGCCTGATCACGCTAGCGTTCCAGATCACCGCGTCGCTGCTGCAGCCGGTGGTCGGCCATTTCACCGACAGGAAGCCGCTGCCGTTCTCGCTGGCGATCGGCATGGGCTTTACGTTCTTTGGCCTGCTGCTGCTGAGCATCGCCCATGTCTATGCGGTGATCCTGATCGCCGCGTGTCTGGTCGGACTCGGCTCGGCGGTGTTTCACCCGGAATCGGCGCGGATCGCGCGGCTGGCCTCCGGTGGCCGCTACGGTCTGGCACAATCGGTGTTCCAGGTCGGCGGCAATGCGGGATCGGCCCTGGGGCCGGTGCTGGCGGCGCTGATCGTGGTGCCGTTCGGCCAGCCCAGTATCGCCTGGTTCTCCTCGATCGCTTTCCTGGCCATCGTTCTGCTGTGGCAGATCGGCCGCTGGTACAAGCCGCGCATCGTGCCGCGCAATGGCGCCGCCGCAGCGCGCCATCCCGACGCGCCGACGCCGCGCAAGGTGGCATTCGCGATCGGCATATTGATCGTGCTGGTGTTCTCGAAATTCATCTACATGTCGAGCCTGACCAGCTACTACACATTCTACCTGATCGAGAAGTTCGGCGTCTCCACCCAGGCCGCGCAGCTTTATCTGTTCGTGTTCCTCGCCGCCAATGCGGTCGGCACCTTCTTCGGCGGACCGATCGGTGACCGCATCGGGCGGCGCTATGTGATCTGGTTCTCGATCCTCGGCGTGCTGCCGTTCACGCTGGCGCTGCCGTTCGCAGGACTTGCCGGCACCGCGGTGCTCAGCGTGATCATCGGCTTCATCCTGTCGTCGGCGATGCCGGCCATCCTGGTCTATGCCCAGGAACTGGTGCCGCACCGCTTCGGCATGATCTCCGGCCTGTTCTTCGGCTTCGCCTTCGGGGCAGGGGGCATCGGCGCGGCGATCCTCGGCGAGGTCGCCGATCGCATGGGCATCGCCTTCGTCTATCAGCTCTGCGCCGTGCTGCCGGTCATCGGCCTGCTCGCCGTGCTGCTGCCGAAAATGCCGAAGGCTGCGCGCTAGCCTGCGATCACAGCGGCGTCGGATTTTGCATCGCAGCGCCCGACCCGTCCGATATCAAGACATCGTTAGTACTTGTGGTCGGCGCGCGGCGCGGTTCCGCTGCAAATCATCATTCATTGTCAACCTTAATAGTTAGGGTTAAGTGGCGCTTAACAATTTGATGGCATGGTTCGTCCGTGAATTTCTGAGTGTGGGGCCCCGGGTATTGCCTCTCTTGAAAAAGGACAAAGCCAATGCGTAGCGTGAAATTGATATTGGCCGCCGGAGCGGCTTCCCTGATGTCGACCGCGGTTTTCGCCGCCGACATGCCCTTGCCCCCGCCGCCGCAGCAGTATTACGCACCTCCGGCCGAGGATTTCGGTGGCTGGTACCTGCGCGGCGATATCGGCTTCAGCAATCAGAGCGTCAAGCGCCTCGACAACGCACTTGATTCGACTCTGCTCACACAGCGCCAGACTCTCGATTTCTCGACCGCTGGCATCTACGGCCTCGGTGTCGGTTATCAGTTCAACAACTGGTTCCGCGCCGACGTCACCGGCCAGTATCGTGGCAAGGCTGCGTTCCATGGCACTGACAACAACACGTTCAACAACGGCGGCACGATCGGTTACGGCGCCGACACCTACACCGCCACCAAGTCCGAATGGGTGGTGATGGCGAACGCCTATGTCGATCTCGGCACCTGGTGGTGTGTCACGCCGTACATCGGCGCCGGCGTTGGCGGCGCGCGGGTGACAATCGCGAACTTCACCGATCAGAATGTCGGCTCGCTATTCCCGCCGGGCTCCGGCGTTGGATCCGGCACCGCCTATGGCGACACCGCCTCAAAGTGGAATCTTGCATGGGCGCTACATGCCGGTCTCGCCTACAAGGTTACACCGAACATGACCGTTGAAATGGGGTATAGCTACCTCGACTTGGGCAAGGGCATGACCGGCGATCTGCGCAGCTTCGACGGAACGAACAATATAAACAATCCGATGACCTTCAAGGACATCACCTCGCATGACCTGAAGCTCGGCGTGCGCTGGAATCTCGACAGCCCGCCGGCCTACGCGCCGCCGCCGCCGCTGATCCGCAAGGGCTGATCCGCCCAACTATTTTAAGACATCTTAACGGCGCGGGATCTTCCCGCGCCGTTTTGTTTTGCGCAAACCGCGCCGGCGCAACCATTGGTTAAGGTTAACGCGGGATGATCACGGCAGTCGGTTAGTTGAGGATGTCGTGATGCGTAAATTTCTGACGGCGATAGCAGTGCTCGGCATGGTGCACAGCGCACAGGCCGCCGACATGCCGGACCTTCCGGTGCTGCGCGGCGCTTTTACGGACGGCGTGACCTCCTCGCAGGTGAACTGGCAGGGCTACTACATCGGCGCACAAGCGGGCTACGGTCGCTCCGATATGAATTTCACGGGAGCCACACGCGCGGTTACGGCGCGGATGCTCGACGGCCTCGCGATCGAGCAGGATGGCCAGGTGTCGCAATGGCCCGTGATGGGCAAGGCATCACAGAACGGCAACGGCATCGGCGGCTTCGTCGGCTATAACAGCCAGTGGGACGATGTCGTGATCGGCGTCGAGCTCAGTTACCTGCACGGCAAATTTGGCGGCACGCAGACCGGCAGCGTGGGACGTTCGTTTATCGACTCGCTCGGCTACACCAATGGTGTGACCAATTACGGGTCCGCCAGCATGTCGATCTCGGACATGGGAACGCTGCGGGCGAGAGCCGGTTACGCAATCGGATCATTTCTGCCCTACATGTTCGGCGGCATCGCGCTGGGGCAGGCGGACATCATCAGGACGGCGCGCGTCTTCGGCCAGGCGGTCAACGTCAGCGCGGCGCCAGGCTTTCAGTCAATTTCGTTCGACTACAACAAGACCGACGCCCAATATAGCCACTTGCTGTACGGCTATTCCGCGGGCCTTGGCGTGGATGTCAATTTGATTGGCGGCCTGTTCCTTCGTGCCGAGTGGGAATACATCCGCTTCTCGTCGAGCGTCGACACCAGCATCAACACCGTGCGCGCCGGTCTCGGCTACAAGTTCTGATCGCACGCTGCGGCAGCCAAACCTGTTGACAGGATTTGACGCTGCTGCTGCTCTGGGCTCCCGACATGGAGCGCAGCGATCATGAAGATCTACGGCGACATCAATTCCGGCAACTGCCTGAAGGTGAAGTGGGTCAGCGACCGGCTGGGGCTGCCCTATGACTGGATCGCCATTGATACGCTGAAGGGTGAGAGCCGCACCCCGGAATTTCTCGCGCTCAACGGCGCCGGCCAGGTGCCGACCATCGTGCTCGACGACGGCCGCGTGCTGGCGCAATCCAACGCCATCATCCGCTATCTCGCCCGCGCCAGCGATCTCATTCCCGCCGATGCCTTTCAGGCCGCGAAGATGGACGAGTGGTTGTTCTGGGAACAATACAGCCACGAGCCCTATATCGCGGTCTGCCGCCATCAGATGGTCTATCTCGGCAAGGCCGTGTCAGATCTCGATGCGGACAAGGTCAAGCGCGGCTATTTTGCCTTGGCGCGCATGGAGCACCAGCTCGGCGCGACCAAATTCCTGATCGGCGATGCGTTCACGCTCGCCGACGTGGCGCTGCTGGCCTATACGCGCGTTGCCCATGAAGGCGGTTTCCATCTCGACGGCTACGCGTCGATCCGGCGCTGGATTGCCGCGGCCGAACGAGAGTTGGGCCTGCAACCATCCGTTGAAGGCCGCGGACAGCCGCGTCCGCCGCGGTCCGGTTAACCTGTCGTCAACCAATGTGGCGCGCGACGTTTATGTCGTGCAACGGACTGACGTTTCGCGCGTATCTAGACGCGGAAGCGGAATCAAAAATGACATGCTATGCGATCGTCAAGGTGGGCAACGACTACGTCGTCCAGGTGAACAACCGCGGCGTGATGAAGTTCACCAGCAAGCGCAAGGCAATACGCTCGGTGGCCGTCGCTGCGGGATTGCTCGAACAGGCCCAGGCGGTGGAGGCGGTCGAGGGACGATCACTTCCCTGTGGGAGCGGCCAAGTTCCTTGACGGAGGAGGGCAATTGCCATATGCCGGCCAGCGGGCCACCTCCCCCCAACGGGAGGCTCGCTATCTGGAAGGATAGATTATGACTGCAGCGAAGCCATCTTCCCGGCCGAATGTGCCGCATTTTTCCTCCGGCCCCTGCGCCAAGCGCCCCGGATGGACCCCCGAAAAACTCAAGGACGCCGCGCTCGGTCGCTCGCACCGCGCCAAGGTCGGCAAGGCCAAGCTCAAGCTCGCGATCGAACTGACGCGCGAGGTGCTGGAAGTCCCCGCCGGCTACCGCATCGGCATCGTGCCGGCCTCCGACACCGGCGCCGTGGAAATGGCGCTGTGGTCGCTGCTCGGTGCGCGGCCGGTCACCACCATTGCCTGGGAATCCTTCGGCGAAGGCTGGGTCAGCGACATCGTCAAGGAATTGAAGCTCAAGGATGTCACCAAGCTGCACGCCGGCTACGGTGAGCTTCCCGACCTCTCCAAGGCCGATCCCGCGTCCGACATCGTGTTCACCTGGAACGGCACCACCTCGGGCGTGCGCGTCCCCAATGCCGACTGGATCAAGGCCGACCGCGAAGGCCTGACGATCTGCGACGCCACCTCCGCCGCGTTCGCGCAGAAGCTCGACTGGGCCAAGCTCGATGTGGTCACCTTCTCCTGGCAGAAGGCGCTCGGCGGCGAGGCTGCGCACGGCATGCTGGTGCTCTCGCCCCGCGCCGTCGCGCGTCTGGAGAGCTACACGCCGGCCTGGCCGCTGCCGAAAATCTTCCGCATGACCAAGGGCGGCAAGCTCAACGAAGGCATCTTCGAAGGCGAGACCATCAACACGCCGTCGATGCTGTGCGTCGAGGACTATCTCGATGCGCTCGGCTGGGCCAAGTCGGTCGGCGGTCTCAACGCGCTGATCGCGCGCGCTGACGCCAACACGAAAGTGCTGGCCGACTGGAAGGCGAGGACGCCGTGGGTGGATTTTCTCGCCGCCGATCCGGCGATCCGCTCCAACACCTCGGTGTGCATGAAGGTGGTCGACCCCGCCATCACGTCGCTGTCGGCCGATGCCCAGGCCGACTTCGCCAAGAAGCTGGTCGCGCTGGTCGAGAAAGAAGGCGCCGGTTACGACTTCGCGCACTACCGCGATGCACCGGCCGGCCTGCGCATCTGGTGCGGCGCGACCGTCGAGGCGAAGGACGTCGAGATCCTGACGCAGTGGATCGACTGGGCCTTTGCCGAGACCAAGCTGACGCTCGCCAAGGCCGCGTGACATGTTCGCCGATCCGCTCGTCGAGCGGCTCGCGGACTTCATTCGCGGCATCGGGATCGATGTGCGCCCGGCGCAGTTGCCGGGCCCGACCTTCCTCCCCGGTCTCGAGATCAAGGATGGGGCGATCTTCGTCGATGAGCTGCGGCTTGCTTATCCCGGGGACCTGCTGCACGAAGCCGGCCATCTTGCGGTGACCGATCCGGCCGAGCGGCATGCCGCGCAACTGATGCCCTCGGACGGCGAGGAAATCGCCGCGCAGGCCTGGTCCTATGCGGCGGTCCGGCATCTAGGTCTCGAACCGGAAATTGTCTTCCACTCCGGCGGCTATCACGGCAGTTCGGAGACGCTGATCAACCTGTTCAACACCGGCGGCACGTTCGGCCAGCCGTTGCTCCAGTGGTACGGCATGACGTTCGAACCGCGCCTCGCGGCCGAGAATGGCGTCCCGCCGTTTCCTCACATGCTGCGCTGGCTGCGCTGACAGCCGGCGACATCGCTTCAATTTTGCGACCGCGTCCGCGGCTCCTCACCGACCACAAGGACTTGCAATCATGGCTCCCAAGGTTCTCATTTCCGACGCCCTGTCTCCCGCCGCCGTGCAGATCTTCAAGGATCGCGGCATCGACGTCGACTTCCAGCCCAACCTCGGCAAGGACAAGGACAAGCTTGCTGAAATCATCGGCAACTATGACGGCCTTGCCATTCGCTCGGCGACAAAAGCCACCGCGAAGATCCTCGAAAAGGCGACGCGGCTGAAGGTGATCGGCCGCGCCGGCATCGGCGTCGACAATGTCGAGATTCCCGCGGCGACGGCGAAGGGCATCATCGTGATGAACACGCCGTTCGGCAATTCGATCACCACCGCCGAGCATGCCATCACGCTGATGATGGCGTTGGCGCGCGAGATTCCGCAGGCCGACGCCTCCACCCAGGCCGGCAAGTGGGAGAAGAACCGCTTCATGGGTGTGGAGATCACCGGCAAGACGCTGGGCGTGATCGGTTGCGGCAACATCGGCTCGATCGCCGCCGATCGCGCGCTCGGGCTGCGCATGAAGGTGATTGCGTTCGATCCGTTCCTGTCGCCGGAGCGCGCCAAGGATCTCGGCGTTGAGAAGGTCGAGCTCGAGGAGCTGTTCAAGCGCGCCGACTTCATCACCCTGCACACGCCGCTGACCGAAAAAACGAAGAACATCATCGATGCGTCGGCTATTGCCAAGATGAAGAAGGGCGTGCGCATCATCAACTGCGCGCGCGGTGGCCTGGTCGACGAACAGGCGCTGGTCGATGCCTTGAACTCCGGACACGTCGCGGGTGCCGCCTTCGACGTATTCGTCGAGGAGCCCGCCACCACCAACGTCCTGTTCGGCCATCCCAACGTGATCTGCACGCCGCATCTGGGCGCTGCGACCACGGAGGCGCAGGAGAACGTGGCGCTGCAGGTCGCCGAGCAGATGTCCGACTATCTGCTCACAGGCGCAATTTCCAACGCCGTCAACTTCCCCTCGATTACCGCCGAGGAGGCGCCGAAGCTGAAGCCGTTCATCGAGCTCGCCGAGAAGCTCGGTTCTTTCGCCGGCCAGCTCACGGAGACCGGCATTTCCAAGGTCACCATCACCTATGAAGGCCATGTGGCGGAGATGAAGATCAAGGCGCTGACCTCGGCGGCGCTGACCGGGTTGTTGCGGCCGATGCTTGGCGACGTCAACGTCGTCTCCGCCCCCGTCGTCGCCAAGGAGCGCGGCATGGTGGTCGACGAAGTGGTGCGCGCCGCGCAGAGCGACTACGAGAGCCTGATCACGGTGACTGTCAACACCGAGACCCAGGAACGCTCGGTGTCCGGTACGGTCTATGCCGACGGCCAGCCGCGCCTGGTCGACATCAAGGGCATCCGCGTCGATGCCGAATTCGGCAAGTCGATGATCTACGTCACCAACGAGGACAAGCCGGGCTTCATCGGCAAGTTCGCGAGCCTTCTGGGTGATGCGAAGATCAACATCGCCACCTTCCATCTCGGCCGCAACAGCAAGGGCGGCGACGCCATCGCGCTGGTCGAGGTCGACGGCGCGGTGCCCGTGGACGTGCTGGCGAAAGTGCAGGGGCTGCCGCAGGTCAAGCAGGCCAAGGCGCTGGTGTTTTGATCTGAACGCTTGAGCTGAACTTCCGGCAGTGGAGCGATTGAAGCGCGCTGTCATGGCATCTCAAAGCGCCCTCCCTCATCGGGGAGGGCGTTTTGTTGCCGGGTCAGCTCGCGCCAAATCCCCGTAGTTCTACGGCTCGGTCAGATAACCTTCCCCGAAGGCCCGGCTGGTAGCGTCGAATGCAAGACTATCCCGCGCGCGACCTTCCGGAGACACCCAGTGAAACTCAACAATCTTCGCATCACGCCCAAACTGGTCATCCTGGTGGGGGTGACGCTGCTCGGGCTGTGCGCTGCCGGCGTTCTCGCCGGCTATCTGGTGCAGCGGGAGATGCTGGAAGCGCGGATCGATCAGACCAAGACCATCGTCGAGACCGTGCGCAACATGGCAATCGGTCTGCAGAAGAAGGTTGATGCCGGCGCCCTCACCAAGGAAGCGGCCATCGCGGAATTCACCGGCCGCGTCAACACGATGACCTATGACAAAGGGGCCGGCTACTTCTTCGGTGGCACCATGGAGGGCGTCACGCTGATGGGGCAGGATCCCAAGGCGTTCGGTCAGAACCGTCTCAACTCAGTGACAAATGGCAGGTCGATGACCCGCGAATGGCGCGACGGCGTCGCTGCCAAGGGCGAAGCCCTGGTGTATTTCGACTACGTGAAGCCCGGCGCGACCACGCCAACCCCCAAGGTGGGCTACGCAGCCGCGATCCCCGGCTGGAACATGTATGTCGGGACCGGCGCCTATCTGGATGACCTTGATGCCAAACTGAAGCCGATCATGTGGGCACTTGGCCTGGCCATCGTCGCGATCGGCGCCGTTGCCGGCATCATCGCCTGGCTGATCGGCCGCAGCATCACGCGCCCGCTGGGACAGCTCGGCGCGCGGATGGGCTCGCTTGCCGAGGGCTCGCTGGACGCCGGAATCCCCGGTGTCGAGCGCGGCGACGAGGTCGGCATCATGGCCAAGACCGTGCAGGTCTTCAAGGACAACGCGCTGCGGATCCGCGCGCTGGACGAAGTCGAGGCGGCCG